>JALZAQ010000004.1 GCA_030948255.1 Gemmatimonadota bacterium
GGTGGGATGGGCGGCGGCGGGAGCAAGGGTGGCTCCGGCGGCAGCGGCGGCGGACAGGGCGGTGGTGGGCAGGGCGGCGGCGGGAGCAAGGGCGGCTCCGGCGGCAGCGGCGGCGGAATGGGTGGCGGCGGACAGGGCGGTGGTGGACAGGGTGGCGGCAAAGGTGGGTCGGGCGGCTCTGGTGGGAGCGGCGGCGGGCGTTAGGCTCGCCCTTTCCACACTCAAAGTGCCCCGCGACCTTGGCCGCGGGGCACTTTGTCATAGGTCGGCTGAATCACCGGAAAACCGATTGGTGGCTTTGCCTCGGGCCGGCACCGACGCCGCAAGGCCGAAAATCCTTTCTAAAAATTCGCGATGAGCTGAGCAATGTACTCATCGGTGCGTCCCGGCGTGGGGCGCTCCGACCGTCGTTGCCAGTCGAGTTGAAGCCGAATCGATTGCTGCGCCGAGGAGAGATTGACACCGAACACGTTCCAGGTCGCACTCGACGACGCGATCGTGGTGATCGTCCCCCTCACCGTCGTGCGCGTGTCCCAGTACCGGTCGTACTTGTACACCGGCTCGAGCCACGGAAAAATGCGATAGGCAATGAGAGCGTAGCCGCCCCCCGCATCGAGCGCCGTCGTCGCGCTCAGCGGCCGCGTGCGAGAGATGCTCTCCCCTTCGAGGGTAAGGCCGTGCCAGAGGAGGCGTGAGTCGTAGCCCCAGACGTGGTCGGCGCTCTCGTTCGCGATCTTTCCGCTTACCTCCCAGACGCGTACGGGCGTGAGCGTGAGGCGGGACAGCACGAGCTGATGACCATCCGGATTCGCGGTGGCGTTCGCCCCCTCGCCGTTCACAGCCGCGGCGGCAAGCGTCACATACCGCGACCAACCGATCTGTCCCATGGCTCCGATGTCGCGCTTCGGCGTGATGCGGTCGACGACCTGGGAGCGGTTCGCGGTCTTGAGGAGCCCGAAGGGCGTCACGTACTCGAGACTGAAAGGCATCTTGAACTGCCCCGCGACGAGCGCTGGTCTCAGCAAGGTGAGCAGTGAGCCCGCGGGCGCGTTCCCCAGGGGAGGGACGAGCTCGACATACGCGTCGGTGAGCGTGAAGCCGGAAATACTGCTGTCGGAGCGGCGACGTCCTGTCTGCGCCCCCGAGAAATCGCCCTGTAGCTTGATCCCGAGAAAGGGTCGCGGCCCCGCCTGGACGGTGATGCGCGCCCGATTGAGGAGAAAGCCCGTGGAATCGTTGCGGCGCGTCGTACGCTCGGAGAGATAGCCGGAGAGCGCCGGACTCGCCGGGAAAAGACGCATGTCGAGGACAGGCGAGGGCGCGAGCGGGTAGGACAGCCCGGGTGAACTCTGCGCGGCAAGCTCCGACGCGGCAGCGAGTGCCAGAATCAGAAGCGGGCCCGCGGCTGAGGGCCGTGACAGGAATGACGGAGCGACGGTCGGCATGGGGTCCCTACGCGAGGGTGTGGTCGGACTCGGCGCGACCAGTGTAGCGCGTAAGGTAATGGAAGGGAATCTTAAGGGCGAGTCAACCGACCGCCTTGGCGATCATGACCTCGGTGGACTTGATCACCGCCAGCACCTCGTCCCCGGGAGCGAGCCCCAGTCGCTCGGCGGACGAGCGCGTGATAATGGCGACGAGCTCCTGATCTCCGATCAGGATCCGCACCTCGGCCATGACCCCGTCGGCATGCAGCTCGGAGATCTGGCCCCGCAGCTGATTGCGCGCGCTGATCTCGATTGCCGACGACAGCTCCGGCGACGTCCGCGACGCGGTGCGCGCGGCGAGCAGCTTTCCACGGGGAAAGAGCCATTTGCGTCCGTAACGGACGGCTGGCAACTGGCCCGCGCGCGCGAGGTGCTGAACTCTCTTGACATGAAGGTGGAGAAGCGCAGCAGCTTCGCGGGCGGTCAGCAGGTCATCCATGACGCCATTCTACGGCATCCTCGACGCCCTGTCAGCAGGCGACGGCGCCGTGACTCCTCGAATCAGGGCGCATCGCGGTCGCGGCGGGCGATCACTTTCTTTCCGCGAATGGTGGTGCCGCGGAGCGCGCTGATGACGTCATCCGCCGCCAGCACCGGCACTTCTACCAGGGAGAATTTCTCGGTGATGTCGATCGCACCGATGGAATGCGCATCGATTCCGGTCTCGTTGGCGATCGCGCCCACCAGATCGCCGGGACGGATGCCGGCTCGCCGGCCGAGGCCGATGTAGAGCTTGGTCATGTCCCCGGTCGCCGCTCCGCGCGCTGCGCCGCGACGCGCCGGTCGGGCGTCGGCGGCCTCCTTCCGGCCGCGCGCCCCATCTGTCCGGCTTCGCGGCGCACGGGGCGTGGGGAGAGCGACCGGCGGGATCTCCGTCTCGTCGCCATCGCCGTCGGCTCCCGCCATCTCGTGCACGAGCTTGACCGCCGCCGCCACCACATCGACGACGTCGAATTCCTCTGACAGCATCTCGAGCACGACCCGATAGGGATCGAGGTCGCCTCCGAGCAGCGTCTCTCGAATCGATGCGCGGGTGAGCTCCAGCCGGCGCACGCGGAGGTCGAGCACGGTCGGCACCGCCTCGACCTGAATTTTCTGCTTCGTGAACTGCTCGATATTCCGGAGAAAGGGTCGCTCTCGCGGCTCGGTGAGGGTGATCGCCACCCCTTCGCGCCCGGCCCTGCCGGTTCGGCCGATGCGGTGCACGTACGCATCGGGAGCCGACGGCACGTCGAAGTTGATGACGTGCGAGAGATGCTCGATATCGAGTCCACGAGCGGCGACATCGGTCGCGATCAACAGCTCGGTGGTTCCCTCCCGGAAGCGCCGCATCACGCGGTCGCGCTGCTCCTGGGTCATCCCGCCGTGAATGGCTTCGGCATCGTAGCCGCGAGCCGCGAGCGATTCGGTGAGACCGTCCACCTCGATGCGCGTGCGACAGAAGACGATCGCCGAGGTGGGACTCTCCATGTCGAGCACGCGGCCGAGGGCGGCCACCTTGTGATGCCGCTCCACCACGTAGGCCACCTGCCGCACGCGCGGCATCTCGCCTGCCACCGCCTGCTCGCGCCTGATGTTGATGCGCACCGGATTGCGGAGATGCCGCTCGGCGAGCGCGGCGATCCGGGGCGGCATGGTCGCGGAGAAGAGCGCCGTCTGGCGCTCTTCCGGCACCGCTTCGAGAATCGCCTCGAGGTCATCAGCGAAGCCCATGTCCAGCATCTCGTCGGCCTCGTCCAGCACGACCACGCGTACCTGGTCGAGCTTCATCGACCCGCGGCGGACATGGTCGAGAGCGCGGCCCGGGGTCGCCACGACCACGTCCACTCGGCGCCGCAGGGAGCGAAGCTGCTGCTGGATGTCCTGACCGCCGTACACCGGGACGACGCAGACGCCGAGCGCCCTCCCGTAGCGATGCACCGCTTCGGCGACCTGGATCGCGAGCTCGCGGGTCGGGACGAGGACGAGCGCTCGCGCAGCCGGCTTCCCCTCGCGCTCCGCGCCGATGACGGGGGCGATCAGTTGCAGCAGCGGAAGAGCGAACGCCGCGGTTTTGCCGGTGCCGGTCGCCGCCTGGCCGAGGAGGTCCCGGCCAGCGAGCAGCGGCGGAATCGCCTCGCGCTGGATGGGCGTGGGTTCCTCGTAGCCCAGTGTCGCGAGTGCGGACACAAGCCGGTCATCGAGCTCGAGCGTGGCGAAGCCGCCATCGCTTCGTTCTGTGTCGCGCGTCAGGTTGATCATGTTCGGTGGAAGATACCCGATCTCCGTCCTCCCGGCTCCGGAGCGTTTCAGTTCGCTGTGGGGCGGCCGCCGCCGATTGTCGTCCGTCTCCGACAGCCCGTCGTTCATCGCACCGTCCGCGCCCCGTACGAGTGATTCACCCTGGCTCGGAAGCTGCTGCCATCGCTCCCCATGTCATCTCCTCCGCGCATCTCGATCGCACTCATCGGTTTCGGCGAGATTGCGCGGACGATTCATCTCCCTCTGCTGAGGGCGCTGCCCGGCGCCAGACTGGTGGCGATCGCGGAGGTGGATCCGCGGCTCCGCCGCGACGGCGAGCGCGCTGCACCCGGTAGCCCATGCGTGGCCGATTACCGCGAGTTGTTGGCGCGCCCGGACATCGACGCGATTCTCATCGCGCTCCCCACCGCTCTGCACCGCGATGCGGCGATCGCCTCGCTCAGGGCGGGAAAGCACGTGTACCTGGAAAAGCCGCTCGCGTCCACGCTCGCGGACGGACGGGAGCTCCTGGCGGCGGCGCGGCGCGTCGATGTCGTCGCCATGATCGGTTTCAACTATCGCTGCCATCCTCTGTACGAGCGTGCACGTCGACTCCTGACATCGGCGCGCATCGGCACGGTGCTGTCGATTCGTACGGTGTTCTCCACGTCACGCCGCGACATGCCGGCCTGGAAGAGCACCCGCAGCAGCGGGGGCGGCGTGTTGCTCGATCTGGCATCGCACCACATGGATCTGCTGCGCTGGCTGCTTCCGGTCGAGATCACCACGGTCAGCGCCGAGTTGAGATCGGTCTACAGCGAAGACGATACGGCGGCGTTGCAGCTCGCCATGGGTAATGACATCATCGCGCAGTGCTTCTTCACCTTTGGCGGCGTGGAGGAGGATCGAATCGAGATCCATGGCAGCGCCGGGAAGATGACGGTGGACCGTTACCGATCGAGGGATGTCGAGGTCTCGGCACCTCTTGCCCGGCGGCACGCGCTCGATGTCATGGCGCCCGTGCGCGCACTGAACGGTCTGCCCCATGTTGTCCGCAAACTGCGCTCTCCCGGACAGGAGCCGTCCTACCGGGTGGCGCTCGAGCGGTTCATCGCGGCGACCCGAGCGGGGACTTCCGCGAGTCCGGACTTTCTGGACGGATACATGAGCCTGGCAGTGATCGACGCCGCCGAGCGATCCGCGCTGATCGGACGTGCGATGCCGCCCGACCCGCCGCCATCGCCGTCGAGGAGTGATGCGATGTCGCATACCGCGACGTCGATCGGAGGAGGCGCGTGATGACCGTCGAGAATCACCCAGCGTTGACGGTCGTGCTCCTTACCCCCGATGGCTTCAGAAGCGTACGGCGAACAGTGTCCCACCTGCGCGAGCAGACCTCTCGCGATCGGCTGGAGCTGATCATCGTCGCGCCCCGCAATGTCGTGATCGACCTGGACGACCCCTCCGTTGCTGCCGCCGTCGCCGGGATCGGCGAGGTGCGTGTTCTCTCCGTGTCCACCATCAGTCCGTGCGGAACGGCGCGAGCCGCCGGGGTGAGGGCGGCGCGAGCTCCGGTGGTGGCGTTCGCCGAGGATCACTGTTTCCCCGATCGGCAATGGGCCGCGGCGCTGATCGATGCGCATCGCGGACGGTGGGCGGCGGTCGGGCCGGTGATTCGAAACGCAAACCCCGAGACCGCGGTGAGCTGGGCAGATCTTCTCATCGGCTACGGGCGCTGGCTCGCGCCGGGGCGCGCCGGAATCGTGACCTGTCTCCCCGGCCACAATAGCAGCTACAAGCGGGCGCCTCTGCTCGAGCTCGGCGAATCGCTCGACGCGCTGCTCGACGCCGAGACGGTACTCCAGTGGGAGCTGCGCCGGCGTGGCCATGAGCTGTATCTGGAGCCGGCTGCGTCGGCAGCGCACGTCAACTTCGCGCTCTGGCGGAGCTGGACGACAATCCAGCTGCTGAACGGCCGTCTGTTCGCCGCGACGCGGGCCAGCCGATGGTCGCTGCGGCATCGGCTGGCTTTCGCCGCCGCGTCGCCGCTCATACCGCTGGTTCGCTTCCAGCGTGCGCTGCGACAGGCCGCGGAAGCGGGCGTGCCCTGGGCGCTGATCGGACGTGTCGCGCCGGTGGTCGCCATCGGGCTCGTCATTGACGGAGTCGGACAGCTGCTGGGGTACGCCCGGGGCCCGGGCGACGCCGCGCTGCGGGCGGCCGAGTTCGAGCACCACCGCGAGCGTCACGTCACGGTGTCGGATCGGATGGCCCTGTCGCACCCACTCGCTCCACGGGAAGCATGAGCGGCGCCACGACGCCGGCGCTATCGGTGGTTCTCCCCGCACCGGCCGGTTACGGAGCGATCGCGGCGATCATTCGCCACCTGCGGGCTCAGACAGCGCTCGAGCGCACCGAATTGGTGCTGGTCGTTCCTCCCGGCACCTCGACCGACTGGCAGGGCGAGTCGACGGCCGGATTCGCTCGCGTGCGGGTGATCGAGCAGAGTGGTCGAATGTCCGCACTGCGCGCCGCCGGGATCCGGGCAGCCGGCGCGCCGATCGTCGTGTCGGCCGAAGACCACTCCTTTCCGGCACCGGACTGGGCAGAGGCGATCATCACGGCGCACCAGGGGCCATGGGCAGCGGTGGGACCACAATTCGAGAACGCGAATCCCGGACGGATGACGAGCTGGGCCGATCTCATCCTGAGCTTCGGTGATTTCGTCGGGCCGGTAACGCGCGGCGTGACAAACGCGCTCCCCTGGCACAACACATCATACAAGCGCGATCTCATCATGCAGTACGGCCCGCGGCTGGAGGAGCTGCTCGACACCGAGGGATTGCTGCTGGACGACCTGCGCGCGCGAGGCTATCAACTCTGGCTCGAGCCCCAGGCGCGGACGGCTCACGTGAACTTCAACCTGGTCCGGCCTCTGATCGTCGAACACTTCATCTCCGGCCGCCTCTTCGGTGCGAATCGCGCCACACAGGAACGCTGGTCGCGTCTTCGCCGAGCGGTCTACCTCGTGGCGGGAATTCTCATCCCGGTTGCGCGGGCCCCACGCCTCTGGAAGCAGGTCCGCCGAGTGAACGGACGGCACCGTCTCCTGCCGGGCGTGCTTCCACCCCTCGTGCTCGGCCTGCTGGCGCACACGGCCGGCGAGCTCGTGGGCTACGGAGCCGGCGTCGGCGACGCCGCTCGCCAGAAGAGCGAGCTCGAGTTCGACCGGGGTCGTTACGTGAGCGAGGAGCAGCTTGTCGTCTTCGCCAGCTGATGTCTGAAACGTCGGCGGGCTCTCGGGCGATCGGCGGTACGCTCCGGATCTTCCTCGCGGAAGCACTGATCCTGCCGACGGGCCTCGTGACGGCGGGATTCCTGACGCGGCGGCTCGGCGCCGCCGACTACGGGATGCTCGCGCTCGCCACGACGGTCGTGACCTGGCTGGAGTGGTGCATCAGCTCTCTGTTCGCGCGCGCCACATTCAAGCTGGTGGCCGAGGCGGAGGATTGGCGGCCGGCGGGCTCGACCGTGGTCTGGCTCAGCGGTGTGACGGGGATGCTGGTTGCGCTGCTGCTCTGCCTGCTCGCCGCTCCCCTCTCGGAGCTGCTCCACCAGCCGGGGCTCGTGGCGTATCTCCGCCTCTTCTCTCTGGACATCCCCTTCTTTGCTCTGGCCCAGGCGCATCGCAACATCCTGGTCGGCATCGGCGAATACCGCCACCGCGCCATTGCGACGGCGTGGCGCTGGCTGTCGCGCATGGCGCTCATCATGCTGCTCGTCGGCGCCGGTCTCTCGGTGACGGGGGCGATCCTGGGAAGCATCGGGGCGTCCCTCGTCGAGCTCGGCGCGAGTCGCTATTACGTGCGGCCTCCCGTCCGGCGCCCGCCCTACGCGATGCGCGCGCTCTGGGACTACGCCGTGCCGCTGTTCGCGGCCGGAGTGGCGGCGCGCTTGCTGGACAAGCTCGATCTGTTCATGCTCTCGGCCCTTGGGGGTGGATCGGTCCAGGCCGGCCAGTACGGCGCCGCGCAGAACCTCTCCGTCGTGCCCGGCCTGTTCGCCCTCTCGCTCTCCTCGCTCCTACTGTCGGCGCTCAGCCGTTCGCTCGGCGAGCGTGATATGACTTCGGCCCAGGATCTGGCGCGGAATGCGCTCCGGGTGTCGCTGCTCCTCCTCCCCTACGGGGCCATGACAGCGGGCGCGTCGGTGGCGATCGTCTCAGCGATCTTTGGCTCGAGCTTCGCCCCCGCGGGTCCCGCGCTCGCGCTCCTCATCTTCGCCGCGCTCGCTGTGTTGATCATCTCGGTGGCGTCTGCCATCCTGATCGCGGCTGGCCGTCCCCGATGGGTCGCTCGAATCGCGCTGCCGCTTCCCGCTCTGGCGCTGGCGGCCGACCTCGTTGCCATCCCAAGGTGGGGCATGCGTGGGGCAGCGGGGGTGACGTTGCTCGCGGCGCTGTGTGGGGCCGCGGCCGCGCTCGGCTCCGTGCATGTGCTCTGGCGCGTCCATCCCTCTGCTGCATCGCTGGCTCGGAGCGTGGCCGTCTCCATCGGTGTGTACCTCGTCGCGCAGTGGTGGGGAGCGTCCGGACCGCTGCTCGCGCTCGAGCTCCTGGCGATCGGCGCCGCCATCCCCGCCGCGTACCTCGTGCTCGGGGAGCTGGACGAGCGGGAGCGGAACGTTGTTTTTTCCGCTCTCCGCCAAGACGCGCATCGTACCACGCTCCGGAGCGAGCCGTGAGCCAGGGGTCGGCTCCCACCATCTCGGTGATCATCCCGACCCTCTCGCGCCCGCGGCAGCTGACCCGCTGCCTCGACGCGCTCGCTCGGCAGATCTACCCCCGTGAGCTCTTCGAGGTGATCGTGGCGGATGACGGCAGTCCGGTGTCGGCCGCCAGCGTCGTGGACACATTTCGGGATCGGCTGGATGTCACCTTCCTTGCGCTGGGTCACGCTGGGCCCGGTGCGGCGCGGAATGCCGGGGCGTCACGAGCGCGGGGCGATGTCCTCGCATTCACCGATGACGACTGCGAGCCGGAGCCCAATTGGCTGGTTGCCCTTGCAAATCAGTTTGCGAACGATTCCCGCGCGGGTGCCGGCGGCCGCGTGGTGAACGCCCTCCACGCCAACATCTACTCGGAGGCGAGCCAGCTTCTCATCTCGTATCTCTATGAGTACGGACTCGGCGCAGTGCATCCGGATCAGAGGGAGCAACGCTTCTTCTGTACCAGCAACCTCGCACTGCCGGCGAGCGCCTTTCGAGAGCTGGGAGGCTTCGACGAGAAGGAGATCGGGGTGACCGGTGAGGATCGCGAGCTGTGCGAGCGTTGGCTGCACAGCGGGCACGAGCTCGTCTACGTCGGGGAAGCGGTGGTGCGGCATTCCCACGAGCTCGGCGCGATCGATTTTCTTCGCCAGCACTGGCGGTACGGGCAGGACGGCCTGTCCGTGCACCGGGCGCGAGTGAGGCGAACGGGGCGGGGTCCTCGTGTCTATCCATCCTTCTACGCCGGGATGTTGCTCTACCCCTTTCGCGCTCACGCGGGCGGGCGCGCTCCGCTGCTTGCCGTGCTCCTGGCGTCGACGCAGGCGACGTACGCGGCCGCGTTATTATGGAGGTTTCTCGTCGAGACGGTGCTGAGTCGGAGACGGCACTCCAGGCGAGACGGGCGACCCGTGCCAGCGGACGATTGACGGGGGTGCTTCCCTTTCTGTTCGCGGCCGCCCTGTGCGCAGAGAGCGGACGAGCGACGCCGGTCCCTGACGTTGCAGATGCCACTCTGCCGGAGGTGCGCGCCGTTCGTGCGTCGCACGCGCCCACCATCGATGGACGGCTGACGGAAGAAGACTGGCTCACCGCGCCGGTGACCGCCGCGTTCTGGCAAGCGAATCCGCGCGAAGGCGAGCCGGCCGCCGAGCGCACCGAGATCCGCGTGCTCTACGACGATGCCGCGCTGTATGTGGGCGCGCGCATGTGCGAGCGCGACCCGCGTCAGCTGAGGGCCTCCCTCACCCGGCGCGATGGCGACTCGCCCTCCGATCTACTGACCATCGCCCTCGACAGCTACCACGACCACCAGACGGCGATGCTCTTCTCGGTGAATCCCCTCGGCGTGCGCTCCGATGCTCTGGTGAGCGGCGATCAGCCGCACGGCGATGACTCGTGGGATCCAGTGTGGGAGGCGGCGGTCAGCATCGACTCTCTCGGCTGGACGGCCGAGATCCGCATTCCCCTGTCGCAGCTCCGATTCCCGGCGCGAGCCGTCCAGCTGTGGGGCGTCAATGTCTTTCGCGTGCGCTCGGCGTCCAACGAGCGCGATGCTCTGGTTCTGGTGCGACAGAACGAGAAGGGCTTCGCGTCGCGGTTCGCTCATCTCGTCGGAATCCACGACCTCCCCACGCCGCGACGGCTGGAGCTCATGCCGTACGCGAGAGGCCAGATCGACGCGCATCGTCCCGCGCCAGGCGACCCGCTGTTCGACGGGACGGCGACCAGGCAGAGCCTCGGACTCGATCTCAAGTACGGAGTCACCTCTGACCTCACCCTCGACGCAACCGTGAACCCCGATTTCGGCCAGGTCGAAGCGGACCCCGCACAGCTGAACCTCTCGGTCTTCGAGACGTTCTTCGAGGAGCGGCGACCCTTCTTCGTGGAAGGCGCCCAGATCTTCGCTTTCGGCACCGACGCCCTCACATCTCCGGGGCAGGTGTTCTATTCGCGCCGGATCGGACGGGCGCCGGTGCTCTCTCCAGATGTCGGTCGCGTCTTCGCGGCGGGTGACCGCATCGTCGGCCCCTTCACCGATTCCCCTGTCAGCACGCCGATACTGGGAGCAGCGAAGATCAGCGGAAAGCTCGCGCGCGGGACGTCGATCGGCCTGCTGCAAGCCGAGACGGGGCGCGTGGCCGGCGACGTGGCCGGAGAGCAGCTCTTCGGCCGCTGGACTCCGTCGGGCAACGAGGGCGACAGCACGTTCGTCGTGGACCGGCGCGTGCCCGTCCGCTACCGTGACGAGCTCGAGCCACGGGCGCATTATACGGTCGGGCGGCTCGAGCAGGATTTTCGTGGAGGACGGTCCTCGATCGGGTTCGTCGTCACGGAAGCCCTGCGCGATCTCGATTCTCCCCGGCTGGACTCGGTGTTCCGGCGCGAGGCGCGCACAGCCGGAGTCGACTGGCAGAACCGATGGTCGGATAACCGATTTCGCCTCACCGGTACGGCGGTCTGGAGCTCGATCCGCGGCAGTCCCTCCGTGATCACAGCGGCGGAGCGCTCGAGCGCGCGCTATTACCAGCGGCCCGACCAGTCGTATCTGCGCGTGGACAGCGTGACGACGGCGCTGTCCGGGGGGACGGCCAACGCCAAGCTGCGCTTTGATGGGCGGAGCGGCTTTGGCTTCTCGGTCGGCGGCAGTCTCGTGTCGCCCGGGTACGAGCTGAACGACCTCGGCTACCTCACCGAGGCGGACCGGCGAACCTTGCTTCTGAGCGGGAGCTGGTCGATGCCCAAGCCGACGGCGCGGCTGCGTAGCCTGGCCACTGAAGTCGTCGCCCAGGCCGCATGGAATGGCGGGGGCGAACGGCTGTCCCGAAGCGCGAACATCAATTTTGTGTCGTTCCTGCAGAACAACTGGGGAGTCTTCGCCAGCGCTGGAGGCCGGTTGCGGGGGCTGAGCGGCCAGGCGACGCGCGGAGGCCCCGCGATCGTGAGCAGCCCGAGCCGGCAGGCGAGCCTCACTCTCTTCACCGACTCCCGGCGCGCGCTCAGCGGCTCGCTATTCGGATACGGCTTCCGGACGGAGTTCGGCACCTACAGCAACGGGGGAGGCGCGTCACTCACCTGGCGTCCGCTGCCGAACGCTCAGCTGAGCGTGGGGCCGAGCTACACTGCGACCCGCGAGATGGCGTATCTGGTGGCGGCGGTGCCGGACACGCTCGCACCCGCGACGTACGGAACTCGGTACGTGTTTGGAGCACTCCGTCAGACTACGCTGTCGATGAGCACGCGGGCGAATCTGACCTTCACCCCGACTCTGAGCCTCCAGCTGTACGCCGAGCCGTTCACGTCGGGAGCCAGCGCGACGAATTTCCGGGAGCTGCTCCGCCCGAAATCGTTCGATCTCGACTCGTACGCGAACGATCCCAACGTCAGCGTTCTCCGCCAGACGACCGGCAGCTATGGTGTTGCCATCGAGCGGGACGGCCAGGTGGTGACGCGCTTCGTCATCCCGAATCCCGACGCGAGCTACCGCTCGCTGCGTGGGAGCGCAGTTCTGCGGTGGGAGTACCGACCTGGCTCGACACTGTACGCTGTCTGGCAGCACACGCGCTCTTCGTACGAGAGCGGCGGCCGTTACGGCGGACTGGACGATGTGCGCTCCCTATTCGCGCTGCCGCCGGAGAACATCCTCCTCCTCAAGGCGAATTACTGGCTGAGCCGCTGAGGCGTGCGCGCCGCGCGCAGCAGGCTCACCGCCGTGTAGAGCACGACGACCACCACCAGATAGCGGACCGCACCCAGCGGCAGTGACTTGACGATGAAGGCTGCGACGAGCACCGCCGGAATGCCGCCGAAGAGAAGCCCGATCGATGCGCTGCGATCGTAGCTCCCGGCGCGAATGAACCGCACGCTCGCGACCGGCATGAGGAAGGCGCAGGACCCCATCATGATCGGAAAGGCGGTGGTCGGGCTCATCCCGAGCATGCTGATGAGAATCATGCACGGCGCGTAAAGGCCGATGCCCAGTGTCATCAGTGCGCCGAGCAGGAGGTTGCCGCCAACGGCGACGGCGAGCCGGCCGCCGCTCAGACCCAGCGCTGTCCCCCCACCCGGGATCAGCCCGAGCTGCAGGAGGAGAAGGATGCCCGCCGCCGCGATCAGGGCGATGCCCATCCCGATCTGAACCCGGCGCCGGGGCCAGCCCGCGACGACGCCCGCGCCGAGCCATGCCCCGGTGATCGCTGCGCCGATCATGAGGATGAGCGTGCGGCTGTCTACCGGCACGATGCGTGTGAAGATGAACGCCTGCACCACCGTCGGCAGGGTGTGGCCGACGTTGAGGGTGCCCGGAATCCACTCGTCGCGCACGAGACGCCAGGAGCGGAGAATGCTTGTCGTCGGAGCGAAGGAGCCAATGCCCAGCGTATCGAAGAAGTTCGTCACGGCGCCCGTGATCAGTGCTCGCGCGGTGGGGCGCGCGCGCGCGCCCTCAGCCGGGCGCGCGAGCGCCAGGACGAGGACGGCCAGGTAGCCGAGGGCCACGAGCCCGAGGGCGAGAAGGAGCAGCCCCTTCGCGCTCCAGAGCGCTCCGGTCATGTGGTCTCCCGCGCGGCGTCGGCACGACGTCGCCGGCGGTAGCCGACGAGCTGCAGCACAATGATGGCGGCTGACAACGCGGCGAAGAGAGCGACGAAGGGCGGCGCGCGCTTCTCGATCAGCTGGAACGCCGCGCCATGGGCGAGCACGAGCGCGAGCAGCCCGTAGTTCCACCGCTGGAGCGACTTCCAGCGGGGCGTGCCGAGCGCACGGAGCGAGCGGTCGTTGGAGAGGGCGAGCAACATGCCGGCGACGAGGACCGCGATCAGTCCGAGATCGTTCGCCGCGCCGAACAGATCGGTGCGCGGGAGCAGTGCCCCTCCCGCCGTGCGCTCACGAAAGAAATACAGGTACCGGTGTTTCATGTGCACCTGCCATCCGACCAGAAAATGCGCGACCGCCATCATCCCGGCCCAGATTCCGATGTCGCGGCGGAGATCGGTCGAGACGGGGTTCGGGCGACCTCGCAGAACCTTGAGAGGGCCGGTGGCGAGCGTCGCGCCGAGAAGAACCAGTCCGACATAGGCCGTGGCCATGCTCCAGCGGAACCACTCGCCTTTCGACCGGACGACCGCGTGCGCCGCCAGCAACGCCAGGGCGCTCGCGAGGGCTAGCGGGAGATGGTGGCGCAGCAACCGGCGTCGCATGCGCGGCGAGGGAGCCGATGGTGCCTCGAGTGTGGGCATCGATGCCAGCGGGGGTGGGGGAGCGGTGCTTCCGGCCCGTTGATATAGCTCGGGCTGAGCAGGGCGGCGAGTCGAGAGGGCGATTGACAGCCGGCTCGGGGACTCCGAAGATGGTGCGTCTATTGCGCGACATTCCCCTCGAGGAGGCTCCATGCGACGGTGTCGTAGCTCGGCTCAGCTGGTTGTCACTGCCCTGATCGTCGCCGCGTGCGGCCCGAAGGATCAGGGTGCGGCAAAGGTGGATTCGAGCGCCGCGCCGCCGGCGCCCGCGACGCCCAACTCGATCGTCGTGCACGCCAAGGACTTCGGCTTCGATGCGCCGAACGAGATACCGGCCGGCATGACGACGTTCCGGCTGGTGAACGACGGATCCACCTTTCATCACATGCAGATCGTGCGACTGGACAGCGGGAAGACCTTCGCCGACTTGCAGCAGGCACTCAAGAAGCCCGGTCCGCCACCGCGCTGGATCGTGATGGTGGGAGGACCGGCTGCTCCGGATCCGAAGGGCGAGGCTAACGCCACTGTGGATCTGACTGCTGGGACCTACGCTCTCGTCTGCTTCGTGAATGTGCCCGGCGGCGTGCCGCATTTCGCCAAGGGGATGATCCATCCTCTCACCGTTACCGCAGCCACGTCCACCGCCCCCGCTCCCAAGGCGGACGAGGTGGTGACTCTGGGCGAATACACCTTCACGCTGTCGAAGCCACTCACCGCCGGCACGCACACCTTCGAGGTCCGGAATGGCGGCGGGCAACCGCACGAGATCGAGGTGATGCAGCTCGCGCCCGGAAAGACACAGAAGGATGTGCTGGACTGGATAGCCAGAGCGGTCAACCCGAAGACGAGCAAGGCGCCGGGGCCGCCGCCGGCTCGGGGCATAGGCGGCGTGGCCGCCATCATGCCAGGAAGTCCGGCCTACTTCACGGCCGATCTGCCCGCCGGCGACTATCTGCTCGTCTGCTTCGTTCCCGATGGCAAGGATGGGAAGCCCCATTTCGCCCACGGAATGATCCAGGCGGTGAAAGTGAGCTGAGCGTCCGGGACCATGCGCGAAGGGCAGAGACGCAGGATTCGCGTCTCTGCCCTTCGGCGTTTTCTGGCCGTCTCTCGGCGGCTCTCAGTTCCTGACGAGCCTCGTTACCGCCCGCAGCGCCCCCTGACGCGGACCCCCGTCCAGACTGGCGCGCTTCGCAGGACCCAGCGTCCAGTTCTCGACGTAGAGCTCGACCTCGGAGCGGCGGATGTTCTCGCTTCCAGCGGCGGACGGCACCGGCCGGACCGCGACGATGCCGACCCCACTCGCTGTGAGGGTGAGCAGAACATCCTTCAAGTTGGGGCTGAGGATCTCCAGCGTCAGCGTCTTTTCCTTGTCCTGTCCATTGTTCCCCTTCACGATGAAGTCGTCAGCCCAGGCAGCCCAGTCTTTGATATCGACTTCGCCAATGGTGAGCTTGAGGTTGGGGAACTCGAGCCGAGCCGGCTGTTTCTGATAGTCGCGCATCTCACCGACCGCGTTCTCGACAATGGTACGACGAAGGGTGAAGGCGTCGATCTTGGCTACCCTGGTCGTGGGGAGATTGTCGATCGTGACCCGGAAGTTCGAGGGAAGACATTTCGTGACCGCGGTCTTCCCAGCATCGCTCTTGAGCGTGCCGCCATCCGGCTTCGCGGTTCGAGTGTATTCCGCTTGGAGCTCGATATCGAAGTGGCAGGCATCCTTGATGCTGCCGTTGAGCTCGGGTATCGTCACCGCCGTCACGAGGGCTTGGAAAAAATTCAGCCGGTCGACCTCCTTCAAGCTGTAGTCCGCCGTAATTACGGCGCCGTTGACGCGCCGAATTTTGTTGTCGAGGAGCATCTGCAGGGCTGTCTCCGCCAGGTCGATGGCGCCGTCGAACACGATCGGCTCGTACTTCACCCCCGCGATGTGCTTGCGGGTGATCATGTCCGGCCCCAGCTTCTCGGTCACCACGGTCGAGGTCGGACTTCCTCCGGTAAATTCCGAGACAAACCCGGCCATCTTGCCGTCGATCTCCAGAGCAAAGCGCCCGGTGGAGTAAGCTCTACCTTTCTGGCCGGGGAGCGCCGTCGCGCAGACAAGGAGTGATAGAGACAAAGAGAGAACGTGGCGGGCGGGCATCGTGCCTCCGAATGAGTGTGGGGACTCGTGAGTCTCGGGACGCCATTCTGCGCTCCGTGGCGCGAAGGATTTCGGATAGGCTTGGCCGCGCGACTCTCTTCCTGTAATAAGACGGCAGTCTGGTCAGTGCAAGCCATCCGGGTGGGGCACCCGCCCTGGGCCCCACGGTCGGCACGTCCCTTGCCTTTGCCCGCACGCGTGGCGCACCGCCACGCAGTGAGCGCTACCCCACACCGATATCCGGGAGCACACGTCATGTACATCCTCTGGTGGATCATCGTCGGGCTCATCGCCGGCCTCGTGACCGGCAAGCTCATGAAGGGATCGGGCTACGGACCGATCATGGACATCGTCATCGGCATCGTGGGCGCGGTCGTCGGCGGCTTCATCATGCAGACGCTCGGCTTCGCGGGCTCTGGCGGGATGATCTACACGATCATCGTCGCCATCATCGGCGCCGTCCTCCTAACGTTCATCGTCCGGCTCGTCACGGGCGGACGAAAGCAGCAGCTCTAGCGCTCGTCCGAGTGGCGACTCAGTCGGGTCGCCACTCGACGGCGCCACCCGCCCAACCCTCTGCGGCGGATGACGATGCTTGTTGTGGACGACGGCTACGTCGGCAGTGCGCTGGCCGCGCTGGTCCGGATCAGCTCCATCAATCCGGCCTTCGCGAGCGCCGGGGAGAAGAGCGACGAGAGCCGGATCGCCCGCCATGTTGGCTCCCTGCTCGAGGAGCTGGGCGCCGAGGTGACGTACCACGAGCCTCTCCCCGGACGGGTGAGCGTCACGGGTCGGATCGCTGGCGCCGGCGGCGGCCGGTCGCTTCTGCTTTACGCCCACATGGACACGGTGGGAGTGGAGGGGATGGCGGGCGACCCGTTCGACGGATCGATCCGTGACGGGAAGCTGTACGGACGAGGCGCCTACGACATGAAGTGCGGCCTCACGGCCTCGCTCGGCGCGGTGAAAGCGCTGCGCGACGCGGGGAGCCGACTCGCGGGAGATCTCATCGTCTGCGGTGTCGCGGATGAGGAGACCGAGAGCATCGGCATGCGGGACGTGCTCACGCGCCTGCGGACCGATGGCGCGATCGTCACCGAGCCCACCGAGCTGCAGCTCTGCGTGGCGCACAAGGGGTTCTGCTGGATCGAGGTGGAGACGATCGGGCGCGCGGCCCACGGCAGTCGCTTCGACGAGGGAATCGACGCGAACATGCACATGGGGAGATTCCTCGGCGCGCTCGACGGACTCGAGCGTCAGCTCCGACGGTCTCCGCCCCATCCGCTCGTCGGCCCCCCGTCATTGCATGCGGCGGTTTTACAGGGCGGCAGCGGCGCCAGCACGTACGCGGCGCGCTGCCGGCTGGAGATCGAGCGTCGTACCATTCCCGCCGAGACGCCGGAGCAGGTGATGGCCCAGATCGGCGAGCTGCTGGCGGGCCTGGCTCGAGAGGATCCGTCGTTCATCGCCCGGCATCGGCTGCTCCTGGCGCGCGATGCCTTCGAGGTCTCGCGTGATGCGCCCGTGTCGCGGGCCGTGCTGGCAGCGGCGACGGAGGAGTTGGGTCATCCGCCTGCCATCATGGGCGTCGCGTACTGGATGGACGCCGCGCTGCTGGCCGCGGCGGGGATAGAGACCGTTGTGATCGGCCCCTCCGGTGCGGGAGCACATGCCGCAGAGGAGTGGGTGGACCTGCAGTCGGTCGTGGCTCTGGCTCGCATCCTTGCTGGCTCGGCGAGGCACTACTGCGGGCCCGCGAGCACGTAGGGTCCGGGGAAGGTTGCGTCTAGTCCGAGTTAGATTAACCTTGTCAGGACTATGCCTGGGCCCGGGGTCACGAGCCATACCGATGTCGTGGTGCTAGGGCTGATAGCTCAGCGGCCACGGCACGGCTACGAGGTCATCCGCCTCATTCGCCGCATTCAGCTCTCGGAGTGGGCCAAAGTCGGCGCCGCGACCGTCTACGCCGCGCTCGGAACGCTCGCCCGCAGCGGGGACCTCGCGGTCTCCACGACCCGGCCAGGCGCGCGGCCGGCCCGCAACGTCTTCACGATCACCGACCAGGGTCGCGCGCGACTCCAGTCCGCGGTCCGTACCCTTCTCGACTCGTCGACGCCTGTGTACTCCGACCGTGTCGTCGGCGCAGCCTTCGCCTGGGCGCTGGCCGGGGAAGGCGGAACTGCGGAGGTCGCCCTCCGGGAGGCGCACGCCAGCGTGATCGCCCACCTGGCCGCTCTCCGCGGGGTGCGGAAAAAAGCCGCGGCGTCGTCTCACGTAACGGAGCTGGTGCTGGCCTACATGACCGGCGTCGCGGCAGCGGAGCGCGATGCTCTGGCGATCGCCCTCGGCCGCGATGCCTGACGACAGCGCCTACTTCCAGATCGACGCTTTCTTCGCCCAGCTCGACCCCTGATAGCGACCGCTGAGGGCCTTCGCGGTATCGCGGAGTGCGGTGGCATCCTTGCTGCTCTTGTAGCGCGACACGCCGGCCCAGTACAGCGCTTCGGGGGCGGCCTCGCTCTCCGGAAACTGGTCCGGGATATCGCGGAAATATTTTTCCGATTCGCTCCAGTCCTGACGCTTGAACGCCGCGTGGCCCAGCCCCAGCGTCAGCTGCGCCAGAAAGTCGTCGGCCGGTAGAAAGCCCTCGATGCGGTGCCGCTCCACCCCGTCGGGATCGATCTCCAGGATGGTGGGAGTCCACTGAGCGCCATAGCGCTCCCCGAAGCGCTGGAAGTCGGCCGCCTGGTCTTTCACATGCACGCGGGCCGGTATGAAACTCTTCGTGATGAAGCGCGAGACACGCTCATCCGGGTACACCTCGGCATCCAGCCGAGCACAACCCCCTCACATCGGAGCGGCGCTGAAGTCGAGCAGCACTGGACGCTTCTGGGATTTGGCATCCTCGAGCACCTGGTCGATGTCGGTCCGCCATGCGATCTCCATTCGAACTCCTTCGAGCTTTCGCCAGGTGATGTGTCGGGAATGATCTCTGACGGGCACGGGGGCGTGCCCGTCTCTGATGGTCAGATCCATAGCACGAGGTGCGCCAGCGGTGTCCTCACCCGAGTTGTGCATATAGCGCGTCGAAGATCGCGCTGCCGAGCTCGAGGCGCCGGCGGTCGTCGGATTGTGCCTTGACCAACCCCGCAAGGATGGACTCCACGCCCGCCGATTCGGGCCGGTCGAACTTCGCGTCCTTGCAATCGATGTCGTGCACGACCTCTCCCACGGCACGAAGCGCCGGATCATCGAGCTCGAACCCCGTGACAAGCGTCTCGAATGTGCAGCGATCTCCCTCGTGCGTGTATTCCGCCTCGTACATGTCGAAACGCAATTCGTCAGGACGGGGCAGGTAGCCCGACGGGGGGACGAACTTGAATGTCGCGGCCGGATCGATGAAGCGTCGGATGAGCCACGCGCTCGCGATGCGATCGACGAAGACCCTTTCCCGTGTGACCCACGTCTTGCCGAAGACGGACGGCGATGTCGCACGGAGCGACTGCGACGTGCCGTCGTCAACGACGGCGCGCTCCAGTTCGGAGATCGCGCGCTGGGCGGCCAGGCGACCCCTCGCGTCGAAAAAATCGACCTTTTCGATCTCGCCTAGACGCCGCCGCAACTTCGCGAGAGCGCGCGCGGGACGCTCCGACCCTTCCCCTTGGTCAAGCACGCTGCTCCGCATCACCAGCGCCATCTCGACGATCTCCGCGTATTCGGAGTCGCGCGCGTCGCGGAAGAGCGCTTCGAGGCCCGAGTCTGTCACGCCGGCCATCGCCCGGGCCACCCAGATGATTGCGTCTCCACCGTCAGCCACGATCTCCGTGCGAAGCCACTCGAAGTCTTCCACCATCTCGGGGCGATTCGGGAGGACGTACACGGAGCTCCTCAGAGCCATCGCTCCGACGCGCTGAAGCCGCCGCTGAAGCTTGACGCGCAGATAATCCGGTTTGCTCGGGAGCTGTGGAACGAGCACCAGCCAGCCAGCGGCTGTGGGGCCGGCCTCTTGCACAGTTGCAATATTTGTATCATTCATAGATACGAACGTATCACTTGTGAGATCGGCATGCAAGCTGGTCCATCGATCGAGAGCGCGCCCGTGGGTTCGCGGACGCGATTGCAGACACCGCCGACGCTCCTGCTCAGCGGAAGCGACGTGCGCGCCCTCCTCGACATGGACTCGTGCATCGCCGCGGTGGCAGACGCGTTCCGCGCGCGAGACGAGAGGGCTACCCTCCCGTCGAGCGTGCTCGGAACGCAGACGCCAGACGGCACCTTCCACGTGAAGGTCGCGGGACTGACGCGGAGCCGCTCCTACTACGCGGCGAAGATCAACGCGAACTACCCCGACAACCCAGCTCGGCATGGCCTCCCGTCCATCCAGGGCGTGGTGAGCCTGCACGACGCCACCAACGGAGTACTCCTCGCACTCCTCGACTCGATCGAGATCACGACCCTCCGGACGGCGGCCGCCACCGCGGTGGCGGCCAGGTATCTCGCGCGCGCAGGTGCCGGCGTCGCGACGATCATCGGCTGCGGCACGCAGGGCCGGAGCCAGTTGCGGGCGCTGACGCGGGTGCGTGCAATCCACATTGCGTTCGCTTACGACAGCGATCCGGCGACCGCTCTCGCGTACGCGGCGGAGATGTCGCGAGAGCTCGACTTCGACGTTCGCGCGGTGAGCGACTACCGGGCGGCTGTCAGGCGGAGCGACATCGTCGTCACCTGCACGCCTGCCCGTGCTCCCCTCCTGGCCGCGAGCGACGTGCCGCGCGGCGTCTTCATCGCGGCAGTCGGGGCGGATGGCGAGAGCAAACAGGAGCTCGAGCCATCCGTCCTCGCGATCGGCACAGTGGTGGTGGACGTCCTGGAGCAGTGTGCGACTATCGGTGAGCTTCACCATGCGCTCGCGGCCGGCGTGATGCGCCGCGATGCCGTGCATGCGGAGCTCGCCGAGGTCGTGAGCGGCCGACGGTCCGGTCGCACCTCCGATCCGGAGGTGACCATTTTCGACAGCACGGGCACTGCCCTGGAGGATGTCGCAGCGGCAGCGCTCGTGTACGAGCGGGCGCTGGCGCAGGGCCGCGGGCAACAGGTGCGGCTCGCTGTCTAGTCCTTCGGCTGGAGAAAAATGACATGCGGTGGATCACACGCGAGCGACCGAAGATCGACCGAGTGGCCTGTCCATGGCTCATTCACCGCTTCATCGACCCGATTGCGGAATTCCTGTTCGTCCCGCCTGCCGAGGTGGAGCGACAAGCTGCAGAGTACGACGCCATCCCGTTCGACGTCGAAGGTGCGGAGCTCTCGCACGAAGGCCCACGATGCAGCTTCGATGCGTTCCTCGTGAAGTATTCCCTCACCGATCCCGCGCTTCAGACCATCGCGACGATCGTGCGCGGAGCCGACACGGCGCAGCTAGGGCTCGCCCCTCAATCGGCGGGACTGCTTGCGATCTCGCTCGGACTATCTCGCCTCTTCGCCGATGATGCCGAGATGCTGCGACACGGCTTCGTCGTGTACGATGCCCTGTATGCCTGGTGCCGCGAGGCGTCGACCGAGACCCATGACTGGAACCCGCAGCGTCACCAGCCGCGGAGCGGTGCGCCCTAGGATCACCGAAGTCCCACCAATCCTTTCACCGACTCCCGCAGCTTCACCGGATCGAAGCCGATGCCACGCCGGAATACCGTTTCCACGTTACGAATGTCCGAGGGCGAGCGTAGCGGGTCACCAGCGATCACCACGAGGTCCGCCTGCATCCCGGCCGCCACGGTGCCGACCCACTTGTCGAAGCCGAGGATCTTGGCGCCATTCGACGTCATGATCTGGATCGCCTGCTCGGGCGGGAACCCCGCCTCGATCAGAAGCTCGTAGTTCCGCTGGTCTCCATACCCGGCGATCGAGCTCGCGCAGCACGGGTCCGACCCCGCGCCCAGCAGGCCGCCCGCCTTCACGAAGGCGCGCTCGAACCGCATCGACTTCGCGAACGTCACCCGATGGATGCTGTCGTTGGCGGTCTTGCCGCTGGCATAGTACGCCGCCACCTGCTTCGCCGCGTCGGGGTAGAGGGCATCGAGCACGCGCTGGTCCACCGGGACACGACTCGGCGAGCCGAGCTCGAACACGTCGAGCGTGGATGTCAGGGCGACGTGATGGGCAACCATCTCGCGGATGGTCAGCTGCACGTCAGGGCTCTCGATGTCGAGACCACCGTAGATCGCCGAGTCGCCCACGGCCGGGCACACGTCAGGGCGCTTCCCCGGATAGTACTCGGTGTTGGTCAGGAGGCCGTGCTCGAGCTGGTCGATTCCCATCGAGACCGCTTCACGGAAGCCGACGGAGCAGAGATGGGCCGTCACCTTGACACCATCCTTGTGCGCCTCGTCGATCGCCGCGGCAAGCTCGGCCCGTGAGACCTGCGTGTACGCCTTGAACCAGGTCACTCCTTCATCGGCCCAGTAGCGGACCATGCGGCGCGCATCCTCGGGGCCGCTGAGCGGATGCATCGTGCCCGGACCTGGCCCGAATCCCTGCAGGTACGGCCCGGTCACGACGATGCTCGGGCCGGCGAGCAGAAGGGAGTCGGTGAGCCGCTTGAGGTTGAGCTCCTGGTACGCATCCACGCTTCCGGTCGTGCGGATCGTGGTCACGCCGGCCGAGAGAAAGAGGCGCGGATAGCTCACCCCCATGAACCTCATGCCACCGTAATACATGTGGTCGTGCAGGCCGATGATCCCGGGGATCACCGTCTTTCCCGTGAGATCAATGACCTGTGCGCCCTCGGGGATTGCGATGCTTCCCGTCTTCCCAACGGCGGTGATCTTCTCACCCTGGATGACGATCGTCTGATCGACCTTCGCCGGAGTGCCCGTGCCATCGACGAGCCGCGCATGGGTGAGCGCGACCACAGGGACATCGATACTGACGAACTGCCGCACAGCAGGAGGGAGCGCGCGCTGCTGCGCGGCGAGCTGTGTCGCGATCGCGGCCAGGGCGAGGGCGCCAGCCATACGGAATCGGCAATGCATCATGAGCCTCCTGTGAGAAGACGCGACACAACAAGGAGAAGAGTCACGGGGTCCGATGACGTGTTCTCGGCATGACGGTGA
Organism: Gemmatimonadota bacterium; assembly: GCA_030948255.1. Taxonomy (GTDB): domain Bacteria; phylum Gemmatimonadota; class Gemmatimonadetes; order Gemmatimonadales; family Gemmatimonadaceae; genus JALZAQ01. The sequence goes on from JALZAQ010000004.1 coordinate 22,967, forward strand.
ACAGCGCCATCATCCCTGAGCCGACGTGTTCCGCGATGTGGCAATGCATCATCCACCGCCCCGGATTGGACATGTCCACCAGCAGGTCGACCGTCTCGCCAGCCGGGATGATCGCCGTGTCTTTCCACACGAGATTGTCGCTCGGCACGTCGTTTCGACTCAGTACGAGGAAGCGCTGGCCGTGAAGGTGGATCGGATGGTCCATCGCGTGGCTTGCCGACGGATCGTTGACGAACCGGAGCTTCACGCGATCCCCCTCCCTGAAGCGCCATGCGATGTCCATGTTTTCTTTCCCGCTATCGCGATCGCGGAGAACCCAGGTCACCTGTTTGCCTGTCGTGATCCAGTTCATCATCGGCATGCCATCGTTCCAGTCGACCGGCGTGTTGATGCCCCACAACATGCTCGAGACGGCGGCCGGAAGACCGTGCGCACGTAGCGTGAGATCGACGGTGTGGTCCGCCGGTCGCGCGAAGGAGGCCCGCGCGCGGGCGATGTCGGCGATCACATCTTCGTTCCGGCGCAGCGTCGCGAAGGCCGCTGCGTATTCCGGGCGCACGGCTTCCTTCGCGACCTGGACGAGCCCCAGGGTGTCGACCTCGGATGAGAACGTGCCGGCCATGTGGTCCAACGCCTGCACGCGATTCACCAGGGCGACGGTGCCGGGCTCGGCGAACTCGACCTCGATGACGTACCGCTCCGCCGGCGCGATGACGACGCTCGTCACCCACGCCTCACGCTCGAACTTGCCGACATCACTGGCGACGACTTTCATCCGGGCCTTGGCGAACGAAACGTTGTAGAGCCGCGCGCTCGAGACGTTGGTCACGAAAAAGCGCACGACCTCGCCGTGACGGACAGCCAGCGTGTAGTGCGGCTCGCCGTTCACGAGAAAGACGTTTCCAAAGCGCCCCATCAGGGCGTTGATGGGCGCCTCGACCCCGTACGGCGCCGGGCCGTCTCCGCCAAGGAGAAGGTCGTCGAGCATGAGGATCTCCTCTCTATTCGCCGGACCGTAATAGCGTCGATCGGGCGAGCGGACGAGCAGATTGCCGTAGAGTCCGAGGTCCTGCTGGATGTCCTCGCGATGGTGAGGATGGTACCAGTAGATGCCCGCGTCGCGAAAGTGAACGCGATACGTGAAACGCCCGCCCGGAGACACGAGTGGCTGGGTCACACCGGGAACGCCGTCGAACCGGTTGTCGAGACGCACTCCATGCCAGTGGACCGTGGTCGGCTGGTCGATGCCGTTATGAAACTGGACGATGATCGTTGCCCCCTGGCCGACCTCCAGGAGTGGACCCGGATACTGACCGTTGAATCCGTACATCGTGAACGTCTCACTGCGGATGGTCCTCCGCACCAGTCGCGCGTCGAGTGCGAGCGTGTCGCCATCTCGGAGGGAGATCACGTCGTGCGGGCGGGCGGAAGGAATCGACGCCGGGTCGATCGTGGCACCGGCGCGGAACGGCGTGGCATCAGGCACGAGTCCGCTCATTCCCGGCATCATCGGCATCCAGGACGGCGTGGGAGGCATCGGCCATCGAGTCGCAGCGCCCTCGTGCAGCGAGCCGGGCGGCATGTCTCGCATCGACATCGCGGTTGCGGATCCGATGTCACGCATCGCGCCGGGCGCGGCGGGCTGGAACAGATCGCGGTGCGCCATGAGGCGAGCGCTGGGTGAGGTGCCGCGGAGCACGAGGCGTCCCGTGCGCTCCACTGCCGAGGGCGAGCGCTCGGCACTCACGATGATGCGAAACTGGTTGTAGTCGAGCTCACCCAGATCGGTGCGACCGTTGGCCACGACTCCCAGCTTGACGACATCCGCGAGCGTGAGCGTGTACGCCCAGGCAACGTAGACCGAGTAATCACCGAGTGTGTGCGGGTCCGGGAGTCCGGCGATTGCGGCAGCGAGGCGCTGGCGCGGGTGTCCGTCCACCGTGACCGACACACCGAACGGCGTGGACACCGGCGTGAGCTCGAGCACTGCGGACGCGCCGTTGAGGTCCGGGGTGGGAACCAGATCGGTGCACGCCAGATCGGCCGCTCCGAGCGTCCGATTCGGGCAGTGCACCGGCGTCGCTCGTTCGATCGTCTGCGGGGCACGGCGCGCCGTGATGAGCGTGGCCCCGATCAGCGGAAGGGGCTGCGGAGCAGGGGCAGGGCTCGATGCCGGCGACCGGACAAGGCCGGAGCCGATCGTCGATCCGACGAGGGAATCCGTCTCCGGGCGCGGTGAGCCAAGGTCGAAAAGGTATCGCCACCGACCGTCCGGCTCCTGCCGCCATACCGTGAAAAAGTGTCCGCGCCGCAGCGCGCGTCCGTCGCCAGTACGCGTGTGCGAGTTCCCCGCCGTCCACGCCAGGCCACCCTCACCGCCGCAGATACGCACGTCCGGCCCCCACACGAGCACGTTGCCCGCCGGCCAGCCGTCGAACAGGTGCTCGACCGCGCGCTTTCCCCGTACGAGCTCGGCGCCGGCCATCACCACGCCGTCCTCGGCAATGAACTCGACAAACGCCGCGGCGGGGCCGTCCGCACGCGCCGCACCAGCTGTGGCGAAGCGCCGCTCGGTGGCGATCACCTCGTCGCGAGCGCTGGCCGCGCCGGCGACGGTGGCCGAGTGCGGCGCTCGGGTCATCGTCGTGTCGAACGGCGCGCCGTTCGGGCTCCCCTGGCTATCGCTCCGCTGGTGCCCGACGATGCGCCACCGACCGCGCGCGTCTCTGCGCCAGCACGTGATGTAGCGACCGCTTCGCGGGGCATGCGTGGAGTCGCCACCAGGCGCGAAGCGAGACACCCCGACGGTGCAACCGAACCGCCCGCCGATCCCGGCGACCGCGTGCACTGGTATCCAGCGGTAGGACGCGGGTGCGTCGTACCGCGCCCGCAGCGCCGGCGCGATCTCGGACGCTCTGCGAAGGATGGGCTGGAACGGCATCAGCACGGCCGCGCCCGCGTCAAGCGCCTCGATGAACGCCGCGCTCCCTCGGCGTTCCACATCTCGTCGCAACGCACGATCGGCCGCGAGGAGCTGCCCCCTCGTCCGCGCGGTGTCGGTGGTCGTGGGAGCGCGCTGCGCGCGCGCCGCCGCGACCGGCCCCGCGAGGGCCGCGGCAGCAGCGAGAATGGTGAACGTCGGTCTCATGTGCGGCAATGTGCGCGCGCGGAGTCGCCGTCCGACAGACCCGCGGGAGTTAGAGTGTTGTCAGGAGCAACGCCCTCTCGACCTCTGAGGTGCGAGCTGGAGGCTACGCGAGCGGCTTGGACGTCGCGCGTGATGGCCCCGCGTGACATCTTCGTGCATGCGCCGGCTACTTGTTCTCCTTTTCCTCGCTGGATGCGGGAGCTCGGGTGGCGATTCGGCCGGCGGTCGGCGCACGCTCGTGGTCGCCTATGGCGGGGACGAGTTTCCCCTCGTGCTCAACCGCGAGCGCCTGGGCCGCTACCCGCTCAACGCCGGGATCTGCGAGCCCCTCGTGCGGCTCGCGGGCGACTTCTCGGTCGCGCCGGCGCTAGCCATCCGATGGACGGTCCACGGGCCGAACGAGGTGCGCTTCATCCTCCGGCACGGCGTGGCCTTCTCGGACGGCACGCCGCTCGACGCGCGCGCCGTGGCACACACCCTCATGCAGGCCACTCGCACCCGCACCGACTACAGCTTTCTCGCCGACTCATCCGTTCGCGTCGTCGACGACACGACGCTCGACGTGCGTCCCGCGCGCGCGAATCGACGACTCGTCGATCAACTGGTCCATCCCACCTACGGCATCCTCGCGCCGGGAAGCGATCCGACCAGGCGCCCCATGTGTACGGGTCCGTTTCGCCTGGTCGACTACGTGGCGCACGATCATCTCACCGTCGTTCGCAACGACCGCTACTGGGGGGAGCACGCCAAGCTCGACACCCTGATCTTCCGCTTCGTTCCCGACGAGACGACGCGGATGCTCGCCCTCCGCTCTGGCGAGGTCGATGCGATCGTCGATGTCGGCCACGCGAATGCGAACGCCCTCGAGCACGTAGCCGGCGTCCGCGTTGTCACGGCTCCGCCCGGGGCAGTGATCGTCATGTGCATGAATCTCAACGGCAACGGGCCGTACGCCCAGCTGCGCGACACGGCGCTCCGCCGCGCCGTCGCGATGGCCATCGACCGACGCCGGCTGATCGCGAGCGTGCTCGGCGACCGGAGCGCGACTCATGTCGCCACGGTAAACCCTCCGGGAGTGCTCGGCCCCTACGCGTCTCTGGTGCGAGGGATACCGTACGACCCCGGAGCGGCAACGCACGCGCTTCACGGACGGCGTCGCTCGCTCCAGCTCATTGCTCAGCCCGGCTCGATCGACCGCGCGACGGTGGAGTATGTGCAGGCCGAGCTCGCCCGCGTCGGCATCGATGTGGCCGTCGAGCAGCTCGACGCCGCGGCGTACGAGAGTCGTCTGAATAGCGGCGCCATCGACCTCGACCTCGAGCTGCCGAACCAGAACGACGCCAATCCGGCATTCCTTCTCGCGCTGCGCTGGTACTCGAGATCGGGCACGCGGAGCGCGGCCTTCACCCACGCCGGCTTACGCTTCGACACCCTGGTCGAGCGCGCTCTCGAGGCGATGACCGACGACGGTGCGCGCCGTGCCGCAGCCGAGGCCATGCAGCAGCTGGTGGATGTCGAGGTGGGCGCCCTGCCGCTCGCGGGGATCTCCCGGATTTATGCGATGACCGATCGGGTGCGCGGATTCGTTCCACATCCCTCGCGCGTCAATCAGGACTGGAGCACGGTGTGGGTCGCGCGATGAGCGCGCGAGAATGGCTGGCTCGCCGATTGGCCGGCGCCGTCCTCGTCTGGCTCCTTGTCTCCCTCCTGTCGTTCTCGCTCGGGAGTCTCGCGCCCGGAGATCCCGCCCAGGTCATGCTGCTGCGCCGAACGGGCGACCTTCCATCCGAGGCGGAGGTACTGCGGCTCCGACATCAGCTCGGGCTCGATCGACCATTCGTGGAGCGGTACGGCCACTGGTTGTCCGCGGCGACCCACGGAGACTTCGGCGAGTCCTACCGCAGCGGCCAACCTGTGTACGATGAGCTGCGGTCACGCTTCCCGGCCACGCTCGCGCTCGCGCTCGCGGCTCTCCTCGTGGGCGTGGTCATCGCCGTTCCGCTCGCCATCGTCTCGGCAGCCGCGCGCGACACGCCGTTCGATCACGCTGCTCGCATCGTGGCGCTGGCGGGCGTGTCCATGCCGAGCTACTGGCTCGGCTACGTCCTGATGTTGTTGTTCGCCGTCACGCTCGGCCTGTTGCCGGTGTCGGGCGCTGGTGGGCCGCGCCACCTCGTGCTCCCGGCACTGACCCTCGGCCTGGGCAGCGCCGCCAGCGTGACCCGGCTACTGCGCGCCGCATTGCTCGACGAGCTGAACGCGGACTACGTCCGCACCGCGCGGGCCAAAGGGCTCTCCAGTCTCCTCGCGCTGACGCGCCATGCGCTTCGGAACGCCCTCAACCCCGTGGTCACCGTCAGCGCGCTGCGCTTCGGCCGCCTGCTCGGCGAGGCCGTGATCGTCGAGACGGTGTTCGCCTGGCCCGGTGTGGGACGGTGGATGGTGGAGTCGATCTACGACCGCGACTATCCTGCGATCCAGGGCTTCGTGCTGTACATCGCCACCGCCTTCATCGTCCTCAACCTCGCGGTCGATCTGTCATATCGCGCGATCGATCCGCGCGTCCGTGTCGGGTCGCCGGCCGCGAGTCGGATATGAGAAATCGCCTGCTGGCTCGACGCTCGACGATCGTTGGGCTCGCCATCGTCACGCTACTCGGCGTGGTCGCCGTCCTCGCTCCCTGGCTCGCTCCGCACGATCCGTCGCTCATCGACGCCGCGAGCGGCTTCGCCGGACGGAGCATGACCCACTGGCTCGGCACCGATAACCTGGGACGCGACATCCTGAGCCGCCTCGTCTACGGAGCGCGTTGGTCGCTTGGGACCGTGCTCATCGCGACGCTCCTCATCATGTCCGTCGGCGTCGCCGTCGGCGTCGCGGCGGGCTACACGGGCGGCGTACTCGACGACGTGCTGATGCGTCTGGTGGACACGATCCTGAGCGTTCCGAGCCTGCTTCTGGGTCTGGCCGTCGTCGGGATGCTCGGCCCCGGGATCATGAGCGTCATGCTCGGGCTCGCAAGCATATGGTGGGTGGGGTACGCCCGGGTGGTTCGAGGGCTGGTGCTCGCAATCCGGGAGCGTGGCTTCGTGGATGCCGCCCGCGCGCTCGGCGCAACAGACCGTCGCATCGTCCTCCGCCACATCCTGCCGAGCATACTGCCAGCCGTGGCGGTCCTGGCGTCGCTCGAGATGGGGGAGCTGGTTCTGGCCATCTCGGGGCTCAGCTTCCTCGGCCTCGGCGCGCAACCTCCCACACCGGAGTGGGGGGCCATGCTCAATGACGGCCGCAGCTTCTTCTTCACCGCGCCGCAGCTCATGCTCTACCCCGGCCTCGTCATCAGCGTGGCGGTTCTGGGGTTCAATCTGCTCGGCGATGGCATGCGCGACGCGCTCGATCCGGTGGACGCGTCCCGCCTCGGAGCGGTGCGTTCGTGAAGACCATCGCACCCCTTGTATCGCTGCTGCTCCTGGCCGGCGCCTGCGGCGGCAGGCCGGCCGCGCGCGACGCGCAACACTTGATCGTAGCCGAGCCCGGCGACGGATATGGTCTGGGCGGCGATGCGGAGCTCGGTCTCTACCCGGTGAACACCACCATCTACGAGCCGCTGGTGCGACTCTCGGCCGATTTTCGGCCGGAACCACTGCTCGCCACGCACTGGGAGCTGTTGCCACCGAACACGTGGCGCTTTCATCTCCGTCGCGACGTGCGCTTCCACGACGGGTCGCCTCTGACCGCGAGCGCGGTGCGCTGGACGATGGAGCGGATGGCGCGGCGTCGCCCGGGGGCGACCGGAGTTGCTCCGGGATCGACCCGGGTGGTGGACGACTCGACGGTGGATATCACACCCGTCTTCGCCAACCGGAGGCTGCCCGAGCAGCTCGTACATCCCGTCTACGGTATCATGGCTCCGGGCAGCGATCCGACTCGGCACCCGATCGGGACGGGGCCTTTCCGGTTCGTCGAGTACCGGCCGTCCGACCACATCACGGTCGCGCGCTTCGACGGTTACTGGGGTGGCCGTGCGTTGCTTTCGGGCATCACCTTCCGCTTCGTGCCCGATCCGGCCACTCGCGTGTTGTCGCTGCGCGCGGGCGAGGTGGACCTCGTCGCCGAGTTTCCGCGAGAGGTGAGCGATCCACGCGCCGTCCGCTCGCCGGTGAGCGGCTACGAAGCACTCTATGTCAGCCTCCATGGTCGTCCGCCGTACGATCTCGGGAGCGATCGTCTCGTGCGTCGTGCGATCGCCGGCGCGGTGGACCGCGCGCGTATCGCGCGCGATGTCTGGTCCGGCGCCGCCGATCCGACCCCGACCGTCGTGCCCGCCGCCGCGCTCGGCGTGTTCGCCGCACGCATTCGAGGCGCCGCCTACGATCCCGGGGCCGCGCGCGCGCTGCTCGACGAGGCGGGGTGGCATGTCGGCACAGGCGGAGTTCGTGTGCGGGGCAGCCGGCGGCTCGAGCTCACGCTGGTGGTCGGATTCCCCAATCCCCAGATCCACCGGCCGATGCCCGAGCTGATGCAGAACGTGCTGCGCGAGATCGGCGTCGATGTTCACATCCTCCAGGTGCCTGATGACGCGGCGTGGCAGGCACGCATCGAATCGGGTGAGGGCGACCTGTGGGCGGAAGCCGGCGGGCAGAACGACGCGAATCCGTGTTTCCTCGCGCAGCTGCTCTTCTATTCGGGGCCGCGATTGCGCCCGTCCGGGTATGCGCGCCTGTTCGCGCCGGGCGCGCCGCTCGACCGATTCGTGGACGCGTGTCGCGAGGCGGATAGGCGAGAGGACGTGGAGCGCAACGCGGCTGATGCGGAGCACGTCCTCGTGGACGAGACGTTCGTGATCATCCCGCTCGCGGCCACGCGGCGCGTGTGGGGGGTGGGTAACCAGGTCCGCGGCTTCGAGCCGCACCCCTCGAGCCTGAGCCAACGCTGGGACCGGGTGTGCCTGGCGCAGACGCTGCGCTGCAAGCAGGATCAGGGTCACCCCATTCGCGACTCACGATGAATTCCGCCTTCTGGTTCGCCCTCGCGACCGCCGCCGCTTCCACCGACGCGCATGCGCAAAGCATGCGCCTGGTCGGCCGGAGCGATCTCGGTGGCGGCGGACTCAACGGGGACGTGACCGTCGTCGGCACGACCGCTGTCGTCGCCGCCGGCTTGATGCCCGCCGCAGGCGTACACGCGCATCTCTACAACCCGTATCCCTGTCCGGCGGTCGCCATCAAGCTGGTCGACCTGTCCTGGCCGCGGAGCCCTAAGATCGTCGGCATCATTCCGGTACCGGCCGGTGTCGCCGCGCACGGCGTGAGCGCGGCGCACGTGCGTACACCCGCGTTCAGCGGTGATCTCCTGGCCGTGGCATTGACCATGTGCGGTAGCGCCGGGACGACGCTCGATCGCGGCGTGGCGTACTACGACATCTCCCATCCTGCGGCTCCGCGATTGCTTGGCCGCTACCAGGCCGATGCGGACATCGTGCGGGCCGACAGCATTCCTGCCTGCGGACCGCCGCCGCGGAGTGGCGCGCGGTGCGCGTCGTCGCAGCATTCGGTGTCGCTCATCCAGCGTGCGGACGGGCGAGTCCTCTCGCTCTCGCTCGAGCCTGGCGCCTCGGCCAGCAAGTATCCGTCCGGGGACCTGCGCATCGTCGACGTCACCGACCCGCATCACCCTGTCCAGGTCGGTGCCTTTCCGCCGGCCGGGACGCCGATCTTCTCGAACAATGGCTGTCGTCCCTTCAGCGCGGGTCACGGTGCCGGCTTCTCCCACGACGGCATGCGTGGGCTGCTCGCATTCTACGACGGCGGCGTCTTTGTCCTCGACCTGCAGGCGTCAGGACTTCCCGTCAAACGCGGCCAATTCACCTATCCGAATGACCGGAGCCTCGAAGGAAGTGCGGCCTACGTCGCGTCGGCTCTGGTCGACGGCCGCGATCTCGCTCTCATCTCCGAAGCCGATTTCATCGCGCCCACGACGACGCTCGTCGTCGACGGTTCGGCGCCAACCGCAGGAACGAAGTTCGGCTGCGAAGCCGTCTTCACGCTGTACGATCAAGCGAACAGAGCGCAGCTTTACCGGCAACCGGGCAGCCGGGTGGACGGAGTGCTGGCCTACGTGGGTCGCGGCTGTCCGGTGAGCCGTGGCCCCGACGTCATGCACTCGGACATGGCGACGACGCAGGCCGACCCGTACCTGTCCGACGTCCGGGGTCGGATTGCGCTCATCGACCGCAGCCGGCAGCCTATCCAGCCGGGTGTCGCGGACGGATCGGGGTGCTCCGTGGCCGAGCGCGTTCGACTCGCGCAGTCCGAAGGGGCGCGTGGCGTCGTGATGCTCCAGACCAGCGCTACCGCGCCGCAGGCGTTCTCGGCTGATGGCGATCCCGCCGGGGTCACCATTCCGGTGATGATGATCGACCGGGCAGACGGCGATGCGCTGCGCGCAGTTCTCTGCCCCTCGCTCGAGAGTGGCCGGTGCGCTCCAGCTCCGCAGATCACGGCGAGCATGCGCGATGCGCGCGGGGAATGGGGCGCCCTCCGCATCGTCGACGTCACCGAGCCTGCGACCCCGCGCGAGGTCGGCCTGTTTCGCACGCCGAATTCCAGCATCTTCCCGCCCCGAGACCTGGGTGTTCTCTCGCCCCAGCGCGCCGCGGTGCATGGGAGCTTCGCGGTCGTGCCATGGAACTCGGATGGTGCCCGGGTGATCGGCCTCGCCGCCGGGACGCCGCGCGAGGTCGCGGCGTTCGTGCCCCCGGACGTCGCCGATCCCACCGGAGTTCTTCCGAACAAGGCGTTCGTCGTGAGCGTCGCCCTGCTCTCCATTCCGGGACGCACGACGGGAGCGCCTGGGCGAGACTACGTCGTACTGAGCGACGTGAACTCGGGACTCTACGTGCTCGATGCACCCTGGCCGCCGAGCCGGCCGGCCACGCGGCGGTCTCGTTAACATGGCCCGCGTCCATGGCGTGCGTCGAGTCGCGACGGCGGTCGCAGTGATTCTCTCGTTTCTCGTCGGCGCATCATGCGCCGACGATCGCGCGAGCCGGGATGCGAGTACTCTGGTCGTCGCGATCGGCGGCGATCCGGGGCAGCTCAACTCGGCGATCACCACCAATGGCGGGGTGCACACCGCCGCGGCACTGCTGTACGACGGCCTCGTCGCGCTGGACGATTCGCTGCGGCCGACCCCCGCCCTCGCCGAGCGGTGGGAGATCGAGAACGACGGCGCGCGTTACCGCTTTCATCTCCGGCACGGCGTCCGCTGGCACGATGGAAAGCCCTTCACCGCCGCGGACGTCAAGTTCACCTTCGAGCAGCTGTTGCTTCGCTTTCATGCCCGCACGCGGGCCTCGATGTCGCCGGCGCTGGCGAGTGTGGACGCACCCGACGACTCCACGGTGGTGTTCGTCTTCCGGCGGCCGTACGCGCCGCTCCTGCAGCAGCTCGACGTCAGCGAGGCGCCGATCCTCCCGGCGCACCTGTACGCCGGCCGTGATCCTCTGCGGAATCCGACGAACATCGCGCCGGTCGGGACCGGTCCCTATCGCTTCGCGTCGTACACCCCTCACAGCGAGATCCGATACACCGCGAACCGCGAGTACTTTCGCGGCGCTCCTGCTCTCGGGACCATCGTTTTGCGGGTCATTCCCGACAACGATACACAGGTCGCGGCTCTGGAAGCCGGCGAGGTCGACTGGCTCTTTTCCGTTCCGGGCCCGGCGCGCCGGCGATTGGCCGCCGATTCGCGGATACGGGTCATCCATACGGCGATGAGCCTGGGCGGGAGCAACTGCATCACGACGCTCGGGTTCAATCTCGACCGCCCATGGTTCCGCGACCTGCGGGTGCGCAAGGCGATCGCGCACACCGTCAATCGCCCGCAGTTCGTGGAACGGGTGCTGTTCGGCGACGGACGCGCCGCCGACGCACCCATCTCCTCGGGGATTGCGTTTGCGCACGCGAGCGATCTCTCCATTCCGGCTTACGACACGGCCGAGGCATCGCGCCTGCTCGACGCCGCGGGCTGGCGACGGCGCGGTCGAGACACGCGGACCGCGCGCGGCGTACCGGGCATCGTCGACGGCACGTCGTTCACCATCGGATTCAAGGGGATGCCCGGCCAGATGGTCTACGGCGATCTCCTCCGCGCACAGCTGCGGAGCGTCGGCGTCGATCTCCGGCTCGAGCCACTGGAGCCATCGGTCTTTGCGGCCTCCGTCTTCACCGCACGCGACTTCGATACCGCCATCGGCGCCTACTGCAATGGAACCGATCCCGAGATCGGTGTGCGCCGGATGTACGTGTCCTCCAGCATCGCGCCCGTGCCGTTCTCCAACATGGCGGGCTACCGCAGCCCTGCCATGGACTCGCTCTTCGATCGGGCCGGTTCGGCCCTCGACACGGCCGAACGGCGGAAGCTCTATCATGCGATTCAGGAGATCGCCGTGCGCGATCAACCCTACGTCTGGCTGGTGGAGACCTCGAACACGCAGGCGTACTCCGCGCGCTGTCATGGATTCGGCGGCGTGGCGCACTTCGCCGCCACGGCGGCGTGCACGAGGTGAACGCCCGCTTCATCGTCGGACGTTTGCTGCAGGTCGTGCCGACGATGACCGCGATCGTTCTGATCGGGTTCGTCCTCATCCATCTCGCGCCCGGGGACGCCGTGCTGGCGGTGGCGGGGGAGCACGGCGATGCGGCGTACTACGCCTTCATGCGCGAGCGATTCGGGCTCGACCAGCCGCTCGCGCGACAGCTCGCGACCTATCTGGGCCGAGTGCTGACCGGCGATCTCGGCTTCTCGTACGTGTACGGCCGCGGAACCCTCGGCGTCATCATGGAGCGCGTTCCCGCGACGTTGCTGCTCACCGGAACTGCTCTGGCCATCTCCCTCATCATCGCGATTCCCCTCAGCGCGCTCGCGGCAGCGAAGCCGCACGGCGCGCGCGATCTGGGCATCAGCGCCATCGCGCTGGCGTTCTATTCGACGCCGGCATTCTGGGTGGGTCAGCTGGCCATCCTGAGTCTGTCGCTCCGCCTGGGTCTGTTTCCTGTCCAGGGAATGGCGTCGGCCGGCGCCCGGGCGGCCGGTTGGTGGCACTCCTGGGACGTCATGCGTCATCTCGCCCTTCCGGCCATGGTCCTCGCGGCCCAGGAGATCGCGGTGCTCGTGCGAGTCACGCGGAGCGCGCTGCTCGATGAGCTGCCGCGCGACCACCTGCGCACCGCGCGCGCGAAGGGATTGGGCGCCACGCAGGCCCTCCTCCGCCACGCCCTGCCGCGCGCCTTGCTCCCCCTGGTCACGATCGTCGGAGCGCGCATCGGCCATCTGATCGCCGGTGCCGCGGTCGTCGAGATCATCTTCGGCTGGCCGGGGATGGGTCGGCTCCTCCTCGCATCGCTCCAGTCGCGCGACACTCCCATCCTGCTCGGCATCTTTTTTGTCGTGTCGCTGACGGTCGTGCTGGCGAATCTGCTCTCGGATCTGGCGTATGCAGCCATCGACCCGCGCATCCGTCTTCGCTGAGCTGGCGCCGGTCGTCGACGCGCCGACGGCGGCGCGCTGGCGACGGGTGCTGCGCGGCGATGTCGGGCGGCGAGCATCCGGCCGCGTCGGGCTCCTGCTCGTCGCCATTGTTTTCGGCGCCGCTCTGTTCGGACCCCTGCTCGCGCCGCATGACCCGTTCGCGATCTCGGGCGGGTCGCTCGAGCCACCGTCCGCCGGCCACCTCATGGGCACGGACGCCCTGGGCCGGGACGTCCTCAGCGGCGTGCTCTACGGCGCGCGCACGTCCCTGTTCGTCGCCTGCGCGGTGAGCCTCATCGCATTGGCGTGCGGAACGACGATCGGCATGCTGGCGGGCTACCGCGGCGGCTGGATCGACGACGCGCTGATGCGCGCCACCGAGCTGTTCCAAGTGATCCCGCGCTTCTTCTTCGCCATCGTCGTGATCGCGCTCTTCGGCCCTGGGCTCGACCGCCTCGTCATCGTTCTGGGCCTCACGTCGTGGCCGATCGTCGCCAGAATGACGCGCGGTGAGGTGATCGCGCTGCGAGATCTCGACTTCATCCGCGCCGCCGACGCGCTGGGCACTCCGGCAAGCCGGATCGTCCGACAGCATCTCCTGCCCAACGTGCTGCCCACGCTCGGCGTGGCGCTCGGACTGCTGTTCGCTCAGCTGCTGCTGCTCGAGGCGACCCTCGGTTTTCTCGGGCTCGGCGATCCGGGGGCGATCAGCTGGGGGATGATGGCGGCGCAGGCACAGGGATTCCTGCGCGTCGCGTGGTGGCTGGCGCTCTTTCCCGGGCTCGCGATCACCTTCACCGTACTGGGTGTGAATCTGCTCGCGGACGCCGTCTCGTCATCGCGCGCGGCCAAGTGACAGCTCCAATGCCCACGCGCTAGCCGGGAACCGCGAGCAATCGTATGTTGAGCGCCCGATCCCGCGATCCCCTGCCCTCTTCCATTCGCCAACACATGAATCGCTGCCCCGCTCTCCCACTTCTCGTCTCGACGATGGTCATCGCCGGAGCACTCCATGCGCAGGCCGTGCTCCGTCCCAGCCCGAGCAGCCGCGCGACGAGCGAGGTGACGCTGGCCTATCCGCCCCCGCCGACCGCCATGTCCGCGATGCCGGGGATGACCCCCGCGCCCGCTCGGGCCACCACGCCCGCAGCGCCCGCTGCAGCACCCGCCACGCCAGCGGCCCCCGCGCCCAAGCCGCTCCTCATCCGGCTCGAGTACGGACAGCCGCACCTGCGGGGCCGCACGCTCCACACCGATAGCCTCGTGCCCTACGACAAGCCCTGGCGCACCGGCGCGAACGGAGCCACCACCCTCACCACCGACGTCGACCTCGCGTTCGGCAGCGCCACGCTCGCCAAGGGAAAGTACGTTCTCTACTCGCTCCCGCGACGAACCGGATGGACGCTCATCATCCAGCGGAGTGCAGGCCAATCGGCGATGCAATACGCCGATAGCAACGATGTCGCTCGGATCGAGCTTCGCCACACGACGGTGGCAACGCCACTGGAGAGCTTGACGATGTGGCTCATTCCCTCGCTCGACCCGGGACCGGCGCGAGGCGAGCTGCGGATCGCCTGGGGCACCGATCAGCTTTCCGCGGACTGGTCGATCAAGTAGGAGGAGCTGGCCTCAGCGCATCGGCGCGTCGCTCGCCAGCGGTCCCGCGAGCGTCTCGATCGCGACGACGGCCGGCGACCCGGCCGCTGCGTCAATCGGCGCGCCACCGCTGCGCTCCACGATCGCGAGTTGCCCGTCGTACGGCACCTCGCCTACGAGCCGCATCGCGTGTGCCTCGCAGAACGCCGTGATCGCCGACCGATCGGCATCGTCGCGCACCTTGTTGGCGACGACGACAACATCGGGGATTCCGAGTTCGGTCGCGAGCGCCACGACGTTGCGCGCCGTCTCCATCGAGCGGTAATACGGCTCCAGCACCGCCACGAGGCGGGAGACGTGCCTGCCCGTCCCACGGCTCAGATGCTCGAGCCCTGCCTCCATGTCCACGATGACATGACGATCGCTCTCCGATCGTGCGACGACCTCGCCGAGAAAGCCACGGACCGTGGCGTGGGCGCTGCAGAGTCACCCCGCGCCGCCGTGCCCCACGCGACCCATCACCATGAGACGCACCTTGTCGGGCCCGCGAACGGCGAACTCGGTGATGAGCTGCTCGGGGTCGGCGCCGAAGACCGTCGACGTCGACCCATCGGCGTTGGTCTGCCTCTGCATCAGGTTCCGCGGCAGACTGACGATCGCGTCCGCGGCGGCGGGTGGAATGCCCAGGACGCTCGCCAGATTGGGATTGGTGTCTGCGTCGATGGCCAGGACTTCACGTCCGGTGCGAGCCAGCGCTCGCGCCAGCGTTCCCGCAATCGTGGTCTTCCCCGTCCCACCTTTCCCCGCTATCGCAATGCGCATCTCTGCCTCGGCTCCTGATCGGTCGCTGACATCGGGATCACCCCCGCATCACCGCGCGCCATCGGGCGCATGTGTGTGGGTGCGACCGTGACACTCGGCGGCGCCCCCTTCGCTGGTGTGACAGTCGCAGTCCGGGTCGCTGCATTCACCGTGGCCCTGGCTGAGCAACGGCGCGAACTCGGCTGCAAAGCGGCGCGCGGCCTCGCGGCGGCCCGACTCGGTGAGACGAAACTCCTTCCCCCGGCTTTCATCCAGCAGCACGTCGCCGCGCGCGCTGAGCCGGTCGAGCGTCCGGCCCACCAGTGGCTCGGAGAGATTGGTGAAGCGAACGATCCCCTCGATCGACGCCACGCCGCCGAACCCTTCGCCCTCGAACCAGTAGAGGAGCTCGAGCAGCTCATCCTCCCGCGCGATCTCGCTCCCGGCGCCGGACGCATCCTGGCTCGCGCGCGAGGCCGACGTCTTGACAGCGCGCGCCGGCTCCCGTTGCAGTAGCTCCTCGATCCGGCGCACGGCTTCGTCCACCGCGGTGGCCACCGGCGGAGTGAGATCGGTCGTCAGCTCGTCGACCGAGGCCGGCTCGCAGCCGACGAGATAGATCTCGGCGGGGAGCGGACCGAACGCCTGCGCCACCTCGAGCGCACGCGACGGAACCGCAGTGTGCATGTCGATCTCGCGCGTCGGCGCGACGCCATCCACGATCAGGCTGTACACCGTTCCCGGAGCGCCGCCGCGCGTCGTCGCGTCGATGATGATGAGACGGTCGTAGGGCGTGATCAGCTCCTGCGCCAGCCGGATGCCGCCGGTTCCGATGTCGATCAGCTCGACGCTGTCGCTCGCCACCCCGCGCTCTCCGAGACGTCGCAGCACCGCGACGCCGAACCCGTCGTCGCCGCGAAGCACATTGCCGAAGCCGGCGATGAGCGTTCGGATCATGCGCCCGTTCCCGGCGCGGTGCCGACCACCACCTGGACGATCCCGTCGCTCACCCGCACGGGCAGCACGCTGAGCTGCTCCTCGCGTGCGGCCTCGGGTCGATCCAACCGGCGCCCGGTGCGCACGTCGTAGCGGCAGCCATGCCAGCTACAGCGAAGCTCGGCGTCCTCGAGCGTGCTGTAATCGAGCGGCAGCGGGCTCTCACCGCACGCGTTTCTGACCGCCAGGAACTCGTCGCCGACTCTCACCAGCAGCACCGGGACGCCGTCCACACTGACGCCGCGCAATGTGCCCGGCGCGATCTCCTCGGCGCGGCAGACATCGCGGTACACGGGACGGAACGCGCGCCGGAGCGACGCCGCCGGAAAGAAGCTCGAGTCCGCCGGTGCGGGTCGCGCTCCCTTGCCATCGCGAATCTCGAGCTCCTGAAAGCCGAGCAGCCCCGCGCGCAGCGCCTCGTCGATGTCACGCACCACACCATCGTACGACCCGTCGGCGGCGCCGACGCCATGGAGCCGCACCGCGATGACGCCCCCCAGGACATCGATGAGCTCGACGTCGATGCCATGGGCGTGCAGGTGACCACGGACGGCATCGATCGCCTCCTCGGCCTGCGTGCGCCTGTCCACGGCCAGCAGATCGTACGACATCAGCAGCAGGCGGATGGCGGGATCCCCCGTGAGCCGGTTGACGAACGCCTCGCCGGCCATCGACTGGATCGCACCCATGAGATGGGCGAGCGCGGTCCGGTGCACGGCGTCGATGCGCTCGAGCAGCGCCGTGGCAGCGATGCCCACGGTCGGATCGGGGTGCGCCGTGAGTGTCGCGATGAGCTGCTCGGCCTCGGCGAGCAGATCGGCCGAGTCGGTGGTCGTCTCCGGAGAGGCGCTGTCGGAGGTCATCACGAGAGCGGTCGTGACGCGAGCGCCGGCCACCCACCACCGAGGGGCCTCACCGGGAGCGCGCGCCCGGCCGTTTCGTTCGTGGCGAACTGGAGCGCCAGGCGTCGCACTTCCGCGTAGGCGGCCGCGACCTCCGGACTCATCTCGTCGCCGAAGGCGTGCTCGAGCGGCTCGACCTCGATCACGATCGTCTCGTCCGGCAGCGCGCCCATCCATTCGACGACGATCAGCGTGTTGTCGAGCCGGATTACCCCGGTGACCGCGTCCACGACGCAACGCTGGATCTCGTCCTCCGAGGGGAGCACGTGATCCCACCGGTACGCGCTGATGGTGCCCGGCGGCCGGCCATCGTCTCGCGCGATCGCCGTGATGAACACCGCGCGCGTGATCGGCGCCTCGCGCGCCTCGTCGAGGAACCACTGCGCCACCGCGACCGGGCCGTAGCACAGGTCCTCGACCAGGAGCGCGGGCGGTCGCGCTATCGCCTCCAGCTCGTCGCTGATCACGATGCCGAGCGAGTGATCGCGCAGGTTGCGGTAGCCGACGCCGCCGATCACCGCGCGCATGGCCTGCGGGCTCGCCATGCGGTTAGTCGTCGAGTCCGCAGGCGCAGGTGTTGACTTCGCGGGTGATCATCCCTGCCTCGGATTGGATGTGCGTCGTGCACGGCATGCAGGGATCGAAGCTGCGGATCGCGCGCAGAATGTCCACCCCCCGGAAGCTCTTCGCGTCCGTGGACTCCTCCAGGAGAGGCGTGTTCATCACCGACTCCTCGTACGGACCCGGCTGCCCCCACCGGTCGGTCGGCGACGCATTCCACGTGGAGGGCGTGACGATCTGATAGTTCGCCACGACCCCCCGGTCGAGCACGAGATGGTGGGTGAGGTAGCCACGCCCCGCGCCCCAGAAGCCGACGCCCATCTGCTCTCCGCGCTTCGGCATCTCGAACGGAGTGGAGGTCCTGGTGTCGCCATCCTTGAGCAGCTCCATGGCCGCCATCCAGTTGTTCATCGCGACCATGGCCGTATATCCCACGCAGTAGGCGCGGGCGCGATTCCGCTCGAAGGCGTTCCACACCTCCGGCACGTGCCACTCGGTCTCCTGCTCGGGGAGCTTGCCGCGCGGCAGCCGCACCTTGAGCGAGTGTCCGGTGGCCTCGATGAACGGATTCTCCGGATGCTTCTGCGCCACGGCAGTGTTCCAGAGGCGCGCGTAGCAGCCCGCTTCCATTCCGAGGCGGTCCCATCGCGGCGCGGTGTCCCAGGTGTACTTCTCCTTCCAGCTCTGGGGCCCCGGCTTGGGCTTCGTGATCTTGTTCCACGGATGGAACGGACTGAGCGGATGTCCGGCCGGATCGGTCGGGAAATGCTGCTTCTGGCCGTTGCCTGCCCAGGGATCGTAGTAGGAGTGCTCGATGAACTCCTCGATCCCCATATTGATCGTCTGCAGGTCCGTCGTGACGAGCTTTCCGTCGACGATCACGCCCGGCGAGGCCCAGCGCTTGTTGCCCCACTCGTTCGCGTTCTTGTACGTCGTGTCGTAGGAGCCGGGATCGTCGAAGATGCCCGTGTCGATCAGGTTCGCGCGGCGCGCGCCGACCTTCTTGTATTGCGGGTCGTACTCGTAGAAGAAGCTCGTGATGTCATCCCAGATCCCCGCCAGCTTCTTCCCGTAATCGAAGAACTGGCTCAGGCGGACATACATCTCGTTCATCACCGAGAGGGTGATGGTCGAGCTCATCCCGCCCGGGACGATCGTCTGCGGATGAGGATATTTGCCGCAGATGAGAACGTAGGCCTCGCGCGCCACGCGAGTCATGTGCAGCGCTTCCAGATACAGCCCGCCGCTCAGCGGGTTGAGGTCCACCATCAGATCGTGGATCGTGCGATAGCCGTGCGCCTCGGTGTGCGCCGCCTCCGTCTGCTTGGCCCGGTCGATCATCCCCGGATTCGTGCCCTTGACGATGGCCTCCGAGTAATCGGGGCCGGCCAGCAGATGGAGGTGCAGCGGGTGGTCGTACAGAAACTCCAGCGCCAGCGCGAGGTTGCGGATGAGCACGCCGAGCGGCGGGGGCTGGCACCCGATCGCCATCTCGATGGCGAGCGCCGAGCAGGTCGAGTGGACGCCTCCACAGACACCGCACGCGCGGCTCGTGATGTAGATCGCGTCGCGCGGATCGCGGCCGATCATGATCACCTCGTAGCCGCGGAAGAGCGTGGCGACCGAGCGCGCCTCGAGCACCTTGCGCGCCTGCACGTCGGCGACCGTGTGGAAGGCCAGCGCCCCGGCGACCCGCGTGACCGGATCGAAGTCCACGTCCTTGATGTGGCCGTTCCGCTTCACCAGCTCGAGCACCTTGTCGTGCTCCAGCTGCTTCGGCACGCCCGGCGGCGCAGCGGTCGCCGTGGAGTACGGGTTGGCCGCTCCGTCCCTCAGGAACGCCTTTCCCTGGGCATCGAAATCGATCGGGAGGTTCTTGAAGCACATGGGATCAGCCGAGTTTGAAGACGGAGGCGACGCGCCCGAGGTGGCGGTCGGCGACCTGAAGACCGGTCAGGAGCTGGACGAGCGCACCATTGATCGTCGTGAGCTTCTCCGGCAGGGGAGCGGTGTGACCTGCGACCGCTTCCAGCCCGTCGGCGATCGCGGCGACGCTGCGTTTGGCCGCCACGAGCTGCCAGACGATCGCGATGAGGTAGCCCGCGAGCGCGAGGACGACGAGCGACACGGTGATGAGCGTGAGCGTGAGCAGCATGATCGGATCCTCAGTCCACGCGTTGGGCGAGAACGGTCGCGGCCGTGTCGAGCTTTTTCGCGATCTGTCCCGCCACTCCGACCATCGCGCTCCCGACCGCGATCGTGCTGTCCAGCGCGGGAATGTGCTGGGTATTTCCCGCGACTCCGGCCGCGGCCGTGAGAGCCTGGGCGGCGTACGACCGGATCGAGCGCGCTGCCACGAATGTGCGATGCAGGAGGTAGACGGAGAGCGGAACGAAGACGACCAGCGTCACGACCAGCCCGGTCCACCAGATCACGTACACCGTGTGGGGCATGAGTGGTTCGGTCATGTCGCCACCTGCTTCGACACCGCGGCGATCACCCCGCCGAGGTTGCCATCCACGACCACCAGTCCGTCGCGCACCTTCGTGAGTGTCGTGTTGAGCTGTGTCACCTGCGGCGCGATCATCCCGGTCTCCGTCTCGATCGCGCGCACGCCGACGCGAATCCTGGAGAGGTAGCTCGCCTTGACACCGTATCCCTTCTCCTCTCCGCCGATCTTCTCGAGCTGGGTGGTGATGGCGTTGAGGAAGAGCGCGAGGGCGATGAAGAGCGCGGCGGCTCCGATCAGGGAAAGCAGCGCGAGCAGAGTGAAGGGGTTCATCGCTGCCACCTCGGTCCGAGGACGCATGCCGGGCATCCGGGACATTCCTCGGCGTGGCCCTTGATCGCTGCGGTCGCCCCGATCACGCCCACGGCTGACGCCAGAATCTGCGCGGCCGCGTCGTTGGTCTTTGCGAGCATCGAGAGTTGAACTGTGTTGTTCGCGATGCGCTGCCCGACATTCCAGATGATCGCGACACCGCCGCGGATGTCGCGCGCGGCCCGCAGGATGAGCGTCAGCAGTATCGCCACGACGACCAGCACGACGACGAACACGACCAGCGACAGAGTCCAGATGCTGCGGATCGCGTCAGCGGATGGAGTTTGCATGGTGGCTCGCGGTCAGTGTGCGCCGGCGTGGGATTCGAGGGCCGACGCCAGCGCGCCGCCCTTCTTCTCGATCTGCTGCACCGTCTCGAGCATCGTCGCCGCCACCTCGTTGGTGGTCTCGAGCGCCCAGATCGGATTGGTGCTCTCCCGGATCTTCTCGGCGGCGCGCAGGGCACGCAGCGCTTCCGCGTAGATCCCGCGCGCCGTGCGCCAGATCAGGATGAGCAGGATCGCGGCGACGACGATGATCGCCGCGGCCAGCGCCATCCACAGGCGCCAGGCGCTCCAGAGCTCCGCGTCGCTCACCTTCCCTCCGACACGCTCGTGTCATGATAGTCGCTCGGCTTGCCGGGCCGGGTGGCTCCCCAGAGCCACTTCTCCTCGCCGGGGCGGCGACCGGGCTTGCGCGATCCCCAGTGCTGCCATTTCTGGTAGAAGAACTCCATCGCCTTCAATCCGACCGTCTCGCCCGGCAGCTTCGCCCAGCCGCTCGGCACGTCGTTGTTCACGTCCCAGCGTCGCTCGCGATTCGAGTGGCGGTTGCTCAATCGGCGCAGGCGCCGAATCACCCCTCCCACGCCGTGCGACAGCGTGGTCGAGATGACTCCGCCCGGCGGCGCCTTGTAGAAGGGCGAGAACTTGTCCGGAAAGCCGGGCATCGTGCAGGCGATGCACACCCCGCCCGCCTCCATGCACCCGCCCATGTGGTTGATCGCCCCGCGCTTCACGATGTTGCAATTCACCACCGGTCCCCAGCAGCCGATCTCCACGAGACACTCGGGATCCCCATAGCGCTCGGCGAACACCCCCTCCTCGTAGTAGCCCGCGCGCGTGCAGCCGCGATGGACCGTCTCGCCATAGAGCCAGGAGGGCCGGCCGAGCTCGTCGAACGCCGGCAGTGGTCCGAGCCCCTGCAGAAAGAGCAGGATGGCGAACACTGTCTCGGTGAAGTTGTCCCCCTGTGGCGCACATCCGGGGATGTTGATCACGGGGAGCCCGAACGCACTGCGGTAGTCCTTGCCCAGGAAGTCCATCACGCTCATCGCGTTGGTCGGATTGCCCTCCGCCGATGGAACGCCGCCCCAGGTGGCGCAGGTCCCGATGGCGATCGTTGCGGCAGCACCCGGGGCAAGACGGCTCAGCCACTCCGTTGTCGGCACCATGCGGACGCCACCTCCTTCCGCCCCGCCCGACATCACCTCGGAGCCCATGGCCGACCAGTACCCGCCCGTGCGCGCCGCGATGCGCTCGTCCGGCACCGACCCCTCGAACACCACGACGTAGGGATCGCCCAGCGTACCCGCGCGCGCGTCCTTGAACGACTGCATGAATTCCGCCCCCGCTTCGACGGAGAGGACCGGGTGGTGCAACAACACCTTCGGCATCGCCGGCACGGTCCCGGTGAGCAGTCCCTCGATACCGGGGTTGGTCGCGCCCGCGACCGTGATCGTGCACCCGTCGCAGCTCATCCCGGCCATCCAGAAGACGTGGATCGTCTTCAACGGACCGAGCGGCAGGCGCTGGGGCTTCTCCTCGGGGAGTGTCTCAGGGATGGAGGGCTGGCCGCCCCGCACCTTTTCAGCAGTCGCTGTCGCCATCGTCGTGGCACTCCTCGGAGACCGTCGCAAGGGTGGCGCGCAGTTCTGCCACCCCGGTTGTTGGCTACCATAAATGAAAGGCCTCGTCGCCGCCACTTCGCTTCGTTTTGCCGAAGCGGGGCATTCTCTGTGCCGGCCCGAGGCGCCCGGTTACAGCTCTTCCAGCAGCTGACGGAGGCGGCGCAGCAGCTTCAGGCCGGAATCCGTCAGGGTGTAGGTGGGAAACGGGTTACCCTCAGTCCCGGGCTGGCGACCCAGGAGCTGCGCCGCCTCGAGGGCGCGCAGCGTCTCCGCGAGCGTCGAGCTGCTGATCCCGGAGAGCACGCCGGCGACGTCGTGGTATCGCGCCCGAGGATGGTTGTGGATCGCGTTCATCACCGCGAGCGAGTAGCGACGGCGGATGATGCGCAGCAGGTCCTCCACCCCACAGTAGCATGTCGAGGCGCTGGCCTGACCCGGGGAGCCGCAGCCGCACGGAAGCAGGTCGCGTCCTGACAGATGTTCGGTACCGTCGGACATCGCACCTGTACTTTCGCTGGGGGAACGTGCGTCAAAGGTATCGCGCCAGCGCTGTAGGGAAATCCCTGGGCAAGAATCCACCCCTTCCCGACAGGCAGAGAGCGCCGATGACTCTAACTTGCCCAGGTAGCAGCGGATCCCGACCAAACGCCACGCCGCGAGCGATCATCCGGTCCCACGACGAGACTTTTTGTAATGTCAGAGACCCAGCGCCCGAGGACGTCCAACACCGCCACCCCGTTGTTCGATCGCAGCGGCACCCGCCGCGCCTTCCTCCGCACCGCAGCACTGAGCACGGTTGCCGCGGGGGCGCTCGCAGCCTGTAAGGGGTCGCCCCAGTCGGCGCCAACAACGAATGGCGCTGCGTCCCAGGGCACCGCCGCGCCGCCCACCAATCGCACCAGCCACGATAGCGACATGTCCGGTGGCTCGATGGCTCCGCACCCCGCGGCCGTGAGGGCGACCTCGAAGGCCGAGGAGATGGACCGGATGCACGAGGCGGGAATCAAGGCCTTCCCGGCAAAGACGACCGGCAAGGGCAACCAGCTCCTGCCGCCGCGGATGGAAGGCAAGATCAAGATCTTCGATCTCACGGCGAAGAAGGTCCAGTGGGAGACATCCCCGGGCACTTTCGTCGAGGCGTGGAGCTACAACGAGCAGGTGCCTGGTCCGCAGATTCGCGTGCGCCAGGGCGATCGCGTTCGCGTGAATCTTCACAACGAGCTGGAGGAGTCGACAGCGATCCACTTTCACGGCGTGGAGCTGCCGAACGACCAGGATGGCGTGCCGTTCATCACGCAGCCGCCGGTCAAGTCGGGTACGAGTTACACGTACGAGTTCACCGTGCCCAACGCCGGCTCGCACATGTACCACTCGCACCACAACTCGGCCAAGCAGGTGGGGCTCGGGCTGCTGGGTGCCTTCATCGTCGAGCCGAGACGACCGACCGCGATCGAGCGGTCGGACGTGGACCACGTCTTCATCCTCAACGACGGCGCTCATGGCTACACGTTCAACGGCAAGAGCTTCCCGGGCACGGAGCCACTGGTCGCGAAGCTTGGACAGCGGATGCGCATCCGTTTCATGAATGAAGGGATGATGATCCATCCGATGCACCTCCACGGCATGCACATGACCGTGATCGCCAAAGACGGCTGGGACGTCCCCGCCCCATGGAAGTGCGACACCCTGAACGTCGCGCCGGGCGAGCGGTGGGACGTGATCGTCAACTGCACGAGCCCCGGTACCTGGGCATTTCACTGCCACATCTTGCCCCACGCCGAGTCCGACCGCGGCATGTTCGGCATGGTGACGGCACTCGTGGTGCAGAAGTAGGATGAGTGCATCAGCGGTGCTCCCCTCGAGGCTCAACGCGGCCCGCCGGACCGTCGGAGCTCGCCTGCCTCACAGTGTTCCGCGCTGGGTGTCTCCCGCGCTGCGGCTGCCCCTGCTGGGCAAGCTCGCCGGAGCCAATCTGCTCATCGTGACCGCGATGGCGGCGATCACCTTCCGCCTGCACGGCGCGGGCGCGCTCGATCGCCAGGCCGTGGCGATCGCGACGCTGACGCTTCTGGCGAGCTTCATCGCGTCGACGCTATTGGTGTCGTTGGCGCTCGCGCCCATCGCGCAGCTCGAGGCCCTCGCATCCCGCGTGCTCGATGGCGACCTGGATGGCCGCATCACGCCCTCACCGATCGCCGATCGCCGGCTGCTGCACGTCGGCGAGACGGTGAATCTGCTGTTGGCCGGCGTCGCCGCCGAGCGCGTGCGCTTCCGCCAGCTCGCGGCCCAGTCAATTCGATCGCAAGATCAGCAATCTGCGCGCGTCGCTCGGCAACTGCACGATTCCGCGGCGCAACTTCTTGCCGGGCTCATCCTGCAGCTGGGGGTCGCGGCAGGAGAGTGCGATGACCCGCCGCTGCGCCGGCGCCTCGAGAGCGCTCGTGCGAACGCGGGCGACGCCCTCGATGAGATTCGCGACCTCGCTCAGGCGATCTATCCGAGGGTGCTCGAAGACCTCGGGCTCTGCGCGGCGGTCGAGCGGCTCGTGCGCCACCTGCGCGAACGCCATGACGTCCATATCGCCGTCACGGCGGATTCCCGGATCGGCGCGCTGCCCTTTGCAACCGCATCGGTGCTGTACCGCGTCGTGCTGGAGGCGACGGACAACGCCGTTCGGCACTCGAAACCAGGTCGGATTCTGATCACCTTGCAACTCGGGACAACCGCTGCGACCGCCGAGGTGACGGACAACGGTATCGGCTTCGACCTGCGAGCGGTGGGCTCTCGGGATGGAATGGGCATCTTCTGCATGCGAGAGCGAGTTGCGCTGGCGCAGGGACGGTTCACAATATCCAGCCGGCCCGGGACAGGCACCCGAGTCGCAGCGACAGTCCCCTTCGAGCACACGGAGTGGTCGTGAGCAGTGATCTCATTCGGGTCGTGTTGGCCGATGACCATGCAGTGGTCCGGTCGGGGCTCAAGGCCGTTTTGGGTGCTGCGCCGGACATCACTGTCGTCGGTGAAGCGATCAACGGCGAGCAGGCGGTCGCGCTCGTGGACCGTCATCATCCCGACGTCGTGATCATGGACCTGGACATGGCCGGGATGAACGGACTTTCCGCCACGAAGGCGATCGCGCCGCGCGAGAACGCGCCCAAGATCCTGATTCTCACGATGCATACCGAGGAGGAGTACCTCGTTCCTCTCCTTCAGGCCGGTGCGGCGGGCTACCTCGTGAAGAGCGTCGCCGATCGCGAGCTAGTCGACGCGGTGCGCACGGTCGCGCGAGGGGAGATGTACGTGCAGGCCAGCGGGGCGCGGGTGCTCGCACGGGGAGTCGCGAAGAAGGACCCGGCGGCCGAGGAGCGCGCTCGTTTCGAGAAGCTGACGGAGCGCGAACGCAGCGTGCTCGTGATGGTCGCGCAGGGGTACACCGCACCCCAGATCGGGGAGAAGCTCTTCATCAGCCCCAAGACAGTCGATACCTACAAGCAACGCATCAACGAGAAGCTCGCGCTCACCCACCGGGCCGACTACGTGAAAATGGCGCTCCGATTGGGACTGTTGTCAGCTACCTGACTATCGCGTCGCGCCTGGTTGCTCGGCAGCGCGGCCGGATAGCTCCTGCACCGCGACGCGGAAGAGGATCGTGCGAAAGGCGACGGGATCGTTCGCCTCGAGGGTCTCGGGAAGCAGCGAGCGGAGCAGCTCGAGGGCGCGCTCGCGTGCCGCGGGGTCGGCCACCGGGGTATCGTCGCCGAGCAGGTACAACCCGCCCCGAACCACGACGCTGCGCCAGTTGAACAGACCCTCGACCTCATCGACCTCGAATGCGACCCACTTATTGTGTTGAAGCACCGCCAGTTTGTGGCTCGGTGACGTCCGGGCATAGATCCAGTTGTCGTCACACACATAGTGGATCGGCAGGATATCGACCCGATCATGAAGAGCATATGCCATGCGGCCGACATGGTTGCGGGCAAGCAGCTCCCGGCTCTCTCGATCGTCGAGCTCGCGAAACTTTGGCGGCTGTAGGGTCATGGCAATGCTGGCAGAGGGAGTCGGCGCATGACCGGCGTGCACCGCCGGCTTGCTGAATCTCGTCGATTTGCCGTCCGGCGTCTGTCCGGGCCGCTCGGAGGCTATGTGGAGGTTTTCCTCACCCCGATTGCCGAGAGTGGGAGCGCCGGGATATTCTGCGACGATCACCCGCGCCATGCCACACTCCCCGTCTCCCTCCCACCTTGAGCGAGCCCAGCGCTCTCCCTGCGTCCGACACCCTGGTGGCGGCACATCGCGACGCGGTGCGGCGCTACGGGCCCCTCTTCGCCGGCATCTTCTCGATCTCGGTGGATGCCATCGTTTCGTGCGACGAGTCGCAGCACATCATCCTGTTCAATCCGGGAGCCGAGCAGATTTTCGGCTACGCGGCGGACGAGGTGATCGGTCAGCCACTCGACATGCTCATTCCGGAGCATTCCAGAGCGGGGCACCAGGCGCACGTCCGCGCCTTCGGTCACTCCGACATTGCCGCACGGCGCATGGGCGAGCGGGGGGAGATCGCGGGGCGCCGAAAGAGCGGTGAGGTCTTTCCCGCCGAAGCGTCCATCTCGAGGCTCATGCACGACGGCGGAATGATCTACACGGCCGTGCTGCGCGACGTCAGCGAGCGCAAGCGCGCCGAGCAGGAGCGAAGCCGGCTGCTCGAGGTGGCCCAGCATGCGACGCGGGCGCGCGAGGAGCTGCTGGGGGTGGTGTCGCACGACCTCCGGAATCCGCTCAGCGCGATCGCCATGTGCGTGAGCGCGCTCGCCGAGAGTCTTCCCGAGACCGACAGCGGGGTCGGCTATATGATCGACACCATCGCGCGGTCGGCGGAGCTCATGAACCGACTGATTCAGGATCTGTTGGACTCGGCCGCGATTGAATCCGGGCGGGTCTCGATGGAGCTCACGAGCCAGTCGCCGGACAGGCTGATCCAGGAGGCACTGACTCTTTTGGCTCCGATCGCCGCGGAGCGCGATATCCTCTTGATTGCGGACGTGCAGCCAGTTCTTCCGCTCGTGCGAGCGGATCGCGAGCGAGTGCTCCAGGTGCTGTCGAATCTCGTGTCCAATGCCGTCAAGTTCACGCCGCCCGGAGGTCGTATCACGTTGCGTGCCGAGCAGGATGCCGGGATGGTTCGCTTTGGAGTCGCCGATACGGGCAGTGGAATCCCCTCGGAGGATGTGCCGCATCTCTTCGACCGTTTCTGGCACGCCCGTCGCGCGGCGCACGAACGAGGCACGGGGCTAGGGCTCTTTATCGTGAAGGGACTCGTCGAGGCGCATGGTGGCCGTGTCCGCATGGAGAGCACGCCGGGTCAGGGGAGCACCTTCTCCTTCACCTTGCCGATTCTCGGCGGTTCGAGCGCACCCTAGCCCGCCGCGCACCATCTCATAGGCTCGCCTTATCGGCTGCGCGAGTACATCAAGTCGACGAGCTCGTCGTACATCGCGTTCGCCTCGCCGCCGCCCGCGCGCACCGCGGTCGACGCGCAGTGCTTGAGGTGGTTCCGCATCAGCTCGCGCCCCACAGCGCGGAGCGCCTCGTGCACGCTCGAGATCTGCGTCATGATGTCGGCGCAGTAGCGGTCCTGGTCGACCATCTTCTGGAGGCCACGGATCTGACCCTCGATCCGGCGAAGGCGGGTGAGATTGCGCCTCTTGATATCCGGATCGACGGCGATCGCCACTCTCGGCGTCTCCTTCTTCGGCACACGAGCCACCTGGTTCTTCTCGGGCCGTCTTGTCGCGCTCTTTCTCATTGGCGCCCTCACGCGATCCGCGCCGAACGAAGGCGCAAGCTGTTCGTCACCACGCTCACCGAGCTGAACGCCATCGCCGCGCTCGCCAGGATCGGACTCAACAGGATGCCGAACGCCGGATAGAGCGCGCCCGCGGCGATCGGGATCCCGATCACGTTGTACGCGAACGCCCAGAAGAGATTCTGCCGCATTGTCCGCATCGTGCGGCGCGACAGCTCGATCGCCTGGGCGGCGCTCGCGAGATCGCCGCGCATGAGCACGACATCGCCTGCCTCGGCTGCGATATCGGTGCCGGTGCCGATCGCCATTCCGATATCGGCCTGTGCCAACGCGGGCGCGTCGTTGATGCCGTCGCCGATCATCGCGACGACCTCGCCCTTTTCCTGGAGTCGTTTCACTTCGGCGACTTTGCCCTCGGGCAGGACGCCGGCGACCACGCGATCGATGCCCGCCTGCGCGGCGATCGCGCGCGCGGTCCGTTCGTTGTCGCCCGTGAGCATGACGACCGCGAGCCCCGCGCGCCGCAGCCGGTCAACGCCCTCACGCGAGCTTGCCTTGATCGGGTCCGCGACCGCGACCACACCCCCGAGTACCCCGTCGATCGCGACGAACATGGGCGTTTTGCCTTCGCTCGCGAAACGATCGCTCTGCTCGGCGAGCGGGGCGATGTCGACGGCGTGGTCCGCCATGAGCGTGGCGTTCCCGATGGCGATCGCGGCGCCATCGACGACACCAGCGATGCCCCGGCCCGTCACGGCCTCGAACGACTCGGCGTGGCTGAGCGCGAAGCCACGCTCCTTCGCGAACCGTGCGAAGGCGTCGGCCAGCGGATGCTCGCTCGACGATTCGATCGACGCCACGAGCCGGAGGAGCTCGCCATCCGAACGCGACCCGCCGCTGCTGGCCGGGGCGCGCGCGACGTCGGTGATGGTCGGCTTGCCCTCCGTCACCGTTCCCGTCTTGTCGAGAACGACCGTCGTGACATCGCCCGCGCGCTGCAGCGCCTCCCCGCCCTTGATGAGGACGCCGAGCTCGGCCCCCTTCCCCGTGGCCACCATGACGGCCGTCGGCACGGCGAGCCCCATCGCGCAGGGACAGGCGATGATGAGAACCGCAACGGCGGCCGCGAACGCGTGCACGGCCGCGGCGCCCGCCGTCGCGCCCATCACGTGCGACACGAGGAACCACGTGGCGAAGGTCGCGACAGCAATGGAGATGACCACCGGCACGAAGATACCGCTCACCTGGTCAGCGAGGCGCTGGATCGGCGCGCGCGAGCCCTGCGCGTCGCGCATCAGCTTGACGATGCGCGCGAGCGTACTGTCGGCTCCGACCGTCGTCGCGCGGTAGCGGAAGGCACCCGTGCGGTTGATCGTCGCGCCGATCACGCGGGCGCCTGCCGTCTTCTCGACCGGGAGCGATTCGCCGGTCAGCATCGACTCATCGACGGCGCTCGTGCCCGACAGGACCTCGCCGTCGACCGGAATGCGCTCACCGGGGCGAACGATGACCGTGTCGCCTTGAGCAACGGCGTCGATCGGGATGTCGACTTCCGACTCGCCACGGAGCACGCGCGCGGTCTTGGGCTGCAGGTCCACGAGCGCGCGGAGTGCGCTCGACGTCTGCCGCTTGGCGCGCGCCTCGAACGCATTGCCGGTGAGGATGAGGGCGATGATGATGATCACCGCCTCGTAGTACAGATCAGGCGCCACGCCGCGAGCGAGGAAAAAACCTGGCACAAGCGTGGCAATGACCGAGTAGAGGAACGCGGCACCGGTGCCGACGGCGACGAGCGTGTTCATGTCCGCCGAGTGGTGCCGGAAGGCCGACCACGCGCGCGTGTAGAAGTGCCGGCCCGCCCACGCCATCACGCCCGCGGTGAGCACGAGCAACACGATCGCGACGAGGCGCGGTGGAAGGGCGTAGAGCCACGGCACCGCTCGGGCGATCGGGGGATCCAATGCACGCATGATCCACCGCAAGAAGGGATCGGACGCGCGGCCCAATCCCAGGTGCGCGTTCGCCGCCATGAGCGGCATGGAAACGAGCATCGCGACGGCACCGATCGCGCCACTCACGATCGCCTTCCTGCGAAGGTCGAGAAATTCCTCGGTCTGTGCGCGGTCGCGCGCCGCCTGCTCCTCGAACGCTGTCTGCGCCGTGGGCGCGAGCTCGGCGCCGTACCCCGTCTCGCGGATCGCGTCGACGAGCTGCGCCGGACGCACGATGGCCGGGTCGAACGTGACCATGGCGTTCCGCATCAGGAAATTGACCGACGCGTCGGCGACGCCCCGCTGTTGCTGGAGCGTGTGCTGCACCCGCGACTGGCACGCCGCGCACGTCATCCCGCTCCGGGGGATGCGAATCGTCTGGCGTCCCGCGTTCGGCACGTCGGCCGGAAGGGTCGCCACTGGTCCGCTGTCGGTCGCGTCGTTTGGTGAATGTGGCGTATGCGTCGTCACGGCTCCGCCACGATCTCGCCGCGGAGCATGCTCATGCCGCAGGTGAAGAGGTACCGGCCCGGCACGGGCGGCGTCACTTCTACCGTCGTCTTGGCGAACGCCGGCAGGAACTGGCGAATTCCGAAGTCGGGGAATACCACTTCCTCCGAGCAGCTCGATGTCTCCTGCCGGTCGAAGACCAGACGCACGGGCCGACCCGCCTTCGTGCGAATGACGCGGGGATCGTAGCCGCCTTCGACCCGGATGATGACGTTCGGGACCGAGGATCCGGCCGCACCGATCGCCCCGGGAGCTGCCCCATCCCCCGCATCGGGCCGCGCGATGACCACGTTGGCGCGCCGGCCGGCAGCGAAGAAGTACATGTTCACCCACGCGATCGCGGCGATTGCGCCAAGGAGGACCATCCAATCCACGCCGGTCATCATCTCTCTCTTGACCGAGCTGTCGACGCATGCCGAGGCTCGCTCACGCGGCCTGCGGGGTTGCCTGGTAGCCCGCGCCGTTGACGGTGTTCACGATCGCGATCGGTGAGGTCTTGGCCGGATCATACGTGACGGTCGCCGCGCCGATCTTGACATCGTCCACCTGCACGCCCTCCACACTCCTGAGCGCTTTGCCAACCGCCGAGACGCAGTGGCCGCAGGTCATCCCGTCGATCGTCAGTGCCAGGCGCATCATAGGCCTTCTCCCATGAGACAATCCGGAAGACATCTACCCTGTCCCCCTATGAATCTCTATACCCCCCAACCCTATGTCAACGGTGGGGACTTGTTGGCCGTCTATCGGTGGCGCAGAAAGGGCGCCGATGGGGGCAGGGCGTGGGTGTTCAGTGCGACATCGTGGCGAATTGCTTGGGCGCGCCGACCTGGATGATCCCCACCGCGCCTTTCTCGGCGTCCGCGAAGGCGTGCGTCACGAACGGGTAGAGCCCTTCACCGCTCGCGTCGGGTGAGAACACCGTCTCGAACACCGCGCCGCCCCCAGCCGGAATGCCGTACGTCTGCACGTTCTCGAGCGCGTGCCGGGGATTGCCGTCGGGATACACACGGGTGAAGATCGCGCCGACGACGTGGAAATCACTCGTGAAGTTCGGGCCCGCATTGACGACGAAGAAGCGCACCCGGTCGCCGACGGCAACCTTGATCGGCGTGTCCTTGTACTGGAATGCGCGGCCGTTGAACACGACGTAGCTCGCCTGCTTCAGCCCGGCGGCCGCGTAATCGGCGATGCGCTTCGCGCTGTCGCTCGGGTCGGCCTGTGTGTAGAACTCGCTCTGGACGAGGATGAATTCCTTGTCCGCCGTCGTGCCCCAGCCATCCTTGGGATCGACGATGATCGGCAGATACATCCCCTGCATCAGGTGCATCGTCACGGGGGGCGTGCCGCAATGTACCATGAAGGCACCCGCGTCACGCGCCGTGAACGCGAACGTCACCGAGTCCTTCGGCATGATGATCCGGTAGGCGACGTTCGCCGGAATGCGCGCTGCGTGGAAGTCGATCGAGTGCGGCATCGGTGTCTCGTTGACGACCGTCACCTTCACAAGATCGCCCTGCCGCACGCGGAGTGCGGGACCGGGCACTGTCCCGCCGAAGGTCCAGCCGGCGTACTTGATCCCCGTCGCGATCTCGAGCGTCGCGTCCTTGATCGGGATCCGGAATTCCTTGATCGGAGCGGCCGAGGCTGGCGCGAGGCGGGCGTCGAACGTCGGCGTCGTCATCGTCACCGTGCGGGCGTAGTCCACGCGGCTTACCCCGGGCGCGCTCTCCGCGGCGATCGCCACTATCGCCCCGATTCCGATCACAGCGACTGCCGTCAGCCCTGCGATCGTTGCCTGTAGCACCTTCACGCTTCTTTTGGCGCTCGACATGGTCCTCTCCAGCTGTCCGGTGAAGCGGCTCGTTACGGTTGAAACCCTGAGCCACATCCGAAAGCTAGGTCCGCGGGCTGGGGTCCTCTGTCAGCGTTGTCGCGGAAAGGGCGTGGTGGGAGAACCGCACGGATGTAGGGGATTCCCGCACCAGACAGCTCCGCGCTGCCGCCGGAACTCGTCCCGCCTCTTTCCTAGTTGCTGCCGTTGATCCCCACCGCGCGCTTCACGGAGAGTGTGCCCTTCATCCCGATTGCTGCATGTGGATCGCACACAAACTCGTACGTCCCTCCGGCAAACCGCCGATCGATGATCAGGTCGTACGTCTGACCCTTCGCCGTAAAATAGGGACCGCTTGTGGCGGCACCCAACTTGGCGCCAGCGGGCTGCTTCGTGAAGCGCACGTTGTGGATGGCGCCTGTGGCTTCCACGAAGCGGAGAGTATCCCCAAGCTGCGCCACCACGCTCGCAGGTTCGAACGCGTACGGCGTACTGCCGCCTTTTTCAACGAGCTTGACGACGAGCAAGTGAGGGCCGGCTGATCCCGTATTTTGCGCAGCGGCTGGGGCCGACAGCGCGAGGAGACCTGCCAGTGCGGCGATCATGATGCGAGACATGGGTTCCTCTATGAGCGGACTCGATGAGTCGAACGGAATGGATTTCTTGTTACGCCGTTCCAGTATGACTCAGTCTATCTCCTCTCCACTGCTCGATCCGTCGGATCTCGCCTGAGTTTGTGTGAGGGATTCGATCAGGTGGTGCGCCCGGCAACCCCAACCGAAATATCAGGGATTGCCCTACATGCCACCGCTGGCGTGCGACCCGGAAGTTGCGCACCGTACTCGACGGTGTTGGCTGGCTCGGTTCGTGGACTATTACTTCGGCAGGGGGGGTGCGTGCTCGCAAAGCGAATCCGTACGATCGCAGGAGGCTGGAGGCACACCTTGGTAACCGCAGCGGTGATCGGCAGTCCCCACGGCGTCAACAGTCTCTACGCGACGGGTGCGCCGCGAGTCACAGAGGGAGCGCCTCCCGCACACAAATCCTCCGAATTGATCGCGGGCGTTACGGTCGACCGGGTGGTTGCCCCCGCAGCCGTTTATGCCGCGCTCGCCACACGATATGCCAAGATTCCGGCGTTCACCCGCCAGACTGGGCTGGCGTGCAGTGCGTGCCACTATCACTTCCCGCAGCTTACGCCCTTCGGCCGCACGTTCAAATTGAACGGCTATACCCTGACGGGTCTCAAGACGATTGGGCAGCCGACCGATTCCGCTGCGGGACGCGAGACGCTGAAACTCGTTCCCATTCCCGGCGTGTCCGCGATGGTCATCGCCTCATTGACCAGCACACGGACGGCACAGCCCGGTACGCAGAACAATACCGCGGCGCTTCCGGATCAAATGAGCATCTTCCTCGCCGGCGCGCTAACGCCCCAGATCGGCGCGTTTACGCAATTCACCTATGCCGCTGTCGACGGCGCGATCGGCATCGACAACCTCGACTTCCGCTACGCCAGGCACCAGATGCTCGGCCAAAAAGATTGGCTGATGGGCCTGACGCTCCACAACAACCCGTCGGTGCAAGACGTCTGGAACACACTGCCAGCCTGGGGCTATCCCTTCCTCGGCTCGAGCGTCGCGCCATCTCCGATCGCGAGCACCCTTCTCGATGGCGGGCTTGCGCAGCAGGTCGCCGGCCTCGGCGCGTACTCGCTGTGGGACAACGCCCTGTATTCGGAGTTCACAGTGTACCGCTCAGCCCCGCAGCGTACCGCGCTGCCGCTCGACTCGACCGCCGTGAACGTCCCGCGGGGCGTATCGCCTTATGGGCGCCTGGCGTGGCAGCACCAGATGAGCGGCACCTATGTGATGGTGGGGGCATTCGGCATGTCCTCACGGCTGTACCCCACCGGCGTCACCGGGCCCACGAATCGCTTCACCGATGTCGGGTTTGACACGCAGATCGAGCACCCGATTGGTGAAGGCGCGCTCATCGGCCGGGCGGTCTGGGTTCACGAATCGCAGACTCGCACCGCCGACATCGCTGCGGAAACGGCGCAGAATCAGGACAACACCCTCTCGACATTCAAGGCGAACGTGTCGTACGCTTCGAGCCTGCGCTATGGACTGGCCGGAGGCTACTTCCAAACGATGGGGAGCTCGGACAACCTGCTCTACCCGCCGGACGCGACGATCGGAAGCGCCACCGGACGCCCGGACACGCGAGGCTTTACGGGGGAAGCGACGTTCAACCCGTGGCAGAACACCCGACTCGGGCTCCAATACGTGATGTACCAGAAGTTCAACGGCGCCAGCAGCCTGTACGACGGTGTGCGAAACGCATCGGCGAACAACACGCTGTTCGCGTATCTGTGGTTCGCCTTTTAGGGGGCACTCAAGGAGGCGGGCACAGCGCACGACCTCGCTATCCCCGCAGTGCCCGTCATGGCTTGGCGCCGCGATGGCTCACCGACCAGATGTAGGTGGCTACGCGGACGGCATCGCCGTCGCTGATGCCACCTGGATGCGAGACCATGAGCGTACCGGACACGCCGTGGATGACGACCTTGTAGATCGCGGCCAGATCACCTGCCGTCGCGTCCTTCCACGCGTGAGCCTTGAGGGTGGGCGCGACCGGGCCGCCCTCGAGGTTCATTCCGTGGCAGGCGAAACAGGTCCCCTGGCCATGGAAGACCCGTCGGCCCGCATTCACCATGTCCGGGGAGATGGCATTCGTGTCGGGCAACGCTGCAGGTTGGATCGCGGGCGAGCGGTGGGCAGAGACCGATGCTAGTACGCTCAGCGTGAAGCCCAGCGGACCAGCCGCCCAGGCAATACTCGAGACAGGCATTGTCACCACTCCGGCGATGGGCACGCAGCTGGCATAATTTGAATTCTGAAGGACAACTGCCCGCAATCAGTTATTCGGCGTATGTTGTGGCCGAGCTTCCGAGCGCGCAAGGATTCTGCGCCGCCTCTACTTCACACGACGGCCTGATCCGGCGACCCCGCCGTGGATGTCCAACCTTGCCCGCCTGACGCTGCCTCTTCCGGAGGAGCAATGTACGCCAAACGCGCAACAGCGGCGGGGGCCATCGGCACAGGCGTGTTGACCGCGCTCTGGCTAGTCGAGCCCTCGATCGGACTTCCGAAGATTGCGATCGGACAGATCCTCAGCACGTTCATGTCGGTTTCTGTGGCACACTCGGGCGTGGGAGCCGGCGGGGGATGGGCCATCCATCTCGTCGTCGGAGTTCTGCTGGCGCTGCTCTACGCGTGGCTCCTTGCCGACCGGTTGCCGGGGACTCCAGCCGCGCGCGGGGCGATCTTCGGAGCAATGGTGTTCGTTGTCGCGCAAAGCATCTTCATGCCGCTGGTCGGGGGCGGGTTCTTCTCGCGCGGTGACGTCGAGCTGCTCATGGGCAGCCTCCTCGGTCACATCGCCTACGGTATTGTCGTGGCGTGGATCTATGACCTTCCGACGAACACGAGCCCATCTGCTACGCCGCGCTCAGTCTGACCGGCTCAGCTGCCTACTGCCGCACCAAGCGCTTGTACGCGATCCGATGCGGCTGGTCCGCATCCGTGCCCTTTCGCCTGTGCAGGTCCGCATCGTACTCCTTGAAGTTCCCCTCGAACCACACTACCTCGCTGTTCCCCTCGAACGCCAGGATGTGGGTCGCGATCCGGTCGAGGAACCACCGGTCGTGCGTGATCACCACCGCGCACCCGGCGAAATCGAGTAGCGCCTCCTCGAGCGCCCGAAGTGTGTCCACATCCAGGTCGTTCGTCGGCTCGTCGAGCAGGAGCAGGTTCCCCCCGCTCTTGAGCAGCTTCGCCAGGTGCAGCCGGTTGCGCTCGCCGCCCGAGAGGTCCTTCACTTTCTTCTGCTGGTCGGCACCCTTGAAGTTGAGGCTCGCCAGATACGCCCGCGCGTTGATCTCGCGCTTCCCCACCTCGATCGTGTCGCGCCCCCCGCTCACTTCCTGGTAGACGGTGTTGCTCCCGTTCAGCTCCCGTCCCTGGTCCACGTAGGCGAGCTGCACGGTCTCGCCGACGGTGAGCGTCCCCGCATCCGGCTGCTCCTCGCCGGTGATCATCCGGAAGAGCGTCGTCTTGCCGGCGCCGTTCGGGCCGATCACGCCCACGATCCCGCCCCGCGGCAGGCTGAAGGACAACCCGTCCATCAGGAGGTTCTCGCCGAAGCCTTTCCGCAGATCGCTCGCGATCACGACATCGTTCCCGAGCCGCGGAGGAGGAGGAATGATGATCTCGTTCTGCGAGACCCTCTCGAAGGTGTCCGCGGCCGCCAGCTCCTCGTACTTCTGGATGCGGGCCTTGCTCTTCGCCTGTCTCGCGCGCGGCGCCATCCTCACCCACTCGAGCTCCCGCTCGAGGGTGCGCTGGCGCGCCGACTTGGTCTTCTCCTCCTGCGCCAGCCGCGTGCGTTTCTGGTCCAGCCAGCTCGTGTAGTTCCCCTCCCACGGGATGCCGGCGCCACGGTCCAGCTCGAGGATCCACTTGGCGACGTTGTCGAGGAAATAGCGGTCGTGCGTGATCGCGACCACGGTCCCCGGGAAATCCGCCAGATGCCGCTCGAGCCACGCCACGGACTCGGCGTCCAGATGGTTCGTCGGCTCGTCGAGCAACAGCATGTCGGGCTCCTCAAGCAGCACACGACAGAGGGCCACGCGCCGCTTCTCCCCGCCCGAGAGCCGCGCGATGTCGGCGTCCCCTGGCGGCAGCCGCAGCGCATCCATCGCGATCTCGATCTTCCGGTCCAGCTCCCA
This sequence comes from Gemmatimonadota bacterium, assembly GCA_030948255.1. Taxonomy (GTDB): domain Bacteria; phylum Gemmatimonadota; class Gemmatimonadetes; order Gemmatimonadales; family Gemmatimonadaceae; genus JALZAQ01. The sequence goes on from JALZAQ010000004.1 coordinate 60,162, forward strand.
CGCGCCGGCCGCATCGATGCGCTCCTGCACCCGCGCCTGCTCGTCCAGCAGCTTTGCCATCTGCTCGTCCGACATCGGCTCGGCGAACTTCATCGAGATGTCCTCGAAGCGCTGGAGGAGATCGCGCGTGTCACGCACCGCTTCCTCGACGTTGCCCCGCACATCCTTCGACCCGTCGAGCTGCGGCTCCTGCGACAGGTAGCCGATGCGCGTCCCCGCGTGCGGCCACGCCTCGCCCTGAAAGTCGTGGTCCACCCCCGCCATGATGCGGAGCAGCGTGGACTTGCCGGCGCCATTCGCGCCGAGCACCCCGATCTTCGCGCCCGGGTAGAAGGAGAGCCAGATGCCGCGCAGGATCTCCCGCGACGGCGGGACGACCTTGCGCAGGTCCTTCATGACATAAATGAATTGCGGAGGCACGTCGTGTCTCTCGGTTCGGGCGGACGCTATGGTGAGGAGCCGTAATATAGCGCCGCCGCGATTCCTACCTCGTCGCTACGCCCCCGCGGCGCTGCAGCTGCTCGTCGTCGTGCCGCGACGACTGCGCCGGCCCCCGCTGCACCGAAGTGCGCGCTGGAGAAAACCCAGGCGGCGGTGCAATCCGCTGATCGGCGACACGCCCGCGAATGCCGTACCGACGCCGAGCGATAGTGTCCAGTTCGGCGTCAGTGCGCTGACGCTGTGACTCCCGTCGAGCGTGACCGTCCACGGTCCGGCGACACCGAGCGCGACGCCGCCGGCGACCGACCTCGACGCGATCTCGCACGACGGCACACCGGTGCTTCCACACCCCGCAGCGTTGTCCGGCGTGCCGACGTCCGCGCTGAACGAGGCGCTTCCCGTCAGCCGCCGCCAGATGTCGTAGCTCACCTCGCCGTCGAGGGAGGTCGTTCCGCCGGCGCTCAGGGCGGAGGCCGACGCCGTCCCGCTCACCGGGCGCGACGCGCCAAAGTACAGATTCAGCCCCGTCGCCGGAGCCAGCCCCAGCCCCATGGTCATCCCGACACTCGTCTCCCCGCTCCCTACCCCGCTCACCGTATCGCCCGTCGCGAGCGTCACCTCGGCTCCGAGCGAGAGCGACGGATGCAGTTGCGCCTCGAAATCGTGCGACAGCGTTACTCCGACCGGCAGATCGGTCAGGCCGGAGCGCGATCGGGTGCGGCCACCGAAGATTGTCGTGTCCACCGTCGCGTAGCCGGGATTCGTCGAGAGCGTGAGCCAATCCGTGGCGCGCCACTGCAGCACGAGGCCGAACGCGCGCTGGCGGTACGTGTCTGACAGATGAAAGACGCCAGCCCGCGCACCAAACGCGAACGTCGGCTGCTTTTGCTCGCTCTCCGATTCGGTCGAATCGCTGTCGCCCTTGTTGTTCTGAGCGCTGTCCGGCTTCGCTTGCGCGGGGAGCACAGGCGTGAGCCCGAGCGCGGCAAGAAGGACGAGAAGGGCGAATGGGCGCATGATCGGGTCAGGAAGGAGAGAGGAACGCCTCTCCTTCAGACTGCCGATCGGCCGCGCCCGTCACCTGGAGGCGCCCCGTGTCTCTATCGCCCCGACGGCCCGAGCGAATCCGCCGTCACGAGCCGGGGGAGAACGGACACGAGCTTCCGCGGCGGCCGGCTCGCGAAGTAACTGGCGACAGCGTCGATCGCGGCCGAGCCCGTCGAGCGCGGCTGCGGAGCGATGTCCGCGCGGAGAGGCGTGCCACCGGCTACTGCTTCGAGCGCCTCCGCCGTGCCGCCGTACCCCACGATGATGACATTCCCCCGTCCTCGCGCCCTGACGGCTGCGAGCGCGCCCAACGCGCCCTGATCGTCCGTCGCGAAGATGGCGTCGAGATCGGGATGCGCCCGGAGAAGATCGTCGGCTGCCTTGCGCGCCCGTTCGCGCACTCCCCCTCCAGTCACCGCCGCGAGCAGCGTCATGTGCTCCGCGTTTGCCAGCTCTTCCTTGAACCCCGCTTCCCGGTCCACTGCGGGCGTGGCATCCGGCCAGCCGATGATCGCCACCCGGCCCGCGCCCTTGAGCATGGTCACCAGATAGCGCGCCGCGATGCGCCCGCCGCCGACATCGTCTGGCCCCACGTGCGACACCACTCGCGCCGCTGGCATCGTGGCGCCAACGGTGAACACGGGAATGCCCGCTGCCCGAGCCGGCTCGGCCGCGGGAAGCGCGTTCTTCGAGCCATCCGCCCAGAGGATGACGACGTCCACTCCCCGTCGAACGAAGTCCTCGATGGACATCTTCTGTCTCGCCGCGGAGGTGTCGGACACAGTGATCAGAAGGACGTATCCCTTTTCGCGAGCTGCGTCCTCGAGACCTCGTTTCAGCTCGCTTTGGAGTTGTTGCCCCTGAGGCGGAAGCAGCACGCCGATGTGCTTGCCCGCGCCCGGCGCGCGTTCGCGATGGCACGCCGGAGCGAGCATCGACGCGCAGAGCGCCATCGCGGAAAGGAGAGACGTGCGGTGGGATGACATGGTTCGACTGGTGATCGGGCAGGAGTCGGAGTAGCATGTCGCGCCCCGGACGCTGGAGCAAGTGCGCTCCATGCGACGAGCACAGCGCCGGTCAGCAGACTCCGGGGCTCCTGCGTAATTTTCGGTCACTCATCTCGGACTGACCCACGTGATCACCTTTCGTTCAGCGAGCGCGGCGGTGCTCGTGCTGCCCGCGCTGCTGGCGGCGCAGTCCGCTCTTCCGACCAAGCACGCGCCACAGCAGACGGTGCCACCCATCACCGCGACCGACCTGATGACGCGGCTCTACATCCTCGCCGATGACTCGATGATGGGACGTCGTGCGGGAACGGAGGGAAATCTCAAAGGCACCACCTACATCGAGTCCGAGGTTCGGCGCCTCGGGCTCGTGCCGGCCGGAGACAGCGGGGGTTACTTCCAGAGCCTGCCAATGGTGAGGCGCGAGCTCGCGGTGGAGAGCACGCTGAGCGTGGACGGCCAGCCGCTCGCAATGTGGACGGATTTCGCACCTTTCCCTTCGCGCCCGGGTGCCCGCTCCCTCGACGGGGTGCAGGCGATTTTCGGCGGGACGCTCGGTGACAGCACGAGCAGTCTCACCCCTGCTCAGGCCGCTGGCAGGTTCGTGGTGGTAAGGCCGCCTCCGGGTGGGCGATTGATTTTCCCACGCGTGACCGACGGTAGCCCGCTCTCGGGTGCCGCTGCCGTGGGTGTGGTCGGGCTCGATTCCGCGCCGCCCTTCCTGCTGAGCTCGCTCCGACGACCGCAGACGACGATGCGCCGGCAGCGCAGCGCCGACTCTCCTCAGCCGCCGGCGATGATGTTGCTGGGCTCGCGCGCAGCCGCGCTGCTCCTCGGCGCGCCCCTCGACAGCACCACCAAAGCAGGCATGACGGGCAAGCTGATGCGGGGCAGCATCTCGTTCACGGAGACTGTCGCTCCGGCTCGCAACGTCGTCGCGATCCTACCGGGCAGCGACCCGCGGCTCAGGGGCGAGTACGTGGCCATCGGCGCCCACAACGACCACATCGGCGTCGCCAGCCGGGCGGTGGACCACGACTCGTTGCGCGCCTTCAATCTGGCGCTACACCGGCTCGGCGCGACCGATCCATTTACAAACGTGACGCCCGCGATGCGCCAACAGGTGCACGTCAACGTGGATAGTCTGCACCGGATCCAGCCCGCCCGCATGGATTCCATCAGCAACGGCGCCGACGACGACGGCTCGGGCTCGGTGAGCGTGCTCGAGATCGCCGAGGCGCTCGCGACGGCGGAGGCGATGCCGAAGCGCTCGATCCTGTTCGTGTGGCACACCGGTGAAGAGCTGGGGATGCTCGGTTCCGCATGGTTCACCGATCACCCCACCGTTCCCCGCGACTCGATCGTCGCTCAGCTCAATCTGGACATGGTCGGACGCGGCGGCGCCGAGGACATTGCGGGCGGCGGACCCCGCTACCTGCAGCTCGTCGGATCGCGCCGCCTCTCGACCGAGCTCGGCGATCTGGTGGAGACGGTGAACAGAGGCCGCCGGACTCCGTTCACGCTCGACTACTCCATGGACGCGAACGGCCACCCCGAGAGGATCTACTGCCGCAGCGACCACGCAAGCTACGCCCGGTACGGCATTCCGGTGACGTTCTTCACTACCGGACAGCACTTCGACTACCATCAGGTCACGGACGAGCCGCAGTACATCGACTACCAGCACATGGCCGCGGTCGCCGGGTTCGTTCACGATGTCGCACTGCGCGTTGCGAACCTCGATCACCGCGTGGTGGTGGACAAACCCGGGTCGGCTCCGACGGCGGCGTGTGTGCAGTAGAGGCAGCGCCGTCGCTCATGCCCGTCCGAGTGGCCCGAACCTTTCTGCGACTGGCGCTGTCCATCCTTTTACGACCGGACCGAACCTTCGCCAGAGAGTGACAGATGGAGCTGTTCCTACAGGACCTCCGCTACGCCGTGCGCTCTCTCTCGCGGAGTCGAGGCTTCACGGCCGTCGCAGTGCTCGTTCTCGGGCTCGGTATCGCGGTGAACACGGCGATCTTCTCCGTCGTCAACGGCGTGCTGCTCAAGCCGCTGCCGTACGCGAACCCCGAGCGCGTCGTGATGCTTTGGAGCCACTGGGAGAATTGGCCACAGACGTGGGTCTCGCCACCGGAGTTCGCCGACTACGCGCGCGAGCTCCGAAGCACGGAGCGCGTCGCCGCATTCGACTACGGGTCGCGCAATCTCACGGGCGGCGACAGGCCGGAGCGGATCCGAGCCGGGTTCGGCTCGGGGGAGCTGTTTCCGACGCTCGGTGCGCACGCGAAGCGCGGCCGCGTCTTCACCGTCCGCGACGATGTGCCGGGGGCGCCACGGGTCGCCGTGATCAGCGATGGGCTCTGGCGACGGCGGTTTGGCGGCGACCCGGGAGTGCTCGGCCAGACGATCCGCCTTTCTGACTCGCTCGTGACGGTGATCGGGATCATGACCGCCGGCTTTGAGCTGCCGCTCGACTTCGGCCAACCGGTGGACCTGTGGATGCCACTCGCGCTCGGCATTCCTGATCCGAACGACCGTGGCAGCCACGGACTCAATGTCGTTGCGCGGCTGCGCGCCGGCACATCGATCGAGGCGGCGCAGAAGGACGTCGATGCGCTGACGATGCGGCTGCGCGCGACCTATCCGCGCGATTACGACGCGCAATTCGGCGCGTCGCTCGTGCCTGTGAAGATGCAGGTCGCCGGTAAGATCGGACCGGCCCTCCTCGTGCTGCTCGGCGCGGTCGGCTTCGTGCTGTTGATCGCCTGCGCGAACGTGGCCAACCTCCTCCTGGCGCGCGCGGAATCGCGCGAGCGGGAGATCGCCGTGCGAACGGCGCTCGGCGCCGGCCGCGGCCGCATCGTGCGACAGCTGCTCACCGAGAGTGCTGTGCTCGCGGTCGCAGGCGGCACGCTCGGCCTCCTGCTCGCCGTCGCCGGACTCCGCGCACTCGTCGCGATGGCGCCGGCGAGCGTGCCGCGCATCGCCGAGGTGGGGATCGACGCGCGCGTACTCGCGTTTACGGCGGCGGTCGCGGTAGCGACCGCGATCCTGTTCGGGCTCGCGCCGGCGCTCCATGCGACGCGCGGCGAGCTGCACGACTCGCTCAAGTCGGGCGCTCGCGGCGGGAGCGCAGGCGCGCCGAGGCTGCGGTTGCGGCGCATGCTCGCGATCGGGGAGATCGCGGTGTCGCTCGTGCTGGTGATCGGTGCGTGTCTGCTCGTTCAGAGCTTTGCACGGCTACGAAATGTCAATCCGGGTTTCGATCCGGAGCGTGTGCTGACGATGCGCGTCAGTCTCGCGCCGGCGCGCTATCCCGGTGGGCGAGAAGTGCGCGCGTTCTACGGCGAGCTGATTGCCCGAGCGCGTGTGCTGCCTGGTGTGCTGAGCGTCGGCGCCGTGCGAGTGCTCCCGATGACATCCGTGATCGGCGATTGGGGCTTCGCCATCGAGGGACGCCAGCAGGGCGCTGGTGCGCCGAACCACTCGCAGGGCGACTGGCAGGTGGTGACGCCGGACTACTTCCGCGCGATGCACATCCCGCTGAAGCGCGGCCGCTCGCTCAGCGACGCGGACGATGACCGCGCGCCGGGCGCGATCATGTTCAACGAGGCGCTGGCGGCGAGGGTATTTCCCGGGCAAGATGCCGTCGGTCACCGGGTGCGGATGGGCGGCGACACGGTGTGGCGCACCATCGTGGGCGTGGTGGGCAACGTGCGCCATCGCGGCCTCGATGAAGAGGCGCGGCCGGAGCTCTATCTCCCGCACGCGCAGTGGCCGACGGCGAACGGTCCGACCCAGCGCGCGATGGTGCTCACTCTACGTACTCCCGGCGAGCCGACGATGGCGGCTGCCGCGCTGCTTCGCGAAGTGCGTGCGCTCGATCCCGATGTGCCTGTCTCGGAGGTGCAGCCCATGGTCGACGTGCTCGGCTCCTGGATCGGCGAACGGCGTCTGACCATGCTCGTGCTCGGTCTCCTCGCCGGGACTGCGCTCGTGCTCGCCGCCGTTGGCACGTACGGCGTGCTTGCGTATACGGTTGCCCAGCGTACGCGCGAGATAGGCATTCGCATCGCGCTGGGCGCGCGCGCGCACGACGTCGTGAGCATGATCGTGAGGCAGGGGACGACACTCGCCGTCACCGGCGTTCTGGTGGGCACGGTGGCGGCGCTGCTGCTGACGCGGTTGCTCGCCGGATTACTTTATGGCGTGCCGCCGCGCGACCCGCTGACGTTCGCAGGCGTCGCGACACTGCTATTCGTGATGGCGGTCGGCGCGGCATACGTGCCGGCGCGGCGCGCCACGCGCGTCGAGCCGACGGAGGCCTTGAGGGCGGAATAGCTCCACCACACCGCCGTCATTTTGCCCCCCCGTCGTTCAACGCCGTGAGCTGGCGCTTCACGTCCGGATCCGCTTCGCGCCAGGCGCGGCGAACGTACTCCCGGTAGACGACTGCGCTGTCGCTCATCCCAGCCTGCCGCATGGCCAGCGCCATCCAGTAGTCGATCTCGCTGCGCGGCAGGAAGATGCCCGTCGAGTCGAGCGGTCCCTCGTACGCCTGGCGCAGCGTCGCGACGGCATCGGCCGGCCGTCGCTGAGCAAGCTGCGCCCGGGCCAGCCCGCGCACGGTGACCGTCCAGCCGGCGACACCCCACCGCGCGGCGGAGAATTCCCGCTCCGCATCGGCGTAGCGGCGCGCCTGCATCGCGATCAGACCGCGCACGTGATGGGCGAGATGCCAGTCGCGGCTGTAATAGCTGCGGCGACTGACCAGGTCGATGGAGTCGGCCAGGGCGTGCATCCAGAGCGTGTCTCCCGACGGCGCGATCGCCTGCGCCTCCAGCGCGTGCTCCCAGCAGAACGAGCGCGCGCGGTCGCCGTCCCAGCTCGCGAAGCTCGCCGGCGCGAACTCGCGATGGTGCAGCCGCTCGAACAACCGGGCCGCGCCGGCGTAGTCGCCCGCTCGCGACATTGCGTCGCCGCGCAGCAGCCGCAGTGACCCCATGGCGGAGTCGGCCGCCACGATCGCATCGATGGCCGAGAGGGACGCGCGAAACTGTCCGCGCTCGCGCTGCAGCAAGACGCCGATCGTCATGGCCGCGTGGCGAAGCTGTGCGGATCTGTTGTCGCGCCACTCCCGAACGAGGGTGTCCGCCGACCCGAAGCGTCGAGCCATCACCAGCAGTCGCAGATACGACTCCCAGTGCGCCGGACTTCCACCGGAGAGCGTGATCGCTCGCGCCGACGCGGCCAGTGCCCCATCCAGCTGACCGGAGGAGGAGAGCGCCGTCGCCAGGTTCGACCACGCGCCAGGCAGCTCGGGCTGCAGGTCGGACCACCGGCGCGCCGCCCGCTCGGCTCCCACGAGATCCCCTTTGGCGAGACGCACGGTCGTGAGACCGCGGTAGGCGAGACAGGGCGCACAGGGGCCGCTCCCCGCCTCGTTGGCGAGCGAATCCAGCGCGAGCTCGGTCTGGAGAATCCGCTCGGCGGCGTTCCAGTCTCCGTAGGTGAGGTAGAGATCGGCGACCGCGCTGTACGCGCGAGGGTCCCGGGGAAATCGCCGCAGCAGCTCGCGGCCCAGCATCTCCGGTTTATCCCGGTCGCCATTCATCATCGACGCCATCATCGCCTGCTCGATCCGATCCCTTTCCGACGACCGCCCGCCGCTGCGCGCGAGCGCGGCCGACAGCTGGCGGACGACCGCCGGATCGCTCATCGCCCTCGCCGATGCGAGGCGATCGCGCAGCGCCGGCACGAAACCCGAGTCGAGCTGGATGGCCGCGTCCAGCTCCTCGCGCGCCTCCTCGAACCGGCCCTCGAGTCCGTAGCGCGACGCGGTGAGGTAATGCCGGTACGCGTCGAGATTCGCCGTTTCGACCTCGGCGAATCGGGGTCCGGCAACGTGAGCGTTCGCAGCATCGAGAAGCTGCGACGCGCCGGCGTCCACCAGCGCCAGCGCGTTGTCGTTCGCCACCGTGAAGAGTCCCAGCACTGCGCCGCTCGCCACGTCGTGAACGCCGAGGTTGAGCACGATCTTCCCACCCAGTCGGGTGACGCCGCCGTTGACCACGACGCTCGCCCCGACCCGGCGACCAATGTCGAGCAGATCGCTGAGCGCCGGGTCTGCGCCGGGCGCGGCTCCGCGCCGAGCGAGCACATCGCGCACCTGCGCGGGGTCCACGATATCCACGCTCGCGCTGCGAGAGAGATCCGCTACCAGCATCTGCGGCAGAGCGGAGGCAAGCCAGGCGACGGCCGTATCGGCGGAGATGTTCTGGATGCCGACGATCGCGATCACGGGCCGCTTGGGAATCGCCGCGGTGCGAGGTCCGCGAGCGATCGTCGCGACCGCGGCAATGGCTACCGCGACGATGGCCACAGCGGCGGCGCTCACCCACGTGCGATACCGCCGTCGGGGAGGTGGAGTCGATGCGGGGGCGGGCTCGGCAACGGCGCGCGCAGGCGCGGCCTCGGACGGCAGCGCCCGCACTTCCTGGTGAACAACAGCGGGCGTCGGAGGCGATGTCACCCGCTCTGCCGCCTCGAGCCGCGCCGCGATCTCGCTCGCGAGATGGGCGACGGCTGGCTCCGGCTCGACCTCGTACTCCCGCGCGAGGCGCGCGCGGAGCGAGGCATACGTGTCGAGCGCGCGACGGTCCGACTCACGCGTGCCCGGTGCTTTGATGGCGTTCAGGAGGTAGAGCGCGGCGTCGCCGGAGAGTGGCGCTACCTCGAGCCAGCGTCGAGCGAGAGCGCCCACCTCGTCCCACGAGCGCTCCCGCGCCAGACGGAGGCACTCCTTGTCGCAGGCTTTGAGAAACAGGTTCTGGAGGCGGTCTCGCTCCCGCGCCTGCCACTGCTCGAACGTCGGCGCATTGTCCACGTACACGCAGTCGAGGAAGGCGCCTCCGTAGATGCTGGTCGCGGTAGTCCAGTCGCCGCGCCTGGCCGCCTCCGAGAATTCCACGGCATCCACGCGCAGCGGGATCCCATCGGCGAGAGCGATGTCCGCCTGTCTGGTGGCGATCGACCCGGGGCCGAGCACGGAGCGGATGTGCGATAGTGCGTCGGAGAGCGAGTGGCGCGCGCGCGTCTCATCCTCATCGCCCCAGAAGAGGCTGCTCAGGAAGTCGCGCGTCAGCGGCCGCCCGGAGAGCGCGAGCACGGCGAGCAGTGCCAGCTTCCGCCGGCGCTTGCCGATCGGATCCTCCACCCCATCCGGGCGGAGGAGCGCCATCCGGCCGAGGGTGAGTAGCCGGAACGCGTTATCGCTCAACGTTTTGATGAGTTGACAACGGCATGATGTCGAGCCCTAGCTTCAATGAAGAGTCGCGCGGTGCAGAAGCTAACATGTGAATTTTCGAGCGCGCCAGACAATAGCGAGGCGCGACTCGGTCTCCGGTCCACCTCCCTGCCACATCCCGACATGAGCCGTTTAGCCATCTGGCCGTTCGTTTTTCTCGCCATTGCGCAGCTGGCCAGCACCGGTCTCGCGGCACAGGGCTCCTCTCCTCGGCCAGCCGCTCTGGATCAGCTCCGCGCCGCGAGCGGATCGTTGCAGGGGGCGGCGGTGACCTTCACTCCGGCGGATGCCAGCGATGTCCGGCGCGTTCGGGATCTGGAGAGCGAGCGCGTGATCGGCGTCCTCGAGTCGCGCAGTCCGGCCAGCAGCTCGTGGCCCGCGGGTCGCTACGATATCGTGCTCAGGGGCGGCGACGATGGCTGGCACGCCTACGCCTGGAGCGGCGGCCGCGTGGTGCGGGAGACCTCACGGGTGACCGTGCAGCAGATCTCGGCGCGATCGCTGCTGGAGCGTCCGGTCATCCGCGCTGCCACCTTGCGATTGGTCGCCACTCCCTGCGGGCCCGCCTGTACGCGCCACGTCCCCCAAGTCCCCCACGTCCCAGCCGGCGTCGCGAGCCAGACGGTCGTGACGCGTCACGTCCTCACGAGCAGAGCCCGACTTCCTGCCGGCAGCGTGTTGGTGACCGAGGACTCCATCTTCATCGCCTGGTCGCCCCCACCTCTCGAGCAGCCCGTGCAGCTGCACGCCGTCGTCACGGACTCTCGCGGCGAGGTGGTCTCGGGCCGCACCCATATCGAGTGGAGCTCGGACCAGCCCGACGTCTATCCCGTTTCACAGGACGGCATCGTGACCGCTCACCTGCGCTACGACGTCACCGGGGCAACCATCACAGCGTCGAGTCCGGGATTGGCTGGCGGCCACAGCTACGTTGGTCGGTCGCCGCGCCCGGCTCCGTCCGACAGTGCGGCGGCGGGCAGTTTCTGGCAGATCGAGATCATCTGGCCGTAGGGAATAACAGGCCCATCGCTGTTGACCCCGGCCGCGCGGTGTTTTGCGCGAAAAGCGCAAGTTTCAGGCATCGCAATGCTTAAATTGGGCTGGCAAGCCCCCCTTTCTGGCACTAGATTTCGCATTCTCTGCGCGATTGCCTGTGCGGTCGCGCATCCACTCCAAGAAGGATCGCCATGCCCTCCGCCATCTCCTCGCCCCGCCGCCTCGCCATCCAGCAGATCACATCCAAGACGGCGCGGTCGACCAACCCGTCCACCAACGGCCACGGACCGAGGCCGACGTCGGAATACTTCGGGATCAACACCTTCGGCTTCCGGCAGATGCGCAACAAGCTGCCGCGCGAGGTCGCGACCAAGCTCCTCTCCGCGATCCGTCAGGGAAAGAAGCTGGACGTGGACACGGCTCCGACGGTGGCGCAGGCCATTAAGGAATGGGCGCTCTCCAACGGCGTGACCCACTTTACCCACTGGTTCCAGCCGCAGACGGGGCTGACCGCCGAGAAGCACGATGCCTTCCTGACCTTCGACGAGAATCGGCAGCCGATGGAGTCGTTCACCGCATCGCAGCTCATCCAGAGCGAGCCCGATGCGTCGAGCTTCCCCTCGGGAGGGCTTCGCGCGACGTGGGAGGCGCGCGGCTACACGGCGTGGAACCCGGCCAGCCCCGTGTTCATCGTCGAGACCGCCGGTGTGCGCACGCTCTGCATCCCGTCGGTGTTCATCGGCTACAACGGCGAGGCGCTCGACGAGATGACGCCGCTGCTCCGCAGCTCGGACGTCCTCTCGGCCAAGGCGATCGAGCTGCTCGAGCTGCTCGGCGATCGCGGGGTGGAGCGCGTGTTCACGACGCTCGGACCGGAGCAGGAGTACTTCCTCATCGACCGGCTGCACTTCGCCCTCCGCCCCGACCTGGTCATGTCTGGCCGGACCCTGGTCGGCGCTCCCCCGCCGCGCGGTCAACAGCTCGAGGATCATTACTTCGGCGGAATCCCGGAGCGCGTGCAGGCCTGCATCGCGGAAGCGGAATACGAGCTCTACAAGCTCGGCGTTCCGATCATGACGCGGCACAACGAGGTGGCACCGAGCCAGTTCGAGATGGCGCCCGTGTTCGAGGAGACAGACATCGCGGTGGACCACAACCAGCTCGTCATGGCGACGCTGCGACGGGTGGCACTGCGCCACGGTCTGCAGGCGCTGTTGCACGAGAAGCCTTTCGCCGGGATCAACGGCTCGGGCAAGCACTGCAACTGGTCGATGGCGATCGCCGCGACCACCCCGGAGCTCGAGGGCTACAACCTGCTCAAGCCGGGGAAGACGCCGCACCAGAACATTCGCTTTCTGCTCTTCCTGGCCGCGGTACTCAAGGGAGTGCACAAGCACGCCGGCCTGCTGCGGTCGGGGATCGCGTCGTCGGGCAACGAGCACCGGCTCGGCGCCAACGAGGCGCCCCCGGCGATCATCTCGGTGTTCATGGGCCAGATGCTGACACGCGTGATCGAGGAGATCGTCGCCGGGAAGACCTCGAACGAGAGCGCGACGCAGGCGATGATCAAGCTCGGCGTGGCGAAGCTGCCCGAAGTGGAGCAGGACAACACCGATCGGAACCGCACCTCGCCGTTCGCGTTCACCGGGGCCAAGTTCGAGTTCCGGGCGGTCGGGTCGTCCGCATCGATCGCATTCCCGGTGATGCTGCTCAATGCCACGGTCGCCGAAGCGATCCAGGAGTTCACGGCCTCCGTGCGCAAGGCGCTCAAGAGCACCAAGTCGGTGGACGAGGCCGCGCTGCAGGTCGTGCGCGAGGCGTTTCGCGTGTCGACCCCGGTGCGCTTCGAGGGGAACAACTACTCCGAGGAGTGGGTGAAGGAGGCCAAGAAGCGCGGTCTTCTTAATCTGCGTCGCTCTCCCGAGGCGCTGGAGCAGCTCATCACGCCGCAGTCGCGCAAGCTGCTCACCGGCCTCGGCATCCTCAACGAGGCAGAGCTTGACTCGCGCTATCACGTCCGTCTCGAGCGCTACATCAAGGACATGCTGATCGAGCTGCACACGCAGCAACAGATCATCGATACGATGGTGTTACCGGCGAGCTACTCTTACGCGGGAATGCTGGCGGGCGCCGCGGCGCAGGCAAAGGCGGCCGGAATCACGGCCATCCCGCAGGTGGAAGCGGCGAACCGGATCGGAGCACTCATCCAGACGGCGCAGAAGCAGCGCGACGCTCTCGCGAAGGTGATCGAGAAGGCCGAGGGGATGCACGGCGATCCGGAAGCTCAGGCGAAGCTGCTGACTGGCGATGCGTCGACCCGGATGGCGGAGGCACGGGAAAGCTGCGACGCGCTGGAGTTGGTGGTTGGAGACGATTACTGGCCGCTGCCCAAGTACCGGGAGATGCTCTTTCCGGTGTGAGGCATCAGCCCGCGCCGCTTCCCCAAGTGACACTCGGATGAAGTTCCTCATGTTGGGCACGGGCCACCGTGCCTTCGCGGTCGCCGTGAGCGCCGTATTCCTCGGCGTCGTGTTCGTTGCGACGGCGCTCGCACACGACACCTGGCTGCTGCCGTCGTCACTCCGCGTGCCGGTCGGGCGCGCGATCACGCTGGATCTGACCAGCGGGATGGCGTTCCCGGCCGACGACTTCGCGATCGTGCCGAGCCGGGTCGTGCGTGCAGATGTGCGGCTCGGCGGGACATCGCGAGCGCTGGCGGCACCGCGCCGCGCTCCATTGGCTCTGCGATACCGGTGGAAGCCGGCGCGCGCTGGCATCGCGACTATTGCCGTCGAGCTCGCGCCGAAGACTCTCGTGCTCACACCGTCTCAGGTCGCCGAGTACCTGGACGAGATCGGCGCCCCGCCCGCGCTACGCGCGGCGTGGGACAGCGTCGCCGCGCCAAAGCAATGGCACGAGGCGTACACGAAGCACGCGCTGACCTTCGTGCGCGTCGGGACACCCATCCGCGATTCGAGCTGGGCGACGCCGATGAGACTCGGCCTCGAGCTCGTACCGGAGCGCGACCCCACGTCGTTGCGGGCGGGGGACACGCTGACCTTCCGCGTGCTGCGGGGCGACCACCCACTCGCCGACTTCGCCGTTGGTGCGCGGCCCGCCGGCGCTTCGGCCGCGACGTTGGTGAGAACCGATGGCGCAGGCCGTGCTCGGGTCGCGCTGCCGGCCTCCGGGCTGTGGCTGCTCGCCGCCACCGATCTGCGGAGATCGACGCGCCGCGGTCTTGAGTGGGAGAGCGATTTCACGACGCTCACACTCGCGGTGGATTCGGCTCGCACGCCGCGGCGGGAATAGCTCTTGCTTTGTCGTTGCCGGTTCACGGCCGACGTGGCCGCGCGCTACCCGAGCATCGAGACCGACATGAGTGAGTATCTGTGCGCCGCGCTGGGCGGCGCCGCGGCGGCCGCGATCGCGACATTGCCCATGAGTGCCGTGATGCTGACAGCGGACAAAGTGGGACTCATAGGCACGCAGCCGCCGGAGCTCGTCGTCGAAAAGAGCCTGGCCGCCGCGGGCGCTGAGCCGAGCGAGCCGGTGAAGACGACCACCGCGGTCACGGTCCACTTCGGGTTCGGCGCCGCGGCGGGCGCGCCGTTCGGCGTCATTTATTCCCGGATGACGCCGCAGGGGCCACCGATTGCGCGCGGGATCGGCTACGGTCTCGCCGTCTACACGGCCAGCTAGCTTCTTCGACGACAGCGGCGACCTGAGCGGCCCTGAGAAGCAACGACAGCACGGTGGCGCTTGGCACGTGCGCAAGATCCGGAAGCTGCTGTCGAGGCAGCACGACCAATCGATTCGCCACGAGGAGCGCAAGGACCAGGGCGACGATGCCGAGCCCGCCGACGAGAAGTGCCGACGCCCACGCAGTGCCCGACACACGGTTCGCGCGAAGGCCCGTGCGTCGCTCCTCCGCGGTCGATTCAGGACGTCCTGCGCCGTTCAGATATCGCCAGAATAGCTACAGGTACACGGCGGTGAGCGGCACCGCCCACGACACGTTCGCGTAGTAGCGCAGATTCGCCGCGAAGATGAGGTTTCGCGGGATCGCCCCGGCGATGACGACCACCATGCCGATGAGCGCGGCCTGAACGATGACCCCCAGACGTGCCCCCTCCATGGAGTTGATACTGTTTTCGTGGTGGAGTTGACCCGACTTCGCGGATACTTCACCCTTTGTGGGAGGAAGATTCCTATGCCGAAGCAAAAATGGCAAACCGGATCAGCGGCTAGATTGAACCGAGGGCGCACCCGAACGAGCGAGGTTCAGCATGCAACTCCGAGTCCTCTTGGAGGCGAGCGATGACGGCGGCTACACGGTCACCGTCCCGAGTCTGCCCGGCTGCATCAGCGAGGGCGATACGCGCGAGGAAGCGCTCGCGAACATCCGCGAGGCGATCCAGCTCCACCTCGAACCGGTTGAGGATGATACGGTTGGCCGCGCGACCGCGGGAACGGCCGAATTGGTGGAGATCGCCGTCTGACGAAAGTCCCCAATCTCCCCTACGAGCGTGTCATCCGCGCGCTGCAACGGGGCGGCTGGGTCATCGTTCGGCAGCGCGGGAGTCACATCCGCTTGCAGAAGCACACTGCGCACGAAACGTTCAAGCTCGTGGTCCCGGCGCACCGCCCGATCAAGCGCTCGACGCTCGCACACATCCTCAAACAGGCGCAGCTCTCCGTCGACGAGTTCCTCGCGCTCCTGTGAGCGGGGTGAGTGCCGTGGGGGCGGGGGTAGTGGGTCAGTTTGAATCTGGGTCGTCGCCTTCGAATAATTCCGGGTGAGGCTCCGCGACCTTCCGCGCCCTGGGAGCCTGCTTGAAGGTTCTATCGACTCCGGCTGTGCGAGGGTAGTCAATCGTTCGCCCGTCTAGCAGCTCCCCGACTGTCAGAAGCTGCATCCGGGGATGCTTTCCCCAAGGCGTTTCAAAGTAGCCCGCGCTGGCCGCCTCGCGTCGCATGGGCTGCGTCGGCGATTCAAAACTGAGCAGCACGCCGATGTCTGCCTTTTCGCGCTGAAGGACGCCAACCAGGTCGCGCACCTGGGACACGGTCACATGGCCGGCTTTGACGGATAGAATGACCTGATGCGTTCTGGCGTCGGCGTCGGGGATGTGAAAAAAGATGCGACCATCAATGCCACGGTCCGCGCCCTTTTTCTGGTCAGCAGCTCGGGCGCCGGCGAGGTCGAGCGCCCACCACTGGAATTGATACGGATCAGCGCGGGCCAGCTCAGCGGCATCATCTACGGTTGTCGGTTCGCCGACGACACGATAGCTCACCGCGTCGCCATACGCATCGCGTAAGCGCGTTTTGATCAGTCCGATGGCGAGATGCGTGACATCGATTCCTATCCAGCGTCGCCCCAGCCGCTGCGCGGACGCGACGGCCGTGCCGCACCCGCAAAACGGGTCGAGCACAAGGTCACCCGGATTGCTACTCGCCGAAATGATGCGGTCGAGCAAGGCTTCCGGCTTTTGGGTCGGATAGCCGAGCCGCTCCTGCGCCTGCGAATTGATCGGAGAGATGTCGTCCCAAACATCGCCGACCGCGACACCGCTCATTTCGTCGAGGTAATACTTCTCGCGGATTTGGCCCTTGGAGGCGGGTGGGAAGAACAGCCTTCCTTCCGCGTCGAGCTGCTTCATTTTGTCCAGCGTGACGGCCCAGCCGTTTACATGGGGTGCGAATCCCTTGTAGTCATAGACCAAATTCGGCCGGGGGTTCGGGCTGCGTAGTGTAACCAGTTGATAGCGCCGGCCGTCGGGATCGGCATAACGATAATATTTGGCGATATATTCCGGCGAATACGGCTGACACTGCCGATGGAACGTCACATCGGTGGTTTTGCCATAGCACAGAAGAGTGTCGCTGACGTTCGCAAACTTCCTTCGGGAATCGCCATGGGCGTGTGTCCGTTTCCACGTGATGTGATTTTGAAACGTGGTGGGCCCGAACACTGCATCGAGAAGCAATTTCAGGTAGTGGCTCGCGGTCGGGTCGCAATGCAGGTAAAGGGTCCCAGTGTCACGCAATACACGGTGTAGCTCGACCAGTCGCGGCGCCATCATTGCGAGATACGCAAGCATGTCTGAGTCGCCGAGAAAGAGGCGGAATGCCTGCATGACCTCTGACACCTTGCCGCCCGCCTCGACGGTATCATGATACGCGGCAGAGGCAGACTCATCCCATCGCCAAGTGTCCTCAAACGCCCGAATTTGCGCCGCCGAGCGCGCCCCACTGTGCTCGGCGAACAGCACGTTGTAGTTGCGTGCGCTGTTGAACGGGGGATCGAGGTAGACCAGATCCACAGTGTCATCCCGGACGTGCCGCCTTAGCACGTCGAGGTTGTCGCCAAAAAAGAGCAGGTTGTCAGGAGTGGGCATGGCGTACTATACTAGGGCATGCCTAAACGCTCAAGCAGGCCATCCGGAGCATCAACGACCGACGTAAATCAGATCGCGGCCCGGATTATCGCGCAGGCCAGCACCGAAAGACCTTCTCAGTCCCGTCTCCGGACTGTAGCAAACAACGTACAAAAAAACCCTGCCGCTGTGTCTCTAGGGCGCCTCGGAGGGAAAAAAGGGGGCAAGGCGCGAGCGGCAAAGCTCAGCGCGGAACGACGTTCAGAGATAGCCCGTAACGCCGCGAAGCAACGTTGGGCGCGGGTGCAGCGCGATCCCAAGAACGGCTCATGAAGGTACTGTTCGGATGTCTTTGCGACTATGCCTCCATAGATCAAGGCGGTAAACTCAGCGCGAATGGCATTTGGGATCGAGTGTTTGCCCCAAAGTTTCCCGCTTCGCTTGGCCGAACTTTTCTTGCGATCCGCGTGAGTCTCGAGTACGACGACAACGATAAGCCCAACAAGCTCGATGTGACGCTTGTGGATGCCGACGGGCACTCCCTTGTCTCACAGCAGCTCATTCTTGAGCACGCTAGGGTGTTGCCCGGCGCTTTTCAAACGCACAGTTTTGTTACGGAGCTTTCAGACACCGTCGTGGAGCGGCCGGGGAGGTACACGTGGGTGCTGAGGGCGGATTTGGAGTCGCCCTACGAAGTCCCGTTCGATGTCTCCGATAATCTCAAAGAAGTGCCGCCTGGGGCAGCACCAGGCTTATGATAGGAATCCCCTACGACGACGCACAGTCTTTGCTGGTATGGGTTGAGCACCACCTAGATGAGGTGCCACCGCTGGCCCTTGAGCGACTGTTGACGCATTACGGGTTTGAGGAAGCGGGAACGATGCGTACGCCCAACCAAGTTCACTGTGTCGTTTGGAAGCACACCAGGAGAGCGGAGAGTCCAAAGCTAGCCGAAGCCATGTTTCTAGTGTATCACACTGAGACGGTGTCTCGGGAACGTGTGACAAAGGCGTTGCAACTCATCGATAGGACCCGTCGTCTTGTCATAGAGCTCGGTCGTCGCACAGCGGTGTGAGCACGCGGGAAAAAAACGGAGAATTGAATGTCAGAAGAGGAACTGCGCGCGATCATTGCCCGGTACGCATTGCGCGGGCACGAGGAAAGGCGCGCTAACGGCGAGCCCGTATACCTCGCGTGGTACTTCGAGGTCCCAAACTGCCTGGCGGAGGCTTCCAACCGCGATGCAGCCCTGCGTGAGTTGGATGGAATCATCGTCCCCTACCTGCAGACTGTTATGGCCGACGGAGCAGAGTTGCCCGTCCCCGCTGAGGCACGCCCGCGCGCGAAGCCAGTGAGTTTCCATCGCATTTGGCAAATAGTGTTGGGTGACGCAAAGAGACTGGTAGGCGCTCAGTCTCTCGCTTCCGCAAACACGGGGGCATGTGTCCCGGTACGAGCGAAACCGCCCGAAGACGCTCTCCTAAAGATCTAGACTTGCTCCACATAGGGGCGTCGCCGCGCCCCTCTTTTGCCGCTTGTGTGCTTGAGCGGTCAAGCATATATTACACTCATGAACAAATTGAGTGTAGGGCGGCGCACCCACATCTTGGCCGCATTAGTGGATGGCAACTCTATCCGCGCGACGTGCCGGATCACTGACACGGCCAAGGGGACGGTGCTCAAGTTGTTGGTGGACGCTGGCCGTGTTTGCCGCGCCTATCAGCAGGCGCATCTTGTCAACCTGCCGTGTAAGCGCCTTCAGGTGGATGAGATTTGGTCATTCGTCAACATGAAGGAACGCACGATCTCCTCGAGGCACGCGGGCATGGTAGGCATCGGGGACGCGTGGACCTTCGTCGCGCTCGACGCCGACACAAAGCTTGTCCCGTCCTTTCTCGTCACGTCACTGCGCGGCGCCACAGCGGCCACGCTCTTTCTGCGCGACCTTGAAAGCCGACTCGCTCATCGCGTGCAGCTCACCACGGACGGCCACGGCGTCTACCTGCGGGCCGTCGAGGATGCGTTCGGCTGGAACCGCGTGGACTACTCGATGCTGGTCAAGATTTACGGCCAGTCACCGGAAGGCGAGCGTCGCTATAGTCCCGCCGTCTGTCTCGGAATCGAGAAGCACCCGATCATGGGAAACCCCGACCCCGATCACGTCTCCACGTCCTACGTCGAGCGCCAGAACCTCACCATGCGGATGTCGATGCGGTGTTTCACCCGCCTGACCAACGCGTTCAGCAAGAAGCTAGAGAACCTGGGGCACGCCGTCTCGCTGCACTTCATGCACTACAACTTCGCCCGCATCCACAAGACGCTCCGCATGTCGCCCGCGATGGCCGCTGGCGTCGATCAGCATTTATGGACCGTGCCGGAGATCGCGGAGATGATCGGTTCCTACGCCTCGGAATCAAACTGACCCACTACCGGGGCGGGCACGCCCTAGCGCACCACGCCGTCAGTACTTCGCCAGGTAATTCTCCAGCTCCCACGCCGAGACCTGGGTGATGTACTCGCGCCATTCCTGGCGCTTCGCCACGATGAAGTTGGTCGTGATGTGCTCGCCCAGCGCCGCCGTGATCACGTCGTCCTTCTCCAGCTCGTCGCACGCTTCCTCGAGATCGTGCGGCAGGTCGTCGATCCGCAGGCGCCGCTTCTCGCGATGCGACATCTCCCAGATGTTCGTGTTCACCGGCTCCCGCGAATCGGCCCGTGTCTCGATGCCGTCGAGCCCGGCGGCCAGCATCACCGCCAGCGCCAGGTACGGATTCGCCGCCGGATCGGGGATGCGCAGCTCCACCCGCGTGCCCAGCCCGCGGCGATCGGGAATCCGGATCATCGGCGAGCGATTCCGCATCGACCACGCGACGTTCACCGGCGCCTCGAAGCCCGGTACCAGCCGTTTATACGAGTTGACCAGCGGATTCGTGATCGCGCAGTAGCCGCGCGCATGCTTGAGCAGCCCCCCGATGTAGTGCAGCGCGACATCGCTCAGCTCCCACTGCGCCTTCGCATCCCAGAACGCGTTCTTGCTTCCGCTAAAGAGCGACTGATGCGTGTGCATCCCGCTCCCGTTCTGCCCGTAGATCGGCTTGGGCATGAACGACGCGAACAACCCGAAACGCTGGGCCACGTACTTCACCACGAAACGGAAGGTCGCGATGTTGTCGGCCGTCGTCAGCGCGCCGGCGTAGCGGAAGTCGATCTCGTGCTGGCCGTGCGCCACCTCGTGATGCGCCGCCTCCACCTCGTAGCCCATCTGCTCGAGCACATCCACGATCGCTCGGCGCGCGTCCTCGCCCAGATCCACCGGCGCCAGGTCGAAGTAAGCGCCGACATCGTGGGTGACGGTGCTCGCCCCGCCATCCGCTTCGGGCTTGAACATGAAGAACTCGGCTTCCATGCCGGCGTTCATCGAGAAGCCGAGCGCGGCCGCGCGGGCGATCTGCCGCTTGAGCACCCCGCGAGGATCGCCGGGAAAGGGATGACCATCGGGCGTGTTGATGTCGCAGATGAGGCGCGCGACCCGGCTCTCCGGCTCCCCCCACGGATAGATCTGGAAGGTCGAGAGATCGGGAGCGAGGAGCATGTCCGACTCCTCGATCCGCACGAACCCCTCGATCGACGAGCCGTCGAACATGATGTCGCCATCCAGCGCCTTCTGGAACTGCGAGCGCGGCACCTCGACGTTCTTGTTGACGCCGAGGATGTCGGTGAACTGGAGACGCAGGAAGCGGACGTCGTGCCGCTTGGCCAGATCGAGGATGTCGCTGCGCGATGCACCCGAGAGATCGGGCAGGAGTGCACGGTCTCTTGAACCCACGGATCCCTCGATGGAGTGTATGAAGCCCGATAGCGCGAACGGCTGCGGCGCGCTCCGAACGTAGACGGACCCGAATGACACTGTCAACGGTAGCGACGCGAACTGCGGGGCGTTCCCATCGCATGTAGATTCACCCCATGACATCGCCGTCCGATCCGGACCGTGCATCATTTCCACCTACCGCTCCCGCCGCGCCGGTACTCTGCCCCGGCTGCTCGGCGCCGGCCTCCGGACACTTCTGCTCCAACTGTGGCGCCCCCCTCGAGGGCGCCGTGTGCGCGACGTGCCGGACCGCGCTCACCCCAGGCGCGAAGTTCTGCCACCACTGCGGGAGCCCCGCGGTGGGAGGATCCACCGCATCGTGGATGGCCGGTCCATTTGTCCCGCTCCCTGACCGCGGCCTCGCGGGCGTGCTCCCCTGGGCCGTGGCGGCGATCGCCCTCGCCGCGCTGATCGCCCTCGTCGCCGGCCAACGCATCGGCGGTCGCACCGCGCAGACGGTGGATGCGCCCCAGAATGCGCTTCCGCAGGTCGGTCTCGATGATCGCGGCGCCACCGCCGGTGGCGGCCGGCCGCCGGATCTCTCCACGATGACGCCACGCGAGCAGGCCGACCGGCTCTTCGATCGCATCATGCGTCTCGAAAGCGAACGAAAGATGGACAGCGCGCAGTTCTTCGCGCAGATGGCGATGGCCATCTATCAGCAGATCCCGGAGCGCGATGCCGACGTGCGCTACGACCTCGGCCGCATCGCGGTGGTGGGCGGCGTCCCCCAGCTCGCCGTGGCCGAGGCGGACTCGATCCTCGCGCAGAATCCGCATCACCTTCTTGGACTCATCCTCGGTGCGACGGCGGCACGCGCTGCCGGCGAGGAGCAGCGAGCGCGGCGATACGACGAGCGGCTGCGCGCCGACGCTCCGGCCGAGCGCGTGCGGAAGCTCCCCGAGTACCAGCGGCATCAA
Source organism: Gemmatimonadota bacterium (assembly GCA_030948255.1). Classification (GTDB taxonomy): domain Bacteria; phylum Gemmatimonadota; class Gemmatimonadetes; order Gemmatimonadales; family Gemmatimonadaceae; genus JALZAQ01. Next base: position 82,130 of record JALZAQ010000004.1, read on the forward strand.
GCGGACATCGACAGCACCCTCGCCCAGCTCCGCCGCCGCACCACACCCTGACGTCCCTTCTCCCCACCCCCACTCGAGCGAATGACCTCTCCCACGCGCACCATCCACGTCGCCCACAGCCCTGACTCCGACGACGCGTTCATGTTCTACGCGCTGGCCGAGGGAAAGATCGATACCGGCAACATCCGCTACCTCCACGAGCTCCAGGACATCGAGACGCTCAACCAGCGCGCGATGCGCGCGGAGCTGGAGGTGACCGCCGTCTCCATCCACGCCTACGCGCACCTCACCGAGCGGTACGCGCTCCTGCCTCACGGGTCATCGATGGGAGATCGTTACGGCCCGCGTCTCGTCGCCCGGGAGCCACTCGGTTGGCGAGACGTGCGTGGAAAGCGCATCGCCATCCCGGGTCCGCTCACAACCGCCTTTCTCGCGCTCCGATTGTACGAGCCCGACTTCGAGCCCGTAGCGACCCCGTTCGACGAGATCGAGGGCGCCGTCCAGCGGGGCGAGGTAGACATGGGGCTTCTCATCCACGAGGGGCAGCTGACGTACGGCGAGGGCGGCCTGCACCTCGTCGCGGACATGGGCGAGTGGTGGTTCGAGGAAACGGGGCTGCCGCTCCCGCTCGGCGGGAACGTCATCAGAAAGGATCTGGGAGTGGCACTTATCAAGACTGTATCACGTCATTTACGCGACAGCATAGCGTATGCACTGGATAATCGTGTTGCGGCGCTCGACCACGCCATGCGATTTGCCCGGGGTCTCGACCGGGACAAGGCTGACACCTTCGTGGGGATGTACGTCAACGAGTGGACGCTCGATTATGGCGAGCGCGGGCGACTCGCCGTGCGCACCCTGCTCGAGCGCGGCGTTGCCAGCGGCATCGTTCCCGGTCCGGTGCGCGTAGAATTCGCCGATTGAATCCGTGACAGCGCCGCCCTGCAGAGCGTCTCTGCTCTGAGCGCCACCCCTTGGTGCGTAGCGCCATCCGGGGTGAGCGGCGATCATACTGAGTCCCTCGGGTTAATCGCGCCGCTGCCTTTTCCTCCCGCTTCTGCGTGGCCGGTCATGCTCTCCCGCGGCAGTCTCATAGATCCCCAGCTTTCGCGTGCCGGGTAGCCGCCCACGCGCCGCGGGTGCCGCCGCACGAGCTGTCGCGATGAATGACATTGCCGCCTCGTCGACCGTTTCCTCCCGTGATTCGCTCCTCGCTGATGCGCTCGCGCGTCGTGAGGAGAGCGAAGCGGTCGCCGAGATCGCGCGCGCCCTCGCGGGCGCGACTCGGGAGCTGCCCCAGGCGCTCCTCGTCCTCGTCGAGCGCACCGCATCCCTCCTCTCGGCCGAAGGTGCGTGTGTTGCGCAGCTTGTCGACGATGACCTCTTCCGCTTTCACGCCGCGTGCGGAAGCATGGCGTCGCTCTCCGGGACCACTCGCGTCACGGCCAGCTCCGTGGCCCGAGTCGCGATCGAGAGCCACGCGCCGGTGATCGTCAACGAGATCGCGGGCGATAGCCGCGGCGATCCGCGCCTGGTCGAGGAGTTCCACGTGCGCCAGCTCGCGGTGGCCCCGATGATCGTCCGGGACGGCGCCGTCGGCGTGCTGCTGGTGATCAACAGCGTGCGCGGACAGTTCACCGCCGCCGAGGGCAGCTTGCTCCAGCGGCTCGCCGACCACGGTGCGGTTGCCGTGCGCAACGCCCAGCTTCTGCACAACGCCGAGCGGAGCGCGCGCGAGGCGAAGGCGCTCGAGGACATCGTCCAGGAGATCAATCGCTCGCTCGAGGTGGACCGCGTCTTCACCCTGATCGCGCGCCACGCCGCCGAGCTGCTCGGCGCTCACGGCGCCGGCCTCGGCATGGTCGAGGGGAGCGAATTCGTGGTCGTCGCCGGCGCCGGCCTGACGCAGGGCGCCGTGGGCCTCCGGGTCCCTCTCGAGTCCGCGTTCGCCTCCGAGTGCATGCGCACCATGCGCCCGGTGCGGGTCTCCGACCTCCGGGCCGAGCAGGAGCGCTGGCCGCTGGGCGCCGAGCAGGTGACAGCGGAGCATCCCAATGCCCTCGCCGTACCACTTCTCCGGTCTGGGGCGTCGATCGGTGCAATCGTGGTGTTCGGGAAGGAATCCGGGGACTTCGATGCGCAGGACGAGTCGCTGTTGACGGCGCTTGCGAGCCATGCCGCGATCGCGATCGAGAATGCCCGGCTCTACCGCGCCTCTCTTCGCACGATGCGCCACGCCAGCATCCTCGCCACGTCGGCGCGGAGCCTGGCGATGAACATCACCCCGCAGGCGACCTACGCCGACATCGGGAGGATGGCGCGTGCCTCTCTCCGCGCCGATGGAGTCGCCGTCTACCTCGCCGACCCGAGCACTGGCGCGGTCGAGCTTCCCTTCTCGTTCGGAGCCGGGACAGCGATCACCCAGTTCATTCGGGAGACCTTCTGGGATACCGCGTGGGGTGAGGCGGTGCGCAGCGGCATGGCAGTCTTCCGCAACGACATGCGGCAGTTCGGCGATGAGCAGCTGACACAGCTGCTCGATGCCGAGGGGATCGCCTCGATCGCGCTCCTGCCGCTGATCAGCGAGGGGGGTCCGCGCGGCCTTCTGGTGCTGCGGTACCTGACCACCCAGTCGTTCGAGCCGGAACAGCAGAGCCTGCTGATCGACTTTGCGACCCACGTCGCGGTGGCGATGCGAAATGCCTCGCTGTTCGCCGACCTGGAGCGCCGCGCCGGCCGTCTTCGCGCCGTGGCGCAGGTCCAACAGGCGATCTCCGCTGCCATGTCCCCTCTCGAGGTCTACGCAGCGATCTACAAGGCGGTCTCGTCGGTCGTCGATTCGCCCTGCTTCGCGCTGCTCAGCTACGACGACCAGGAAGCCGAGCTGGTGCCCGAGTACGTGATCAACGACACCGTGTCGATCTCCGTCGCCGAGCTGCCTCGTTTTCCTCTCGCGAACGGCATGACCAGCCAAGCCTTTCGCACCGGCGAGCCCAATATCACCGCGCGCTCCCGGCTGGGATGGACGGGCCAGATGCACCATGCCGACCATCCGCGCGAGATCGCGGTGGTGATGAGCGCCCCGATCGTGCACGGCGACACCGTGCTCGGAGTGATGCAGGCGCAGTCGTACCGGAACGACGCCTACGACTGGGATGATCTCGACCTGGTCATGATGATCGCCCGGCAAGCGGGCACCGCGATCGCCCGCGCTCACGCGTTCGAGGCGGAGCGGCGCGAGCGCGAGCAGGCGGAAGCGGCAGCCGCGATCGCCCGGCTGGCGCTGCGCGCCGCAACGGTCGATGAGGTCGCGTCGGATCTCCTCGATGTCGTGGAGGGCGTCGTCCGGGCGTCCGGCACGGCGCTGGTCGTGATGCACGCCGATGCGACGGCACTCCGCATCGCTGCCGCCCACGGATGCTGCTCGCACCTTCTCGGGACGCTGCCCCGCTACACACCCGGTAGCCTGCGCGCGATTCGCCACCACTCGTACGATTCGCCTGAGCGTGACACGATCGTCGAGATCCGCAGCGAGCCCGTGTCGGGCACCTCCGGCAGCCCCGAGATCGTGGTGCCGCTCACCTCCGGCGATCGCGTCATCGGAGCGCTGCAGATCGTCCCGGATCAGGCGGCCCGCAGCGGCGTTCGCGACATCGCCGCGCTCCGACGCCTCGCCGCCCCGGTCGCCCTGGCGGTGGACACGCTCCTCCTCCGCGAGGAGGAGCGCCGCCAGCAGGGGCACCAGCGCGAGCTCGCCAGCGCCCTCGAGACTCTCGAGCAGCCGGTGTTCGTCTTCGCGCCCGACGCGACCATCACCTACGCGAACGGCGCCGCGCTGCGCGAGTACCAGTACTCGTTGGCCGAGCTCATCGGCATGCCGGCGCAGCGGCTCGCGATCGAGGCCGCCTCGGGTCCCCGCGATGACGCACGCGACGAGCCGCTCGAGAACTTCCTGCGGCCGGGCGAGCAGCTCCAGCGGCGCCGCGATGGGAGCGAGTTTCCGGCCTGGGTGATCCTCAGCCCGATCCGCCAGGGCGCGGAGCTCGTGGGCACCGTCGCGACGATTCGGAACCTCACCGACGAGCGTCGCACCGCCGAGCAGCATCGCCAGACCGAGAAGCTGGCGGCGCTCGGTGAGCTCGTGGCCGGCGTCGCCCACGAAGTGAACAACCCGCTGGCCGGCATCTCCGCGATGTCGCAGATCCTCCAGGAGGAGGATGAGCTCACCACCGACCAGCGCGAAGCGGTCGGGCTCATCCGACGTGAGGCCGATCGGGCAGCTGCGGTCATTCACGACCTGCTGACCTTCGCTCGCAAGACGGGTCCGCGCATCATCTCGATCGACCTGAACGATCTGATCGATCAGACGCTCCGCCTCCGCGCCTACTCTCTCCGCTCCGTCGGCATCAGCGTCGAGACCCACTTCGATCCGGACCTCCACCCCGTGCAGGGCGACGATCGCCAGCTCCAACAGGTGCTGCTCAACCTGGTGGTCAACGCCGAGCACGCCCTGGCCGGCGCGAACACGCGCGTTCTCTCGCTCTGGACCCGAAACGAATTCGACCGAGTCGTGATCGAGGTGGCCGACTCCGGCGCCGGCATGTCGGCAAGCGTCCGCCATCGGATCTTCGAGCCGTTCTTCACCACCAAGCCCGAGGGACAGGGAACCGGACTCGGACTCAGTGTGAGCTATGGCATCGTGCAGACTCATGGCGGTACGCTTACCGTTCACAGTGCGCCCGGCGCGGGCGCAACCTTTCGCATCTCGCTCCCGGCCGAGCAGTCGGTGCCGGTTCATTCGACGATCGACTCTTCCCCATGACCACCCGATCACGGAAAGCCCCGGATGCTCTCGCCCTGCCACCCGGCCACTTCCATGGCCGTCGCATTCTCGTCATCGATGACGAGGAGACGATCCGCATCGCCATGAGCCGCTTCCTCAAGTCACGCGGTTTCGAGGTGGAGACAGCCGAGTCGGGACAGCACGCGATCGCTCGTCTCGATACGACCAAGTTCGACCTGCTGCTCTGCGATGTGCGCATGCCCGGGATGGCCGGAGTGGATCTCGTGCCCCTCGCACTCGAGACCGATCCGGACCTCGCGATCGTCATGCTCACCGCGGTGAACGACGCTCCGACCGCCGCCGAGGTGCTCGCCAGCGGCGCGTACGACTACCTGGTGAAGCCGGTCGAGCTGGGGACGATCAAGGAAGTGGTCGAGCGCTGCCTCCTGCGCCGGGAGCAGACGATCGAGCAGCGCCTGACCGAGCGCCGCCTCCGCCAGGACACGGCGCAGGCCGCCAAGGTGGCGCAGCTCGGCCAGGAGGAACTGGCGGCTCGCGAGCTCATCGTGACGGTGGCCGAGACGCTGATCAACGCGATGGAGGCCAAGGACATCTACCTGCGCGGCCACTCCGCGAGAGTCGCCGAGCTCGCGGCGACCATCGCCAACACCCTGAAGCTCGAGGACGAGGAGATCGAGGGCGTGCGCATGGCCGGCCGGCTGCACGACGTCGGGATGATCGGCATCCGGGAGTCCGTTCTGAACAAGCCGGACTCGCTCACCGCCGAGGAGTTCGACCACGTCAAAGACCACGTCCGGATCGGAATGGAGATCCTCGCCCCGCTCAAGCACCTGGGCGTGGCCCTCCGGTACATCCAGGATCACCACGAACGCTGGGACGGCAAGGGATACCCGCGCGGCCTGCGCGGCGTCGAGATCTCAATCGGCGGACGCATTCTCGCCGCCGCCGACGCCTTCGACTCCCTGACCTCGCAGCGCGCGTACCGCGACGCGACCGGACCGGCCGAGAGCCTCGAGCTGCTGGCGACGGATGTCGGACACCTGCTCGACGAACAGGTGTACGACGCCCTGCGAAGCGTCATCAGACGACGCAAGACGCTGGTGTTCATCGACGACAGGGGAGAGCAGCACTAGCCGCAACGCGCAACAACGCTTGGCCCCGGCCCCCCGTATATTGGGGAATGAAGCACCTCGTTCCCCTCGCGGCGGCGATCGCCGCTTTTTGTCTGCCGCCACACTCCCTCGCCGCGCAGAGGGGGGACACGCTCGCGCTCTCGCTCCCCGACGCCGTCGCCATCGCGCTCCGATCGGGTGACGAGAGCCGCCAGGCCGCGGCCCAGGTGAGCGTCGCCGACGCGCAGGTCGACATCGCGCGTGCCAGTGGGCTTCCCCAGCTGCGGCTCAGCAGCAGCTACTCGCACACCTACGAGTCATCGCGCGGCCAGGCCGTCGGCGCGGTCTTCAACCAGCCGAACACGTACTCGGCCGTCGCCAACGCCACGCAGAGCGTGTTCCAGGGCGGACGCGTAATTGCCGGCCTGCGGGCCGCGAACCGGCTGGAGCGCGCGGCGCGCCTCACGGAGACCGAGATCCGGACCCAGGTATCGCTCGATGTCCAGCGCGTCTACCTCCAGGCGCTCTTCGCCGCACGGATGGTCGAGATCCAGCGGTCCAACGCCGCGCTCGCCGAGAGCCGGCTCACCCAGGTCGAGCAGATGCAAGCAGCCGGACGCGCCGCCCGCTACGACGTGCTGCGCGCCCGAGTGGAGCGCGCGAATCTCGAGCCGGTCGTTCTCCAGTCCGTGAGTGACCGCGAGATCGCGCTTCTGGATCTCAAGCGGCTGCTGAATCTTCCGCTCGACCGGCCGGTCACTCTCACCACCAGCATCGACTCGGCTGCGGTGAGCGCCGTGCTGGCTTCCGTCGAAGCGGTTCAGCTCGGCGGAGACTCCCTGCCGGTCGAGAATCGCCCAGCCGTGCGAGCCGCCGAGCTCACCGCGCTCGCGCGCCATGACGCGATCGCGGTCGCGCGCGCGAACCTGCTTCCGACCGTCTCCGTGTTCGGCAATCTCGGCTACGCCGCGTACCCCCTGAGAGGATTCCCGACGTCCTGGGGCACCACCACCGCGGTGAGCACTCCCTGCACCTTCGTCCGGGCAGACGGCGGCATCTGCACGCGCACGGAGCAGAATGGCGGCTTCTTCAGCGACAAGTCCGTCGGGGTTCAGCTCTCATGGCCGATCTTCGACGGGCTCCAGACCAAGGCCACGATCGACCTGGCCCACGCACAGGCGCAGCTCGCCGACATCCAGC
>JALZAQ010000038.1 GCA_030948255.1 Gemmatimonadota bacterium
GGCAACACGCTCGCCACCGCATGGCGCATCTCCTCGGTGCTCTCGACTGCCAGGACGGTCACCCCGACGGGAGGCGCGACCTCGAGCGGGCCTGCCACGAGAGTGACGTGCGCGCCTCGCCGCCACGCCGCCGCCGCCACCGCCGTGCCCATCTTGCCACTGCTGTGGTTGGAGAGAAAGCGAACCGGATCGAGCGCCTCGCGAGTGGGGCCGGCTGTCACGACCACCTGACGGTCCCGGAAGTCGCCGCAGTCCAGCATCCGGCCGACGTGTGCGAGTATCGTCTCCGGCTCCGGCATCCGACCGGGGCCACTTCCCTCCCCAGCCGCGAGCCTCCCACTCTCCGGCTCCAGCAGATGGTACCCCAGCTCGCGCAGCCGGGACGCGTTGTTCTGGGTCTGCAGATGCGCCCACATTCTATCGTTCATCGCCGGGACGAACAGAACGGGCGGCGCGCCATCGGCCGCACTCCCAGTGGCCAGCAAGCAGGCGGTGAGCAGGTCGTCGGCGTGGCCCTGCGCGGCGCGTGCCATCAGATCGGCGGTCGCCGGCGCGATGACGATCGCCTCGGCGTCGCGGGCCAGCCGGATGTGATCGAGCGCCCGTCCCGCCTCGAACATCTCGAAGTGGACCGGGCGCCCGGTGAGGGCCTCGAAGGTGATCGGCCCGACGAACTCCATCGCCGAGCGCGTCATCACCACATCGACCTGCGCGCCGGCGTGCGAGAGCAGGCGTGCGAGCCACCCCGACTTGTAGCTCGCGATACCCCCGGAGACACCGAGGAGAACCCGGCGTCCGTCGAACGGGCGCACCCTCGGCCGCTCAGCCGCCGCGGCGGCGCGGCACCACTCGATACTCGAATGCGGCAGTCGTGAGCTCCTCGAGCGCGCGCGTCGTCAGCTTTTTCTCTCTGGCGCTGGATCGATCGCGCGGAAATTCGTTCAGGGCCCGGGCGTACTTCGCGGCGACCAGCACGCCGAGGTACTTGTTGGCCGCGTTCTTCGCGACCTCGAGCGGGGTAAAGACTTGCATCGTTTAGTCTGCCTTCGATGAGAGGTTCACTGCGCCTGTGATCTCGTGCTGCAAACGCTCGATGATCGAGCGCACATCGTGCTCCAGATTTTCCAGCCGCTCGCGACGATGTCCTTCCGCATCGATGATGCGTGACACCCTCTCCACCGCGCGATCGAGCAGATCGTTCACCACCACGTACTGATACGCCGGCACGGCATCGAGCTCCCTGAGGGCGCTCGACAGCCGGGTCGCCAGCGTCTCCGCGCTCTCCGTCCGCCGCGCCCTCAGTCGCTCCAACAGGGCGTCGCCCGATGGGGGAAGCACGAAGATCGATACCGATTGGGGAAACGCGGATCGGAACTGCGCCGCCCCCTGAACATCGATGTCCATTACCACGTGCTTACCCTGCGCGATCACCCGCTCGACTTCACTGCGCAGCGTTCCGTAGAGGCGGCCGTGCACGGTGGCCGACTCGGCGAACTCACCTCTCTCCCGGCGCGCGGCGAACTCTGCCGGCGTCAGAAAATAGTAATCGCGCCCGTTCACCTCTCCCGCCCGCGGTGCTCGGGTCGTGCACGAGACGGAGTATCCCAGATCGGATCGCTCCGCCAGCAGTCGATGCGTGATCGCCGTCTTGCCACCTCCCGAGGGCGCCGAGAGAATGATGGGGAATCCCCTCACTCGACGTTCTCCACCTGCTCGGCGATCCGCTCCAGCTCCTCCTTTGCGCCGACGACATCGTGAAGCATGATGGCGTCGCGCGCCTTGCTGCCCAGCGTATTCGTCTCCCGCAGCATCTCCTGAAGCAGAAAGCCCAGTCGCTTGCCCACCGGCTCGGAACGGTCAGCGTCCAGCGCTGCCCGGAACGCCGTCAGGTGCGAGCGGAAGCGATCTACCTCCTCGCTCACGTCCAGCTTGTCTGCCAGAAGCGCGAGCTCTTGTACCAGCCGTTGCTCGTCCAGCTCGATCCCGTCGGCGAGCTCACGGACCGATCGCCGCAAGCGCTCCCGCTCGACGATCAGCCGCTCGGGTGCGCGCATCGCCAGCCGCTCGACCGTCTGCCGCACCTCGTCGATCCTCTCGCCCAGCAGAGAGGCAAGCCGCGCGCCCTCCTCTTCCCGCATCCTCATCAACGCGTCGAGCGCGTGATTCACGATCGCGACCAGCTCCTCGCCGCCGTGCACCGCGTCCTGCACATCGATCTGGTCCGACACGAGCACATCGGGCAAGCGGAGCACCGTCGCGACGTCGAGCGTATCCGCCAGCCCGTGACGCAGCTGAAGAGATCGAAGCTGCTCCACGCACTCGCCGAATCGGCGCTCATTGACCGCCCCCCCCCCGATTCCACCACCCGAGCCGGTGTCCGCCACCGGCCGCTCGACACGCGCCGAGACGGTGATGTGACCCCTCGCGACCGCCCGACGCAACGCCTCTCGCACCTCGCCCTCATAGCGCGCGAGCGACGAGGGGAGCTTGATGCTCGGGTTGAAGAACCGATGGTTCACCGTGCGGAGCTCGACCGTGACCTGTGCCGGTCCCACCCGCCCCGCGGCGGTGCCGAAGCCCGTCATGCTTCGTATCATGAGCAAGCCCGTAAGTTACGGCACCACAAGGGCATTGTCAATTCCAGAACTCCCACCGCACACCGTACAGCGAGATCTGCTGCCGGGTGAAGAAGCCCGGGACGAGGTCGCCCGGAAAAGGCCGGATGCCCCGCCGGAAATCGAAGAACAGCACCGCATCGAGGATCCGGATCTCCAATCGACCCTCGAAGTCGTGTCGGTAGGTGGAGAACCGCACTCCGGGAGTCGGGCCGTCGCCCTCCGGGCGAACGGGAAACGCGGTCGGCCGGCGATACTCGTGCGCCGCCGACGCGAGAAGACCGAAGTGTCCGCTGGGAAATCGGGACATCCATCGCGTCATCAGATACAGCTCCTCGCGCGACTGAAGCTGGGGCAGATAGAAATCTCCGCGATCCCAGCGAATCACGAACGCGTCCGCGCCGATGTCCTTCCAGATCAGACCCCGCGCGCGCCCGATCTGTCCCGTTCCCTTCGCCAGATCGGCATCCGCGTAGCTATTCGCGCCGAAGATGCGCAGCGCCGGGGCGGCAGGCACGGCCCCCCGGTCGAGCATTCCTCCGGTGAGCCACAGACCACCCACTCGGAGCCCCGCTTCCACGCGCACCGACGAGACATCGAAAGGCGCCGAGCTCGGCGGGGCGAGGCGGCGGCGGGTGGCGGCGCCCTCCACCGACACGAAGCTCAGCGGCATCAGCCGGCCAGCCAGCTCCAACGACGACACCGAATCGCCACGCCGCTCCGCGAACAGCGAGAGCGCGAGCAGGGAGCGGTCGAAGCTGGCCCGGCCGGACACGATCTTCTCCGATTCCTTCCCCACCCGATCGATCCGACCGGTCCCGCTGAGGCGCAGACCCCACCGGGAGAACCCGGCGGCCCCGACATACTGCGTGTGTGACGTCGAGCTATCCGGGGCGCTCGTCCCGGTCGGAAGGCCGAAGCCCGACAGCGCGCTCGATGCGCGCGAGGTGAAGTCGAGCGTTGCCGCGGTCAGCTGCGCCCACGCGCCGGCCTCGGGGTCACCGAGTCCGGCACGCACGTAGGCGTCGGTGCGCGTCGCCTCGAGAGCGGGCACGGAATCGGCGAACAGGCCGACCTGGAGATCGCGACTACGCGAGGAGTGCAGGACATAGGCGTCCACACTCCACCGGGGGCGCGCGACGCCGAGCCGACCGAGCAGCGACAGCGCGTCACCACTGCCCGACAGCGGACTGGATGTCCCGAACTGCTGTCCCGCGAGCTGCACTGCGCTCCCGTTTCGGAATCGCTTGCCGAAGTAGCCACGGTAGAGGTTGGTATTCTCATCTCCGGTGACGACGTCGGTCCGGGAGTACGCCGTCGTCCTCTCGACTCGCCAGCTCCGGAGATAGATGCGCATCTCGTCCGCTCCCCGCTCGACCGCGACGTCCTCGAGCGTCCACAGCTGAACTTCCCCGAGATCGAGAATGCCGCCGGTGTGGGGATCGAGAGCATCGAGCTCCAACCCATCGTAGAAAACACGAACCCGGCGCGGATCGCCCAGATACGTCGCGTGCGCCGGGGTCGCGATCCATCCCGACCGAAAGATCGTGGCGCCCGGAATGCGAGCGAGCAGATCGGCCAGCGTGAGGGCGCCGCTGGCGAACAGGGCGTCCCGATCCCACCGATAAGGGTGGCCGATGTCCACGAGGAGCGGAGCCTCCGCCCGGCTGAGCGGCGCCTTCACGCTGTCGAGCGGAACGTGCAGGACGGCGGTGTCGCGGACGGGTCGACCCTTGATCGTGTCGAGGCGCGGAACGCTGTCGCGTCGCGTGCTGTCGGGTCGCACCTGCGCGCCGACTCGCCCATGCAAAGCGGCCCCGACCAGGAGGCCGAGGCCGATGCGCCGCGCGCACCGCTGCGGGGCGCGGCTCAGCGCGTCCTCCCTCGGACGAACTCGACGAACATCCCGACGGGAATACCCGTGGGTCCTTTGGGCAGGTGACCGAGGTCTGTCTCGGAGTATGCCGTTCCTGCGATGTCGAGGTGTACCCAGGGATACTCCTCGGTGAACTCCTTGAGGAACATCGCCGCCGAGATCGCGCCTGCATCCCGTCCACCAGAGTTCTTGATGTCGGCCACGTCGGACTTGATCAGCTCCTTGTACTCGTCCCACAGGGGCAGCGGCCAGCCGAGCTCTCCGGATCGTCTGCCGGCTGCCAGAACCTCCTCGACGAGGGGTTCGTCCGTGCCGAACACTCCCGTGGCCGAGTGTCCGAGCGCGACGACGCACGCGCCGGTCAGCGTCGCCGCGTCGATCACGGCCGCTGGGTTGAAACGGCGCGCGTACGACAGCACATCGGCCAGCACGAGGCGTCCCTCGGCGTCCGTGTTGATGATCTCGATGTACTTGCCCAGCTGGCTCTGGATCACGTCGCCGGGCTTCACCGCCGTCCCGGACGGCATGTTGGTCGTGCTCCCCACGAGCCCGACGACGTTCGCGCTCAGCCCGAGACGTCCGATCGCCTCCATGGCGCCAAGGACCCCGGCGGCTCCGCACATGTCGAACTTCATGTTCTCCATCCCCTGCGCCGGCTTGATGGAGATGCCGCCCGAATCGAAGCACAGCCCTTTGCCCACGAGCACGACCGGCTTTCCATCCCCGTCGCCTCGACGGGACTCGAGCGAGATCAGTCTCGGCTCCTGAGGCGTCCCCTGAGCGACGCAGAGGAAAGAGCCCATCTTCTCCTTCTCCATCTCGGCGCGACCCAGCACCGTCACCTTCATCCCGTGCCGAGTCGCGATCTCTCGCGCCGTCTCGGCGAGATAGTCCGGGGTGCACAGGTTGCCCGGCATCATGGCGAGCCGCCGGGCGAGGCTCAACCCTTCGCCGATCGCTGATCCGGCGTGAGCCGCGGCCGTCGCGGCGTCGCGATCACCGGTGACGATGATGAGCTCCGCCAGAGCGGGCTTCTCGTCGACGGCCGGCGGTCGCGACTTCGTTTCCAGATACTCCCACGCGCCGAGGAACGCGCCCACCGTGACGGCCTCGGCATGAGAGCCGGCGCTCCCATCCCACCAGGCGAGAGTACTCGCTCCGAGCCGGCGGGCCTGACGCGACGCGACCGATGCTCCCCGCCGGAGTGCTCCCGGGAGGTCGCCCGCGGAGCCGAGCCCGACGAGGAGCACGCGGTGAGGGCCGGAGACGCCTCCGCTGAGCGAGAGCACCTCATCCCGGTCACCGCGAAACTCGCGTCGCGTGATCGAGCGGCCGAGCGCGCCGCCGAGCAGCGCGTCGAGCGGACCCAGCGCCTCACCCGCCGGCGCGTCGCGACGGAGCGCGATTGCGAGCAGGGGCACATCGAGAGACGCGAAATCGGGAGCGCGAACAGAGACGCGAAGGGACATTGGTGCTCGGTGATGGGTGGGTGGCGGCAGCCCGGCTCTGCGACCGGCCGTGCTATGCGCGCATGCCGGCGATGATCCCGTCGGCGAATGCGGATGTCGACACCTCCGAGCTTCCGGGCATCTGGCGGGCCAGATCGTAGGTGACGCGCCGGGACGCGATGGCGCGCTCGATGCCGCGCACGATGAGGGCTCCGGCCTGGGCCCACCCCATGTGCTCGAGCATCATCACGCCCGAGAGGATGACGCTGCACGGATTGATCCGGTCGAGTCCGGCGTACTTGGGGGCGGTGCCGTGTGTCGCCTCGAAGACGGCCAGCCCTTCGCCGACGTTGCCCCCCGGAGCCATCCCGAGCCCACCGACCTGCGCGGCGGCGGCATCGGACAGATAGTCGCCGTTCAGATTGGGCGTGGCGATGACGGAATACTCCTCCGGCCGGAGGAGGAGTTGCTGGAACATTGCGTCGGCGATGCGATCCTTCACCACGAGGGCGTCGGCGCGTGCCTTTGGACCGCCCTTGTTGAGGTCGGCCTCGGTCACGCAGCAGTCGCCGAACTTCTCGCGCGCCACCTCGTAGCCCCAATCCCGGAACGCGCCCTCGGTGAACTTCATGATGTTGCCCTTGTGCACGAGCGTGATCGACGTCCGACAGCTCTTGACGGCGAAACGGATGGCCATCTCGATCAGTCGCTTCGACCCGAACTCGGACATCGGCTTGATGCCGATCGCCGAATGCTCGCGAATGCTCTTCTGGAAGCGGTCGCCGATGAAGTCGATCAACGCGTCGGCTTCGGGGCTCCCCGCCTTCCACTCGATGCCGGCGTACACATCCTCGGTGTTCTCGCGGAAGATCACGACATCCACCTTCTGCGGCTCCTTCACCGGCGCGCCGACACCTTCGAAATAACGCACGGGCCGGATGCAGGCGTAGAGGTCGAGAACCTGTCGAAGGGTGACGTTGAGGGAACGGATGCCGCCGCCGACGGGAGTGGTGAGCGGGCCCTTGATCGAGACGCGGAACTCCTGCAGCGCCTCGACCGTCTCCGGAGGGAGCCAGTCCTGATACTGGGTGAACGCTTTTTCACCGGCGAAGAGCTCCATCCAGGCGATGCGCCGTTCCCCGGCGAACGCCTGCTGCACGGCTGCATCGAAGACCCGTCGCGCGGCGCGCCAGATGTCCGGTCCCGTCCCATCGCCTTCGATGAAGGGAATGATCGGCCGGGTCGGCACGCGCAGCACTCCGTCGCTGAACTCGATGCGCTCGCCGTCGGCCGGGATACGCGCGAACCGGTAGCTCGCCAATGCGCTCGCTCCTCGAGGAGGGATCGATCGAGCGTGCGCGACGCGCGCGCAACGCGGAGGAACACCAGCGCTGTCCGCTCGTTGACGCTCGGACGCTCGGCACTTGGTGAAGCGACGAAAGCTATGGGTGGCTCATCGGAGCGGCAAGCGGACAGAGCGGTCACCCGAGTGCCCGCGCTCTGCTCGCGGCGATCGCGCTCCTCCGGCTCAGGGCAGATATTCCGCCGCGAGTCGTCGCGCGAGATAGATCCCGACGCCCGTCGTGACCATGCTCACCAGGAACGCCGTCATCGTTCCAACGAGCGCTCCGAGATACCATCCCGCGTAGCCACCCACGGTCCCGCCCAGAAGATCGATCAGGCGCTTCATCCGAAGCCGCGCACGGTCGCTAGCCGCCGCGAGGCGGCGAGGTGTGGGAGGCGATCCACCCCGCGAAGATCAGGAAGAGCGCGGCGTAGGGGAAGACGCCGATGAGCGTGTCGCTCACGGAGTGCGAGTGTCGGTCGACAGCGACGAGAAACTGGACGCAGAGCCCGAGCGTGATGATGGTCACGAGCCACCCCGCAACGGAGACAGGCCGGTAGATCCACCCGAGCGGACGAAACCAGATGTGAGACATTCAGGCTCCTCGAGCGAGCGGACGCAGCTCCCGGCAGCCGGGCGTGGTTACTTTGAAACTAAAAGTACTTGGCGCCACGCTCCCAGTCAAGGTTCCGAGGCCGGGCCGGATGCCGCAGCTACCCCGATCGTGCGTCTTCATCCCCTCCGCGCTCTCAGGATCCGGTCGAGCGAGAGCGACCCGCCACCGGTCAGGCCCAGAGCGAGCGAGGCCGCACACAATATCAGCTCGAACTCCGCTCCGCGCGGGGCGAAGAAGCCACCCTTGGCTTTCACCATGACGACGGCCCCGAGCGTGTCGAGCGCGAGCGCGAGCGCAACGATCGGGGTGAGGATGCCGAAGATCAGCGCGAGTCCGCCGCCGAATTCGAGGAGGGCGATGGCCCGGCCCATCAGGCTCGGGAGCGGGATCCCCATCCGAGCGAACATGCCCGCGGTGCCGGCGAGCCCCATGACGAAGATCTTCTGCCCGCCATGGGCGACGAAGATGATTCCGAGCGCGACGCGCAGAACGAGTAGTCCGATATCGCTGCGGGATGCCGCGGGAGCCGTGACGGGCGATGTCATGCGTGTCTCCGATCGAAGGAAACGCTCCCGGCAAGACGCCGGGAGTGGCTCGGATGCGAAAATCGCCGGGTGGGTTGTCGAGCGTCGCGAAGAGTGAACGGTACACCGCTGCCAATTCTGCCACCAGAGCGATCGGTCACTCGCGCGCAAGTGGTGCGCGCCATGCTCCGTTCGACCTCACTTGGCGCTGACGGCGTACAGGAACCGTGCGTAGCCGATCTCGGCGGCGTTCTTCGTGAGCTCGACATTGACCCATGCGATGACATCACCGAACGGACGGTCCTGGAAAGGCCACCGTGTTCGTCGTGCCGATCGCACGTCGTCGTCGGTGACCTGCCCGAGGGCGACTCGCCACTCTCCCTGTAGACGGCCGAGCCAAACGCGCACGTCGTCGGCATTCCCGGGCCACAGCACCTTCTCGCGTGAGAGAGTCCCGTCGCCGAATGAGTAGTCGAGCACCATGGACCACCAGAAGCCGATGTGCCACGTCAGCCACGCGATGCTCGGCGGACCGAGCTCGTATCCCTCGTGGTCCGGCCAATCGGCGCGCCACCTCCCATCAGGGATTTGACGCACGTGCAACCCCTCACGAGCAGGGCGCCACAGGCACTCCTCGGTGGCAAGGCCGCCGAGGTGGAAGTTGGCGAGCTTCCACGCCGTTTCGAACTGCCGGATCAAGTAGCCTTGGGCTTCGTCGACCACCGGCAGCGTCTTGTGACGGGGATGGGGAACGCCCATTCCATGGGAGTGGGCGGGGCGTGCACGTGTCTGGCGAGCGATACCCGGGACGAGACTCGAACTCGTATACCACTTTCGTGGTGGGGGATTTTGAGTCCCCTGCGTCTGCCAGTTCCGCCACCCGGGCGAGCGGAGAAATCTACGCTCCCGCCCGCGTGCCCTCAACGAGTCGGGCGAAGGGGGAAAGGCCGACGCCGTCCGCCGCCGCCCAGCCCGCTGTCGCGCATCTCCTGGCGGTTTCTCCGAACCTGCTCCATCCGCTTGCGAAGCTGCTCCTGAAATCCGATGTACTTGAGCCGCTGCACGGGTGTGAGAAATGCCGACAGGTCGCGCTGCTCCTGCTCGACCAGATCCAGCCGCCCACGCTGGATCTTGAGCATGCGATCGAGGTAGCCACTGACCCGACTCTGATTGGCGCTGTCTCCGGCGGCCAGCTCGTCACGCAGATTCATGCGGATATCGCGCTCGTCCTCGTTCAGTCGGCGACGCTGCTCCTCGTACGTCCTGTTCGTCGCGGCGAGCTTCTGCACCTGATCGTCGCTCAGTCCCAATCCGGCCTTCACCATCTGCGCGAGCTGCTGGCGAAGGCGATTCTCGAGCTGCTGCCGCTGCGGGTTGCTCTGTCCGAGTCCACGGCCGAGCGGCTGCCCCTGGAGCGGAACCGCACCTCCCCCCGCCACACACAGGGCGGCGGTGACGATCAGGCGCGCGAGCCGGCTCATCGGCTCCCCCGACCGGAACCCACGACCGGGAGCGACGGCTCGGGCTCGGTCGCGAGCACACCGTTCACCTGCCCGAGCCCGTCGATCAGACTCTGGATGTCGCTGTCGGCCAGATCCGAGACGCCGCCGCCGAAGGTGATCCCGACCACCGGAGCCCGCGCCGTCGTGGGCGCGATGACGCTCCGGCCACCAGTCGGCCGCGCCGGCTCGACCACCAGCGGATCGAGGCGCTGAGCGAACTGCGATCGGCTCGCCACCGCTGTGGGCCGCGATGCAGCCACCGGAGATGCCCGCTGGATTCCGAGGTACAGAGTTCCCCCGCCCACCACCAACAAGGCGAAGGACGCCGCGATCCGCATCGGCGTCGCGCGCCAGCGCGACCCATCCCTGGCGATCCGTCGGCTCCGTCCCCCTGGCTGGATGGCGTTCACGGCGGCCGAGATGCGCTCCACGTCCACGGCCGGCGCACGCGACAGCGCAGCCCGTGCGCCGCGCAGAAGCGCGACCTCCGCCGCGCAACCGGGGCAGCCGTCGAGGTGTCGCGTCACCTCGGCGCGCAGCTCCTCGTCGAGGGTGTCGTGCACGTAGTCCGGGAGAAGATCCCGAATCTCCGCGCGAGGGCAATCATGCATTGAGAAACTCCTTGATCGAGCGCATCGCGTTGTGGTAATGCACCCGCGCCGCGCCTTCGGTGCTGCCGACAACCTCCGCGATCTGCTTGTACGATATCCCTTCTGTCACCCGAAGCTGAAAGACCTCGCGTTGCATCGGCGAGAGCCGGGCCATCGCCGCATGAAGGCGCTGCTCCGTTTCATCCGCCAGTGCCGTCTCGAGCGGATCCGCGTCCGTCACCGCGTGATTCTCCTCGACGGGAATGTGGTGCCTCATCGGCCGCGCCGCCCGCACCCGGTCACGCAGGAGGTTGCGCGCGATGGTGAGCAGCCAGGTCCGCAGCGAGCTCTCGCCGCGGAAGCCATCCAGCGAGGAGAACGCGCGCACGAACGTATCCTGGACCACCTCGTCGACATCGTTCCGCTCCCCCAGACTCGCGATGAAACGAGCGATCGGCTCCGCGTGCCGCTGCACCAGGAGCGTCGCTGCTCGCTGGTCGCCCGATTGCCAGCGGGCGACCAGGGCGGCGTCGGTCGGATCCTCCGCCCCCGTCATGGCTTGGGTCATTCCGTCATGTAGGCAGACGCTCCGCCGCCGCGGTCGTTAAGGCGCATCGCTGCGCGGGCCGCCGCGCGAGTGGCCCACTCGCCCGTTGACGCGCCAGGACATGCCGGGTAGCTTCCACCTGAACGATCGTTCGAGTCCGCAGACGGGGGCCTCATGGCGACGGGCAGCAGGGATCAGAAGCTCGACGCGCTCCTCGCCGATGCGGCGCGGGTCTTCGCCGACAATGGCTTTCACCGCACCAGCATGCGCGATCTCGCCAAGGCGACCGGGGTCTCGCTGGCGGGATTGTACTACTACGTGGAGAGCAAGGATGAGCTGCTTTATCTCATCCAGAGTCGCAACTTCGACGCCGTCCTCCAGAGCATGCGTGAGCGGCTGGAGGGGGTGTCGGATCCGATCGAGCGCCTCTTCCTCTTCATCGACAACCACCTCGATTATTTCGTCTCGCATCTCCCGGAGATGAAGGTCCTCTCGCACGAGGCGGGCGCCCTGGTGGGCGACTATCTGACGCGGGTGAACGCGACCAAGCGGGAGTACACCAGGTTGCTGATGGACCTTCTCGCCGAAGTCGAGCGCGCCCACGGACCGGCCCACGCCAATCGTCGCGTCGCCGCCTATTCCCTCTTTGGGATGATGAACTGGGCGTACACCTGGTACGACCCTCTGGGCGACCTCGGGGTCGAGCTTCTCAGCCAGAACATTGGACGGATATTTCTTGGCGGATACGTCGGGCTCCCGGTCTCGGCATCGTCGATCCCGCATTCGTCCGCCGGCTAACCGTACTCCACCTTCCCGAGGCAACGATGGCGACCGCCACCATGACCGACCAGACCACGGCCACGCTCGTCAACTACCGGCTCGACGGCAGCATCGCGATCCTCGAGCTGAGCGACCCGCCGGCGAACACCTATACGCACGAGATGATGCGACAGCTCGACGAATGCATCCTGCGAGCGCGCTTCGACAACGACGTCCAGGTGATCATTCTGCGCGGCGCCGGCAACAAGTTCTTTTCGGCTGGCGCGAACATCAAGATGCTGAACGAGGTCGATCCGGTCTTCAAGTACTATTTCTGCCTCCACGCCAACGAGACTCTCAGTCGCCTGGAGCAGACGCCAAAGCTGGTGATCGCGGCGCTGAACGGACACTGCGTGGGTGGCGGGCTCGAGATCGCGATGGCGGCCGACCTCCGCATCGCCATGCAGGACGCCGGAAAGATCGGCCTCCCCGAAGTCAATCTGGGCGTCCTTCCCGGCACCGGTGGAACGCAGCGCCTGGCGCGTCTCGTCGGGAAGGCCAAAGCAATCGAGCTGATGGTGACGGGACGCACCTTCTCGTTCGAGGAAGGCCAGTCGCTCGGCATCGTGACCGAGGTGTGGCCCAAGGAGGACTGGTGGGACTCGGTGCTGCTGTATGCTCGCCAGTTCTGCCTCCCCACCAAGGCCGCGATGGCGGTCGGCCACATCAAGCGCGCCGTGCAATCCGGTCTGGAGGTGCCGTTGGAGAGCGGCCTCGCGATGGAGCGCGAGCTGCAGAGCCTGCTGTTCAAGAGCTCCGATGCCAAGGAAGGGCTGGCCGCGTATGTCGGCAAGCGGCAGCCGAACTTCACCGGCAAGTAGCAGTGGCGACGGCGGTGGCCGACCGCTTCCCCGCTCAGCTCATCATCGGAGGAGAGGCGACATCGGGGGAGGCCGGTCGTGTGTTCGCGGTGTCGAATCCCGCAACCGAGGAGGAGATCGCGACTGTCGCCGAAGGAGACGCGGCCGACATCGACCGCGCGGTGCGCAGCGCACGCTCGACCTTCGAATCGGACAGCTGGCGAGCGACCAGCGCCAGACAGCGCGGTGAGATGCTGTACCGGTTGGCCGAGCTGATTCGGACGAATCGCGATGAGCTGGCGCGCCTCGAGACGCTGAACAACGGCAAGCCGCTCTTCGAGTCGCAGATCGATGTGAAGCTGACCGCGGAGACCTTCCGCTACTACGCTGGCTGGGCGGACAAGGTGCACGGCGAGACGATTCCCGTGGACGGTCCGTTCTTCAATTACACGTTGCGCGAGCCGCTCGGTGTGGTGGGCGCCATCGTGCCGTGGAATTTCCCGATGTCGCTCGCGGCCTGGAAGGTGGCCCCTGCCATCGCGTGCGGAAACACCGTCGTCCTCAAGCCCGCGTCTGAGACGCCGTTCACCGCTCTGCGCATGGCCGAGCTCGCGCTCGAGGCCGGCGTGCCGGCGGGTGTGTTCAACTGCGTCCCCGGTCGCGGATCGGTCGCCGGCAATGCGCTGGTGGAGCATCCGGGGGTGGACAAGATCGCGTTCACCGGGTCCACCGAGGTGGGGAAAGAGGTGATGCGCCGAGCCGCCGACAGTGTCAAGCGCATCTCGCTGGAGCTGGGCGGAAAGTCACCGAACATCGTTTTTGCGGATGCGGACCTGGACGCGGCCGCACGGGGGGCCCTCACTGGCATCTTCTACGGAAAGGGCGAGGTATGCGCCGCCGGCTCGAGGCTGCTGGTGGAGGAGTCGGTACGGGACGAGCTGCGGGCCAAGGTTCTGGAGCGCGCCCGCAAGATGGTCGCGGGGGATCCGCTCAATCCGAAGACCCGGCTCGGCGCGCTCGTCTCGCGCCAGCAGATGGAGCGCGTGCTCGGCTTCATCGAGACGGCGAAGCGAGAGGGCGGCGTGCTGATCGCGGGAGGCGAGCGGACGCGTGTGGATGGCAAGGGCTACTTCGTGCAGCCGACGATCTTCGACGACATCACGAGCGACATGACGATCGCGCGCGACGAGATCTTCGGACCCGTGCTCGCCATGATGTCCTTCTCCGGCGGGATGGAGGGTGCGGTCGAGCTGGCCAACGCGACCATCTACGGTCTCGCCGCGGGCATCTGGACACGCGACATCAAGAAGGCCCTGCGCACGGCGAGAGCGGTGAGGGCAGGCACCGTCTGGATCAACAGTTACAACATGTACGACGCGGCTGCTCCTTTCGGAGGGTACAAGCAGTCGGGGTTCGGCCGCGAGCTGGGGATGTACGCCATCGACGGATACACGCAGATCAAGTCCGTGTGGGTGGACCTGTCGTGATCGACGCGGTGATCGTGGATGCCGTCAGGACGCCGATCGGGCGCCATGCCGGACGATTGTCCCGCGTGCGCCCGGATGACCTGGCGGCCGTGGCGATCCGAGGCATTCTCGACCGGACGGGCGTGGCTCCCGAGAGCGTCGAGGACGTGATCTTCGGATGCGCAAATCAGGCTGGGGAGGACAACCGCAACGTCGCGCGCATGGCCCTCCTTCTCGCCGGCCTTCCGGTCGAGGTGCCCGGGCAAACGGTGAATCGGCTCTGCGGCTCCGGCCTCCAGGCGATCGTGAGCGCCGCGCAGGCCATTCGCTCGGGCGAAGGCGAATGCTTCATCGCGGGTGGAGTCGAGAGCATGTCTCGGGCGCCCTGGGTGATGCTGAAGCCGGAGGAGGGGTTCTCTCGGGCCGCGCCGGCGATGACCGACACGACCGTCGGCTGGCGCTTCGTGAATCCCCGCCTCCGCCCGGAGTGGACAATCTCGCTCGGCGAGACAGCCGAGGAGATCGCCCGCCGATTCGGAATTGGGCGGGCCGAGCAGGATGCATTCGCACACGAGAGTCAGCGGCGCACGGCGTGCGCACTCGCGGCCGAGCGGTTCGCCGATGAGCTGGTGGCCGTGCCCGTGCGCGACCGGAATGGCGCGGAAACGCTGGTGACCCGCGACGAGCACCCTCGGCCCGACGCCACGCTCGAGCAGCTCGGCCGGATGACGCCCGCGTTCCGACGCGATGGCGGAACCGTGACCGCCGGCTCCTCCAGCGGGATCAACGACGGCGCGAGCGCGGCCCTCGTCATGTCCGCAGGCGCCGCGCTCTCCGCCGGCTTCGCCCCGCTCGCCCGGATCGTTGCCGCGGCAGTGGCCGGCGTGTCACCCGAGGTCATGGGTCTCGGGCCCATCCCAGCGACTCGACGAGCACTGGCGCGCGCCGGCCTCACGATCGCCGACATCGACATCGTGGAGCTCAACGAAGCGTTCGCCGTTCAGGCGATCGCGTGCATCCGCGAGCTCGGAATGGATCCGTCGCGCGTCAACGTCAACGGCGGCGCGATCTCCCTCGGTCACCCGCTGGGTGCGTCCGGTTCGCGGATCGTCGCGACGCTGGCTCACGAGCTGAAGCGGCGCGGCGCGCGGTACGGGCTCGCCACCATGTGCATCGGAGTCGGTCAGGGGATCGCGATGATCATCGAGCGCACGGAGAGCGTGTGAGCTACGAGCACATGCTGCTCTCGGTGAGTGAGGGTGTGGGCACACTCACCCTGAACCGCCCCGACAAGCTCAATGCCTTCGCCGGTCGCATGCGGCAGGAGATAGCCGACGCGCTGCGCGAGTTGGACGCCGACGCCGCCGTCCGGGTCATCGTCATCACCGGGGCCGGGCGGGGCTTCTGCGCCGGCGCCGACGTGCGCTATCTGGAGGAGCTGGTGCGCCGCCGGGACGTCGAAGCGATGACGGCCCTCATCGAGGCAGGACGGCACGTCGTGACCGCGATTCGCGACTCCGCGAAGCCGGTGATCGGCTGCATCAACGGTGTCGCCGCCGGCGGCGGGGCCAATCTGGCGCTCGCCTGCGACCTCCGCATTGCCAGCGATCAGGCGAAGATCGGGCAGACGTTCAACCGAATCGGCCTGCATCCGGATTGGGGCGGCAGCTACTTCCTCCCGCGGCTTGTCGGGCCGGCGAAGGCGCTCGAGCTGTTCTGGCTCGCCGACGTGATCGACGCGGCCGAGTGCTTGCGCCTCGGTCTCTTCAACTGGGTGGTCCCCGCGGAGGAGCTGGCGAGTGCGACCGCCGAGCTCGCCGCAACGCTGGCCCGGAAGCCCGCGCTGGCCCTCGCCCTGGCCAAGCGCGCGGTCTACGACTCGCTCCGGCGGTCGCTGCCGGAGATGCTCGATTACGAGCTGGACGCACAGCTCCGCTGCTTCCGCAGTGGCGATGCAACGGAAGGAATAACCGCGTTCGTCGAGAAGAGAGCGCCGATGTTCTCGCAGGACAAGCTTTCAGCAGAGGGGTGACAGATGCCGCTGACCAAGATTGGTAACTTCGATGACTGGATCGACCTGTTCAAAGTGTGGCAGAACGACATCGGTCTGCAGGCCAAGGAGCTCAAGGACTACAAGTTCGAGGTGAAGCTCGGCGAGCTCGAGGAGCACGAGATCGAGTTCGGCCACTACAAGGGGCAATCGAAGTGGCCCACGGTGATGCACATCCCCGATCAGCGCATCCGGGATGCGCTGCAGAACCTCATCATCTTTCAGGGGGACACCGAGTTTGCCTCGGTGGAGCAGCAGCGATCGCTGCTGGCGACGGCCCCGAACAGCGCCGACCTGCTGTCCATCTACCGCGTCATGGCGGAGGAGATGCGTCACGGCTGGCAGATGTCGTATCTGCTCGTCACCCATTTTGGCGATGAGGGGAAGCGCGAAGCCGAGAAGCTGCTGCAGCGGCGCGCGGACGAACACGAGCGACTACTGGGCTCCTTCAACGAGGCGGTGGAGAACTGGCTCGACTTCTTCTCGTACACTCAATTCATCGACCGCGACGGCAAGTATCAGCTCCAGATGCTGTCCTCGTCCGGCTTTGCGCCTCTCTCGCGGTCCATGAGGCCGATGCTCAAGGAGGAGTCGTACCATCTCGGCACCGGCAACAACGGCCTGCTCCGCATCCTCAAGGCCGGCCGCATTCCCGTGCCGATCATGCAGCGATACTTCAACAAGTGGGTCTCGACCGCCTACGATCTCTTCGGCACCGACAATTCGTCGTCCGCGCAGTGGGCCTACGTCTGGGGTCTCAAGGGTCGCTTCGACGAGCGCTCGAACCCGC
Source organism: Gemmatimonadota bacterium (assembly GCA_030948255.1). Lineage (GTDB taxonomy): Bacteria > Gemmatimonadota > Gemmatimonadetes > Gemmatimonadales > Gemmatimonadaceae > JALZAQ01. Next base: position 16,989 of record JALZAQ010000038.1, read on the forward strand.
AGCCGGCGGATGTCGGCGCACTGAACGAGTCGGCGCGCGAGCTCTACCGGCAGGAGATCCAGGGGCTCATCGATCGTCTCAACCAGCACGTGCCGGCCGATCAGGCTCCCCTGATGCTGCCGAGCGTGAAATTCAATCGCCGCATCGGCATCTACAAGGGAAAGACGTTCACGGTGGAGGGCGAACCGATCGAGCGCGAGAAGTACAAGGCGTACGTCGAATCGATGATGCCGACCGCGGCCGATCGCGCCGTGCTGGCCGACATCTTCAAGGAGAACGACTGGATCGTTCCGCGCGCCAAGAACGAGCAGGTGAGCTGACCCGTCTGGCGCGCGTCCCGTCGCTCATCGCGCACCGCGGCGCTTCGCGAGAGCGCCCGGAGAACACTCTGTCGGCGTTCCTGCGGGCGCTGGAGCTGGGCGCGGATGGGATAGAGCTCGACGTGCATGTCACTCGCGACGGGGTCGTGGTGGTTCATCACGATTCCCATCCCAGCGGCATGCCGTCCGGCCTCGCCATCGCCGAGCTGTCCGCTCACGACCTCGCGGGGATCGACCTTGGCGGGGGCGAGCGCATCCCGACGCTGGCGTCGGTCCTCGAGGCCGTCGCCGGCCGCGCCGAGATGTTCGTGGAGCTGAAAGGCCGCAGAATCGAGCGAGAGGTCGTTGATGTCGTGCTTCGCTCGGCGTCCCCTCACCGATGTGCGATTCACAGCTTCGATCAGGCGGCCGTCAGGCGGGCGAAGGCAATCGCACCAACACTGCGATGTGGCATCCTGCTCGAGGAAAAGTGCGCGGACCCCGGCGCGGTCCTTGCCGCCGCAGGCGCCACCGACTTCTGGCCTGAACGGGAATCGGTGGACTGCGCGACCGTGGAGCGTGTGCACGCCGCGGGCGGGCGAGTGATCGCGTGGACGGTGAACGACCCGCCCGACGCGCTCCGACTCGCGGCGATGCGCGTCGATGCCCTCTGCTCCGACGACGTGCCGTCGATCCGGCGTGCCGTCGCACAGGAGGAGGCGTCGTGACCGCGGACCAGCGCGTCGCGGTCGTGGGAGCGGGCACGATGGGTCACGGGATCGCCTACGTGGCGCTCGCCGCCGGATACCGGGTCGCGCTCGTCGACGCCGACCCGGCGACGCTCGAGCGCGGCGTCCAGCGAATCCGGAGCGCGTTCGAGAAGGCGATCGAGCGCGGCAAGAGTGCTCCGGATCTCCGCGACGCCGCGTTGACCCTCCTGACCCTCCCCCCCTCCCTCGCCGATGGCGTGTCCGGGGCGGACGTGGTCATCGAGGCGATCCCCGAGAGGCTGGAGCTCAAGCAGGCTCTGTTCGAGGAGGTGGAATCCCTCGTGGCGCCCGGCGCGCTCCTCGGCAGCAACACTTCGTCGCTGTCGATCACGGCCATCGGGACGCGCTTGCGGGATCCGTCGCGGCTGCTCGGACTGCACTTCTTCAATCCCGTTCCCGTCATGCGGCTGATCGAGCTGGTGAGGGGGGAACGCACGTCGGACGCGACGCTCGAGCGCGGTCGCGCGCTCGCGACCAGCCTCGGCAAGACGCCGATCGTCGTGCGCGACAGCCCCGGCTTCGCCACCAGCCGACTCGGCGTGGTGCTGGGGCTGGAAGCGATCCGCACGCTGGAGCAGGGCGTCGCCAGCGCCGAGGACATCGACCGCGCGATGGAGCTGGGCTACAATCATCCGATGGGCCCGCTGCGATTGACGGACCTCGTGGGCCTCGATGTGCGGCTCGCGATCGCCGAGCACCTGCACGCAACGCTGCACGACCAGACCTACCGCCCCCCCGACCTCCTCCGCCGCATGGTGGCCGACGGTCAGCTGGGACGGAAGAGCGGTCAGGGATTCTATCGCTGGGAGAGCGACTCATGAGCGAACCGGAGGTTGTGCGGCTGGAGACGCGCGGTCGTGTCGCGTTGATCACGATCGACCGTCCGGAGAAGCGAAACGCGCTCGACGGCAAGGTCCGCTGCGCCTTTCTCGGGGCGATGGATACGGCGTTGCGCAACGCCGACGTCCGGGCGATCGTCGTCACCGGCGCCGGAGAGAAAGCCTTCGTGGCCGGTGCAGACATCGCCGAGTTCGAGGGACGCGCGCCGGTCGATCAGTGGCGGGCGATGAAGGCACCCACGATCACCGACGCCGTGGAGCGATCGCCGAAGCCGGTCATCGCCGCCATCAATGGATTTTGCCTGGGCGGCGGACTGGAGCTGGCGCTGGCGTGCGATCTGCGCGTCGCCTCCGCGACCGCGCGCTTCGGCCAACCCGAAGTGAACCTCGGGATCATTCCCGGCGGAGGCGGAACCCAGCGTCTGCCGCGGATCATCGGGCTGGGCGGCGCCCTCAAGATGATTCTCACGGGAGAGCTGATCGATGCCGGTGAGGCGCTACGCCTTCACCTCGTGGAAGAGGTGGTCGAGCCGGGTCAGCTCCTGCCCCGCGCTCTCGCGCTCGCCGAGTTGATCGCCGGGAAGAGTCCGGTGGCGATCGCTGCGGCGAAGGAGGCGACGCGGGCCGCGCTCAGTCTTCCCCTCGGTGAAGGACTGAAGCTCGAGACCGCGCTCTTCCAGCTGTGTTTCTCGAGCGACGACAAGGCGGAAGGTGTCCGAGCTTTCCTGGAAAAGCGTCAGGCGAACTTCTCCGGCCGGTGAGCGCGCAGCTACCCGCCGAGCCGGGGTCGGCTGCGACCGCTCGCGTCACCGACGTACACATCCACATTCAGCCCTGGCGCCAGCTCAAGCCCGGGCCGATGGAGACGATGCGTCGCGGGAGCAAGGAGCATTTCGCTTTCCTCATGGAGCTCATGGACAATCCGGCGATGCTGCTCCGAATCATGGACGAGCAGGGCATCGACCGGGTGGGGCTGGTCAACTACCCCGCTCCGGGCATCATGGGGTTCGACGACTCGACGAACGAGTTCTCCGTCCGCTACGCATCGGCCGACCCGCGACGCCTCCTTCCCTACGGCGGTGTGGATCCCCTCACCACGCCGGATCCGGCCGGCGCCACGGACCGCCTCGCCGCGATGGGGATCCGCGTCCTCAAGTTGCATCCACCGCATCAGAACTTCGCAGCGAACGCCTACACCGACGGGCTCGCCGCGCTCGCGTCGATCTATCGTCGCGCGGAATCGCTCGGGTTGCCGGTCATGGTCCACACCGGCACCAGCGTATTTCCCGGTGCCCGCAGCAAGTACGGTAACCCGATGGACCTGGACGACGTCGCCATAGACTTCCCCGACCTTCGGATCATCATGGCGCACGGCGGACGACCGCTGTACATGGAGGAGGCATTCTTCATTCTGCGCCGGCATCGGAACGTGTGGCTGGATCTGTCCGGCATCCCCCCGCAGCGTCTGCTCGACTACTTTCCGCGCATCCACGAGCTGGAGGACAAGCTGCTCTGGGGAACGGACTGGCCCAGTCCCGGAGTGACGAGCATGGCGAAGAACGTCGGTCAGTTTCGCGCGCTGGGACTCTCCCCGGCGCTCGAGCGGGCGACGCTGGAGAGCAATGCCGCGAGGTTGCTTCCAGCGCGCGAGTGACGCTCGCGGGGCCACTCTGGCGACTCGCGCCACGCCCCCATAGCTTTGCCCTCCCCGCACAATTCTCGAGGATGTGACTCGCGATGAGACATCTTTCGCTCGCCGCCGCGCTCGTCGTGGCTGGCTGTTCGTCCGGCTCGAGCCGAACCCGCCCAACGACCGAGCCTCTCCCGCAGCGTGCCGCCCCTGGGGACAGCGCCGTCCGGACGACTGCGCAGACATCCCCTGGCGCTCCGGGCACGGGCGGAAGCTCGCTGCCGAACGCCGATCCGTTTCCGAGCAGCTACAGGCCGTTTCCATCGCGAACGACCGTCATTCGACATGCCACCATTCTGACCGCCGCGGGTCCTCGCATCGAGGACGGCTCGATCCTGCTGCGGGACGGGAAGATCGTCTCGGTCGGGAAAGCTGTCGACGCGCCGCCTGACGCCATGGTAATCGACGCGACCGGCAAGTTTGTCACTCCCGGTCTGGTCGACACGCACTCTCACCTCGGGGTGTACTCGGCGCCCGGCGGCGACGCGCTGAGTGACGGCAACGAGGCGACCAACCCGACGACGCCCTACGTCTGGGCAGAGCATTCGGTGTGGCCGCAGGATCCGCAGTTCCCGCGAAACCTCGCCGGGGGGGTCACGACGATCCAGGTGCTCCCCGGGTCGGCCAACCTGATCGGCGGGAGAAGCGTGGTGCTCAAGGTGGTACCGTCGCGCACCGTCCAGGGGATGAAGTTCCCGGGCGCCAAGTATGGACTCAAGATGGCGTGCGGCGAGAATCCGAAGCGCGTGTACGCGAGTCGCGGACCGTCAACCCGCATGGGAAACGTCGCCGGATACCGCAGCGCCTGGATCCAGGCGGAGGCGTATCGCCGGCGCTGGGACAAGTGGTTGGGCGATCGCAAGGGAGATCCTCCGCAGCGCGACCTGGGGATGGAGACTCTGGCCGAGGTGCTGCGCGGTAACATCCTCGTCCACAATCATTGCTATCGAGCCGACGAGATGGCGCAAATGATGGACATCGCCCGCGAGTTCGGCTACCGCATTCGCTCCTTCCACCACGGCGTCGAAGCGTACAAGATCGCCGACCTTCTCGCTCGCGACAGCATCGGGGCGTCCATCTGGGCCGATTGGGGATCGTTCAAGATGGAAGCACTCGATGCGGTGCGGCAGAACATGGCGCTCGTCCATCAGGCGGGTGCCCGCGTCATCGTCCATTCCGACGATCCCTCGGGCTCCCAGAGACTGAACCAGGAGGCGGCGAAGGGAATGGCCGCCGGGCGCGCCGCCGGTATCGCGATCACGGAGGAGGACGCGATCAGGTGGAACACGATCAATCCCGCCTGGGCACTCGGGCTCGACGATCGTATCGGCTCCTTGGCTCCGGGCAAGAATGCGGACGTGGTCCTCTGGTCGGGAGACCCGTTCAGCGTCTACAGTCGCGCGGAGAAAGTCTGGGTGGACGGCGCGTTGCTGTTCGATCGTCTGGATGCGACCCACAGCTGGCGAACCGACTTCGAGCTGGGATTCGTGCCGGCGGTGCGCGGAGGAAGCAAATGACGCGCATCGCGGCGTGCGTGCTCCTCGCCCTCGCGGGCACGACTCGCGGAGCGACAGTGGCTGCGCAGACCATCGCCATCACGGGAGGCAAGGTGTTCCCCGTGTCGGGAGCGCCGATCGCGGGCGCCACCGTCCTCATACGCGACGGGAAAGTGGTCGCTGTCGGCACCGGCGTCGGCATTCCCGCCGGAGCGGAGCGCGTCGACGCGACCGGCAAGTGGGTGACGCCGGGGCTCTTCGATGCGGCGACACAGCTCGGATTGGTCGAGATCGGCCAGGTGGCCGACACGCGCGAGGCGTCGTCGAGGGGCCGCAACAGTTACGGCATCAATGCCGCGTTCACCGTGTGGGAGGGTCTCAACCCTGCCTCCGTTCTCCTCGCACCTGCACGCCAGGAGGGAGTGACATCGGTGGCGGTGGCGCCACAGGGGGGGCTGATCTCCGGTCAGGCGGCAGTGATCGATCTGGTGGACGGCTCGGTGGCGGAGCTACTGGTCAGATCTCCCGCCGGGATGGTGGGAGAGATCGGGAGCGCCGCGGAGGCCGGCGTCGCATCGCGCGGGGAGTTGATCGTCCGGCTGCACGAGTTGTTCGATGACACCAGGGACTTCATGCGCCACCGGACGGAATTCGAGAGAAACGCTGCTCGCAGCTACGTCGCGAGCCGAATCGATCTCGAAGCGATGATTCCCGTGTTGGAAGGGCGGCTGCCCTTCTTCGCGAGCGTGGACAAGGCGAGTGACATCGAGGCCGCCCTGCATCTTGCCAGTCAATATGGAATTCACCTCGTGGTGGTGGGTGGCGCAGAGGCGTGGATGGTCGCCGACAGGCTCAAGTCGGCCAACGTGCCCGTGCTCACCGGCGCCATGAACAACATTCCATCGAGCTTCGCGACGCTCGCTCAACGGCAGGAAAACGCCGCGCTGCTTCGCAAAGCCGGTGTGGAGGTGGCGCTGATCGGCAATGCCGGCGGAGGCGACGAGGAGGCCTTCAACGTGCGCAACATCCGGCAGGAGGCGGGAAACGCCGTCGCGTACGGGCTGTCGTGGGACGATGCGCTTCGTGCGGTCACGCTCGCACCCGCTCGGATCTTCGGTGTCGCCGATCGCATCGGCTCGCTCCAGGCAGGCACCGAAGCGAACGTCGTCGTCTGGAGCGGCGATCCGTTCGAGTTCGGCACTCGAGCAGAGCAGGTCTTCATCCGCGGTAAGCGCATGACCGGCGAAACCAGACAGGACCTTCTGGTAGACCGATACAAGAAGTTGCCGCCGAGCTATCAGAAGCCCTGACCGCCGGACCGCTAGGGTGCGAGAAAGCGCGGGAACTACCGCTCCCGCGCTCTCGATCTGCCGCTCCCGCGGCGCTCAGAACCAGGGCTCGTCGAGCGATGGCCCGTAGATCGAAGGAACCTTTCCGTCAGCCATCCGGAGGTAGATCGAGAACTGTCCCCGATGGTGGATCGCATCGCAGAGGATGAACCAGAGAAACTGGATTGTCGGAACGTCACCCATAGTCTTGGGCCCGACGGGGAACTTGACGGTGCGGAAGAGCTCCTCGTCCCGCATCTTCTCGACCAGGAGCGCGACGCGTTGGTGTGCCCCCTCGATCTCGGCAAGAATCGCGTCGAACGAATCGGGCGCGCGAGGGGGCGCGCCCTCCGGCGGGAATTTGAGCTCGTTCTTGAGAACCTTTTCGGTCAGCCCGGCCTCGAGGACGAAGACCCAGGCGAGGTCGCGGGCGCTCTTGCACTTGGGGTGGGGAACGAGGTCCAGCTTATCTTTGGGGTAGGCTCGCAGCACGCGCATCGTGGTGGCGTGCTCGCTCTCGAACGTCTGAAGAAATTGCGCCTTCGGGCTGGGCATCGCACCGACAGCAGCGGTGCCAGTGGCAGGAGTCGCGGTGGTAGCCATGCGAGGTCTCCGCATTGGGGGTGAGACTTTTTCCGACTGGAGCGCCGGACCAACGTCACGCGGGGGATACCGTGTGATGCCACTCCGGTCCCCCGATTTCAACCCCCCGGCGCACTCCCGCTACTGTGCGGGAGGCGGTGCGGCGGCGCGATGGCTCTCGCCGCGACGGCGCGCCACCACCTCGGCGATCTGCGCGTCGAGTCGACCGGCGTCCGCTTCGTGTCCCGCGAGCACGCTGCTCAGCCGCGCATACGTCTCCGCATCGAGGTCGCGACCTTCCTGCCGTGAGCGGTACAGGGCGTAGCCGAGTGCCTGCGCGGCTCGATCGGCGAGCTGGCGCGCCCGGAGCGCGTCGAGACGCACTCTGCCCTCATCCAATGCAACCTGTGCCACCCGCCCTGCCCGGTCGAGCTCCTCTTTCAGTTTGCTCCAGAGCGGCATGGCATCCCCCTTCGACCCTGAAATGACGACGCCCCTCGGCAGAGGGGCGTCTCGACGTGCGCGGCGCGCTTCAGGCCGCGGACGTGATGTCTGGCTCGGTCGGCGCGGGATAGACGCTGACCTTGTAGCGCAGCTTGTTCTTGTGCTCGAACTTCACCACGCCATCGATGAGCGAGTAGATGGTGAAGTCCGTGCCAAGACCGACATTCCGCCCGGGATGGTACTTGGTCCCGCACTGCCGGATGATGATGTTCCCGGCGCGCACCTGCTCGCCACCGTATTTCTTCACGCCGCGGTATTTCGGGTTGCTGTCGCGGCCATTGCGGCTGGAGCCGACGCCTTTCTTGTGAGCCATTTATCGCCTCGTCTCAGCCGAGGGTGATGTCGTTGATCTTCACTTCCGTGAAGCCCTGCCGATGTCCCTGCTTGCGGGCGTAGTTTTTCCGCCGCTTGAATTTGAAGATGACGATCTTGTCCCCCTTGCCGTGCCGCACGATCTCGCCCGTCACCTTTGCGCCGGACACGAGGGGCGCTCCGGCATGCACGGAGTTTCCGTCGCCGCCGAGAAGGACTTCGTCGAAGGTGACGGAAGAGCCGACATCGGCGGCGATGCTGGGAAGTCGCAGCGTCTTGCCGGGCTCGGCGCGGAACTGCAACCCGCCGGTGCGAATGATGGCGTAAGTCATGTCAGGGTCGGGACGAGTGCGTGGTAAACGGTACAGACAGAACAACTTAGGCTGTCGAACGGGTCCTGTCAACCGGAGCCGCGCTGACGGAAGCGCGACCCGTACGGCGCGCACGCCGGCTAAGGGGTGAGCGCCCCCTGCGAGGACCAGACGTTGTTCGAGCGATCCACATCCACCAGGCGCTTGTCCGGATCCAGCTCGATCCGGGTCAGTCGCTTTCCGATGAACTGGTAACGTCGCAGGTAGCGCACGGTGTTGGTGCTCCACACTTCAGTGGGGTAATCCAGCTCCTGGGAACTGCCGTCGCTGAACGAGAAGCGGGCGCGGATGGGAAGGACGCCGCGCGCGCGGTTACCGAAGAACACGGCCACGTTCATCGTGTCCCCTTTCATGTCCGTCATCACGGTGTCGATCGCCTGGTCGAAGCGCGGGTTCTCGAGAAACCATTCGCGCCAGAACCAGTCGAGCCGGCGGCCGCCGACGTCCTCCATCGTGCGGTAAAAATCCTCCGGTGTGGGATGCTTGAACGCCCATCGCCGGATGTAGCTGCGGAAGGCATCGTCGAAGGCCGCGGGTCCGAGAATTTCCTGTCGCAGCAGCTGCAGCCCGACCGACGGCTTCACGTAGGCGGCCAGTCCTAGCAGAGCGGGGTTGATCCGGTCCGGACCCACGTCCACAGGCCTGTCGGCGCCGGAGACCATCGCCTGCTCCACCTGTGCCCGCTCGTCGAGTGCGCGCGCCATCTGATCGCCGCCATCCGGGTAACGACGCGCTTCGGCGAATGTGTTGATGAAGGTGTTGAAGCCTTCATCCTGCCACATGTGGGCTCGCTCGTTCGAGCCCACGATCATCGGGAACCAGTTGTGGCCGATTTCGTGGGTCACCACGCTGTACAGATCCTTCTGGTCGCGACTCTGGTTCTCCATCGCCAGCATCGGGTACTCCATCCCGCTGATCGGCCCCTCGACGGCCGAGATCTGGGGGTAGGGGTAGCGATACCATCGCTCCGAGTATTCCTCGATGGACATCCGCGACTGATCGGCCGCGTCGCTCCAGTTGGCGGCCGAGGCCGGTCGATAGTACGCGTTGGCGATGATGCCCTTCCAGCTCGAGGCATCCCACTGGTATTCGGGTGACGCCGCCCACGCGACATCGCGCACGTTTCTGGCCGCGAAGCGCCAGGTGAGAGATCCCGTCTTGCGGGGACGCGCTGCCCCGCTCGCAAGCTCGGCTGCCGTCACGATGCGCACGGTCGTGTCGGAGCTGGAAGCGCTCGCGAGTCGCGCGATCTGCACCGCGGTGAGCACGTCGCGGGGATTGAGCAGCACCCCCGTGGCCGCCACGATGTAGCCCGAAGGCACCGTCAGCTGGCAGGTGAAATCCCCGTACTCCAGATAGAACTCCCCTTGACCGAGATAGGGCTCGATGTTCCATCCGCGCACGTCATCGTAGACCGCGACACGAGGGTACCACTGGGCCAGCTCGTACAACGCGCCGTCACGCCCCATTCGATCGGCTCCGTGCTCCGGCACGAGGAAGTGCCAGGCGATATCGAACGTCGCGGTGCGTCCGGGAGCGAGCGGCTCGGCCAGATCCACCTTCAGCACGGTCTCCTGTGAGCGCGTCCGCACGGGCTCAACCCGTCCGCCGCTGCCGCCGGCTGCGACGAGCCGCTGGTCGAAGCGCTCTATCCGATCTCCCCCCTCGAATCCGCGCGCACCGAATCGCGATGCCTGCGGGAAGATGTAAGAGTTGAGAGAGCTTCCGGCGAAGGCGTTCTGCTCGACCTGCATCCAGATGAAGTAGAGCGTGTCGGGCGAGCGATTGGTGTAGCGCAGGGTGAGCTCGCCGCGAAGAGTTCTGCTCGCCGTATCGAGTGTCGCGCGGATGTCGTAGTCGGCCCGGTTCTGCCAGTACCGGCTGCCGGGTGCGCCCGAGGCGAGCCGATGGTCCGACGCGGAACGGAGGGCGAGCGGCGCAAAGATGGACGTGTCGCCGACGCCCGAGCGGTCGTATCGCGGCTGGGCGATGACGGGAGAGGCGAGGGCACAGCAGATGAGTGCGAGGCTGAGTCGCAGCCGGAAGGTCATCAAGGTGCGTCGGTATGAATCTGCTGGAACACGAGCATGCGCACGGGACAGCCCGGGACTGCCTGCGCCGGCGTGAAGTGGAGCTGCCGGAGTGTCTCCCGCGTGAGCGCCAGCAGCGAAGCATCCCGCGTTCCCGGCATCCTGAGGGTCGCCACGTCAGGTACCCCCGTGGTGTCGACGACGAACCAGATGAGTGCCTTCCCGTTCGCCCTGGCCTGGGCTATCAGCGAGTCGTTGCCAGGCTGCTTCGCCCACACGTCGAGGGGGATGGCGAGCAAGGAATCCGACGAGCGTTTGAGATTGGCTCGTGCGCGGCTGCAGGAATCGCTCGCCGGAGAGGCGACGCTGCCGCGGGCGGCGGGCACCTCCGCTGCTCCACCGGCAGCGGGAGATCCGCTCACGCAAGCGGAGGTGACGACGACCACCGCGAGGCCCAGCGACAGTCGGATGCGCGTCACGCGACTGCGTACTGGCCGGTGACGTCACGCTCGGCGCCCTTCACCACCAGCTTGAACTCGTCGGGCTTGAGCAGAGGATCGTCGCGAAGCTCGAGGGTGAACGCGGCGCCTTTCTCGAGCTTGCGCACGAAGTCCTTTTCCTCCTGAAGGAGGTAGAGCGCCACATCGGGATGGAGCCTGACCACGAGGTTATCCTTTCGGCCCTCGACCGCGATCCGCTTCACGGAGCGCTCGACCCGCCGGGCCGTCGCCTCCGGCGTGAACACGCGACCCGTGCCGCTGCAGGTCGGACACGCATCGGTCATGCTGTGGAGATGGCTGGGGCGCACCCGCTGGCGCGTCATCTCGATCAGACCCAGCTCGCTGATCGCGAACGCCTTGGTGCGGGCGCGATCCCGCCCGAGGTGGGTCCGCAGCTCCTGCAGCACCTTGTCGCGGTTCGCCTTCGTTTCCATGTCGATGAAGTCGCAGACGATGATGCCACCCATGTCCCGAAGCCGAATCTGGCGCGCGACCTCACGCGCCGCCTCGGTGTTCGTCTTGAAGATCGTCTTCTCCGGATCTTTCTTGCCGGTGTAGCGCCCCGAGTTCACGTCGATCGAAACGAGCGCCTCCGTCTGCTCGATGATCAGCGACCCGCCGGAGGGGAGCTCGCAGCGCCGCTTGAACAGATCGCGAATCTCTCCCTCGATGTTCGCCCGATCGAACAGCGGCATCGCCTCCTCATACAGCTCGACGCGCTCGAGCAGCTCCGGCGCGATGCCCTTGAGGTACTCCACGATCTCGGCGTGAAGCTGCCTCGAGTCCACGGTGAGCTTGTCCACCTTGGTGCTGAAGAGGTCGCGGATGATGCCGCGGGTGAGGTTGGTCTCGCGGTGAACGAGAGCCGGCGCTCGCATGAAATGGGTCTTTCGCTTGATGCGCTTCCACTGGGCCATGAGCGTGCGAAGCTCGCGCTCGAACGTCTGCTGTGTCACATCCTCGCCGACGGTTCGCACGATCACACCGCCCGAGTCCTTGGGCAGAACGCTCTGCACCTGATCGCGCAGACGCCGCCGCTCCTCGCGATCGCCGATCTTCCGGCTCACGCCCACACGCGAGGCGAACGGCATGAAGACGAGGAAGCGCCCTGCCATCGAGATCTGGGCGGTCACACGCGGCCCCTTGGTGGAGATCGGCTCCTTGGACACCTGGACGAGGACGTCCTGGCCGCGCTTGAGTGCGTCCTGGATCGGAGGGGCCTTGACTCGGTGCCCGCGCCTTTCGTCGTCGTCCTCCTCGCTCTCCTCCTCGGCGTCCTCCTCCTCCTCGCCGTCCTCCGCGTAGACGAGATCGGACGCGTGCAGGAAGGCGCTCTTTTCGGTTCCGATGTCCACGAACGCCGCCTGGATCCCGGGCAGCACTCCTTCCACCCGACCGAGGTAGATGTCACCGACCATCCGACGCGTGTCCGGACGGTCCACCATCATCTCGACGAGCTGATCATCCTCCAGGATGGCGACACGGGTTTCTCGCTGGCTCGCGTTGATCAGGATCTCTCGCTTCATGGATGTCCGCGCCCCTGCCGACCGGTGGCGACTCGACGCCGGTGGGTGGATGACGCACGTCGTGGGTTCTGGCGCTTCCCGCGCGTGATGGCGGCACGACGGAGCACTCGGCTCCCAGCAGAGCGGCCGTCGCCGCGCACCGGACCGTGCACGACGAGCCCGACCCGACGCCGCCGGTTAGCCCGAGCCATCCGACGAACAGGAAGGTCAGGGCGAGGCGCGCGGGTGTTGAGCGGGCGATCGTACGGTCGATTGTTGCCATCTGCACCGGAGAGCGTGGGATGCCGAGCGATGAGCACGCCCGGTCCCCTGCATGTTCGCGGAAGCCAGGCGCGAGTCGCCCGATGTGGCATCCGCGGAAAGGACACAATTTGTTCGCCCCACCCGACCCGGAGAGTCCGCGATGGACGGCGCGTCCTTCAGTATAGGCTGCTGCCTCCCACCGGGGCAACCGGAGGGAGGCTGAGCGAGCGACGTCAGTCGTCCACCTGCCGCAGCAGGTGCCTCGCGATCACGATCCGCTGGATCTCGGACGTGCCCTCGCCGATCTCGCAGATCTTGGCGTCGCGCATCATGCGCTCGACCGGATAGTCCTTCGTGTAGCCATACCCCCCGTGGATCTGCACTGCCTGGATGGTCACGCGCATGCAGAGCTCGGAGCAATACAGCTTCGCCATCGCGGCTTCCTGGCCGTACGGCTTCCCCTGCTGCGCCAGCCACGCCGCGTGATAGACCATCTGCTTTCCTGCCTCGATCTCGGTCGCCATGTCCGAGAGCTGAAACTGTATTCCCTGGAAAGACGCGATCGCCTGACCGAACTGTCGTCGCTGGGAGGCATATCGCAACGCCTCCTCGAACGCGCCCTCGGCGATACCGAGCGACAGTGCCGCGATTCCGATGCGTCCGGAGTCGAGGGTCTTCATGAAGTTGACGAAGCCCATTCCCTCGGCGCCGAGGAGATTCTCGACCGGAACCTCGACGTCGTCGAAGTGCAGCGTCCGCGTGTCCGACGCGCGCCAGCCCAGCTTGTCCTCCTTCTTCCCTGCGCGGAATCCGGGCATCGCCTCGAGCGAGGGCTCGTGACCGATGCCGAGGTCGCGCACCCGATCCAGATCGACGGTCTCCTTGGTGAGGATGAACGAGCTGATTCCTTTGGTGCCGCGGCCCGGGTCGGTGACGGCCGTGACCACGAAGATCTCGCCGACCCCCGCGTGGGTGATGAAGATCTTGGAGCCGTTGAGAACGTATCGTCCGTTCCGGCGAACAGCCGTCGTCGTCGTTCCCGCGGCGTCGCTTCCGGCCGCCGGCTCGGTCAGCCCGAAGCCGCCGAGAACCCGACCGCTGGCGAGCAGTGGAACGAAGCGTTGGCGCTGCGTCTCGCTTCCGAAGTTGACGATCGGCGACGTGCCGAGAGTGGTATGGGCCGAGATCGTGATCGCGTGTGACGCGTCCACCTTCGCCATCTCGTGGATGGCAATGATGTAGCTGAGGTAGTCGTGCCCCGCGCCTCCGAGCGATTCCGGCCAGGGCACTCCGAGCAGTCCCAGCTCGCCCATGCGCTTCACGGTCGGCCACGGGAACTCGGCGGCCGCATCCAGCCGCCGCGCCACGGGCGCCACCTCGCTGCGCGCGAAATCGCGGACCAGGTCGCGAACGGCCAGATGCTGATCGGAGAAATAGAGAGAGTCGTCCATGCGCTCAGGCGGACTCGGTGTCGTGGCCGGCGCGGATCACGGCGAGAAAGCGCTCACCGTAGCGATCCAGCTTGGCGGGGCCGACGCCGCGCACGCTTGCGAGCGCCGTCGGGGTACCGGGGCGGAGAGTGGCCATCTCGAGCAGTGTCCGGTCGGGAAAGACCACGTACGCGGGCACCTTGTCCTCGCGTGCGATCCGGCTGCGTAGGGTCTTGAGCTCTCCGACGAGGGTTTCATCCAAGGTCGAGAGGTCAGGGCGATCAGCGGGAAGCGCCGCCTTCCGCGACGCGGCCGTGCCGGAGGACCCTCTGCTGCGAGTCTTCGCCCGCCGAGCGCCGGTGATCTGCCGGTGGGTTCCGAGACAGTTGTCGCAGCCGTCGCAGCGCGACTTGGCGGCCGGATCGCCAAAGTAGCGGAGGAGAAAGCCCCGGCGGCATCCGGATGCGTACGCATAGCGCTGCATCGCGTCGAGCTTCGACATGTCGGCCCGTTGGCGGCGGGCGAGCGTCTCCCAATCGATGGGGAAACCGTCCAGCGGCGATGCGGCGCGGCTCGCGCGCGGGCGGGCGGCCAGGCGCAGTCCCCCGCCGATCCGCTCCCAGGAGATAAACTGCTGCTCCTCGAGCCGCTCCAGCACCGGGATGGCGCCTGCCATCCCTCCGAAGCCCGGGGGGAACGCCTCGGCGTTGACCGGGATCCCGTCGTAGAGGCGGCTTCCGGCCGCGCGCCAGAGCGCGCGCAAGAGGTCGCGCTCCACGCTCGTGTCGCTCGCCAGCTCGCGCTTGATGCGGGCGGGCGTGGCGAGGAGGCGGACGAAGACGCGCGGCTGCGACGTTGCCTCGCTCACCAGCGCGCCGCCCTGGCTCAGGATGCGCATGGCCGACTCCACCTCGCGATCCTTGATGTCGCCCCCGATGTGCGCGGCGAGGTCAGCCGCCGTGATCAAGAGAAGTCCCGTCGGGTCGGCGACGCGACCGAGAGCCATGTACACCTCCTCCACCCGTTTGCGGTCGGGATTCGCGCTCCTGATGAAGAACTCGTGGGTGAATCGATCCGGGAATGCGTGCAGCAGCACGCAATCGGAATGTTCGCCGTCGCGACCTGCTCGCCCCGCCTCCTGATAGTAGGCCTCGAGCGAGCCGGGCATGGAGTGGTGAACGACCAGCCGAATGTTGGACTTGTCGATCCCCATTCCGAAGGCATTCGTGGCCACGATCGCACGAACTTCCTCGCGCATGAAGGCGTTCTGCACCTCGTGGCGCCGCTCATCGTCGAGGCCGGCGTGGTACGCGACGACGGCGACTCGGGAGCTTTCGAGCGTCCGGGTGACTCGCTCGACCGCGCGGCGAGTCGACGCGTACACGATCGCCTGTCCGGCGTGGGCGGTGAGCAGCTCCGCCATCGCGCCTTCCTTGTCTCGATCGGTCCGCGTGCCGATGACGTGGTAGTGGAGATTGCGCCGATCGAACCCGGTGATGACCGTCACGGGGGACCGGAGATCGAGATGCCGCGCGATGTCTCGCCGAACCTCGGGCGTGGCCGTGGCCGTGAGGGCGATCGTGGGCGGCATGCCCAGCTGCTCGCGCACGGCTCGCAGCCTCAGGTAGCTCGGCCGGAAGTCGTGGCCCCATTCGCTCACGCAGTGTGCCTCGTCCACGGCGAGCAGCGACACCCCCGAGACTCCGAGACGCTCGGCGACACGCCCCACGTCGAATCGTTCCGGCGCGACGTAGAGCAGCTTGATCTCGCCTCGTTCGGCGCGTGCGAGGCGCTCCGAGACCTGATTGGGGGAGAGCGTCGAGTTCACGAAGGTGGCGGGTAATCCTCGCGCGGCCAGAGCGTCGACCTGATCCTTCATGAGTGAGATGAGGGGCGAGATCACGACCGTCAGCTTCGGAAGAATCAGCGCCGGGATCTGGAAGCAGATCGACTTCCCGCCGCCGGTGGGGAGGATGACGAGCGTGTCGCGACCCTCCAGAATGCACGACACGGCCCGCTCCTGGCCCGGACGAAAGCTCGTATAACCGAAGCGCGAGCGGAGAACCCGGCGGGCTTCGTCGAGCGACGGCAGAAGGGATGCCGGAGTCATCGCGACAGGCTGCGTAACCGGCACGACAGAGGTGGCATCGTTCGGCTCCGCCAATGTGCGCTACACCGCACGCGCAAAATGTCCGCGGGTAAATACGGAGTCCAAGCTGTCGCGAATGCCGCTCACGGTGGCGGACCACGGCTCGCTCTTCTCACCGGACAGTGCGTCCACCGCCCGGCGGTAGCCGGCCACGATCGCGGCCACCGGCTCGCCCGGCACGTTGAAGAGCAGACGGTACGAGCGCAGCCCGGCGTCCCAGAGTCGCGGCAGGTATTCGGATCCTTCGATCGGCCGCGAGTGCAGCAACCGGTTGCGGCAGTCCGAATCGGTCGCCACGGCGAAGGAATAGCCCGCGGGATCCGTGATCTCGACCACGGGATGCTTTTGGACGCAGAGGTCACGACAGCTCCCCGGCTCGCGGTCGAAGGCCGCCGACAGAACGCAGTGCTCGATCGTCATCCCCTCGGGCCGCCCGTACAGCAGCACGTCGAAGCCGGCGCCCGTCCACGGAGCGCTCACCGCCCGCATCTCCTCTGCCGTCATCTCCACCGAGAGGGTGATCCGTCGGGCGCCCAATCGAAAGAGCTCCGCTGCCGTGTGCTGGTTGAAGCAGTTGACGGCGTAATCGGCCACGACATCGC
>JALZAQ010000039.1 GCA_030948255.1 Gemmatimonadota bacterium
CTCCGGAGCAGCGCACCGACAAGCGCCCGCAACTGTCCGATCTGCGCGAATCAGGAGCGATCGAGCAGGATGCCGACGTGGTGATCTTCATCTACCGCCAGGAGCAGTACGACGGACCGACCGACAAAGACGGGAACTCGATCGAGGGGCGCGCCGAGATCATCGTCGGCAAGCAGCGCAACGGGCCTACCGGAATCCTGAATCTGTTCTTTCACAAGTCCTACACCCGGTTCGAGAACTACACGGGGCGGTCGGCACCGAACGAAAGCGGGCCGCGCCTCGTCCCGAGCACATGAGTTGAGCCCGAAGCCCAAGACCGTCTACCGGTGCAGCTACTGCGGCGCCGAGCATCCAAAGTGGGCCGGCCGCTGCGACGTGTGCGGCGAGTGGAATTCCCTCGTCGAGGAAATGGCCGCGCCCCGGAGCAGCTCCGGCGCCACGCGTCGACAGAACGCGGGAGCGCGACCGCAGTCGGCGGGGATGTCGGCCGCCACGGCGCGGATCGGAGAGATCAAGGGCTCCGAGGACCGTCGCTGGAAAACCGGCATGCGCGAGCTCGACTTCGTGCTCGGCGGGGGCATCGTGCCGGGGTCGATGGTGCTCATCGGCGGCGAGCCCGGCATCGGAAAGTCCACCCTGCTTCTCCAGGTCGCGGCGCGGCTGCAGGCCGGAGGACACCGCGCTCTCTTCGTCTCCGGAGAGGAATCTCCGCTGCAGGTGAAGCTGCGCGCCGACCGCCTGACCGATGCACCCAGCGACGTCGAGCTACTCGCGGAGACGCAGCTCGAGACGATCATCGCCACCGGCGCCGCGATGGAGCCGGCGGTGATGTTCGTCGACTCCATCCAGACGGTGTTCACGTCGGACCTCGAGGGCGCTCCGGGCAATGTCGGACAGGTCCGCGAATGCGCCGCGAGGCTGATGCGCTTCGCCAAGGAGTCGGGAACGGCAGTTGTCGTGGTCGGCCACGTGACCAAGGGCGGAGGCATCGCAGGTCCCAAGACGCTCGAGCACATCGTCGATACCGTGCTCTACTTCGAGGGGGAGGGTGCGCTCGATCAGCGAGTCCTGCGCGCCACCAAGAACCGTTTCGGCGGAGTCGACGAGATCGGCGTCTTCCGCATGACTGCCCAGGGGTTGGTGGTGGTGGACGATCCGTCGGAGCTCTTTCTGAGCGACCGGAGCGCCGGCGCATCCGGGTCGGCGGTGACGGCCCTCATGGAAGGAACGCGCCCCCTGCTGGTCGAAGTTCAGGGGCTCGCGGCAAAGGCAGGATTCGGCACCCCGCAGCGGGTCTGCACCGGCTACGACCCCCGGCGCCTGGCATTGCTTCTCGCCGTGCTCGACAAGCGAGCCGGCCTTTCCTTCGGGCAGCTCGACGTTTTCGTGAACGTGGTCGGTGGTCTCCGCGTTCAGGAGCCCGCCGGCGACCTCGCGGTGGCCGTCGCTCTCGCGTCGAGCGTGAACGACCACGCACTCCCCCCCGACGCCCTCTTTCTCGGGGAGGTCGGCCTGGGCGGTGAGATTCGCGCGGTGACTCAGGCCGACAGGCGGCTGGCGGAGGCCGAGCGACTGGGGCTTCGCGTCGCGTACCTCGCCGAGCGCAGCGTCCCGAAGCACGGGCGCGCCGGCCGCCAGCTGAGCACGATCGGGGCCCCGACGATCGACGACCTCTTCCGCCAGATCTTCCCGTGAGTGGCGCCGCTCGCGACGTCGGCGTCGTGATCGTCGCTGCCGGCGAAGGGACACGGGCCGGCGCAGGGAGCGGAGCGGGCGAGCTCAAGCAGTTTCGATGGGTCGCCGGGAAGCCGATGCTGCTTCACAGCATCCAACGTTTTCAGGAGAGACCCGACGTCGCACTCGTGGTGTGCGTGCTGCCCCGGCGATTCGCCGGAGATCCGCCTCCATGGATCTTCCAGTGCGACACCGATCGCCTGCTCGTGAGCGTCGGCGGGAAGGAGCGCGGCGATTCCGTCATGAACGGGCTCGAGGATCTGCCGCCAGATCTCGGCATCGTGCTGGTGCACGACGCGGCCCGACCGCTGGTCGACCAGGCCACGATCGAGCGCGTGATCGCGACCGCGCGCACGGGGGTAGGAGCAGTTGCCGGACTGCCGGTGACGGACACACTGAAGGAGGTCGATGCGGGCGGACGGATCGCGGCCACGATGGACCGCGCATCGCTCTGGCGGGCGCAGACTCCCCAGGGGTTCCCGCGAGAGATGCTCGTTCGCGCTTACGTGGATGCCCGAGAACAGCGAGTGCGGGCCACCGATGACGCGGCGCTGTGCGAGCGACTCGGCCTTCCGGTGGTGATGGTCCGCGGCAGCGAATCGGCGTTGAAGATCACCGAGGAGAGCGATTTCGCGCTCGCCGATGCCCTCGCCGGCAGCCGCGGATGAGAGCCGGCACGCTCGTCACGCCATTCTGGTCCGACGCCGAGATCGCGGCATCGATCAGCGACACGATCGGCCACCTGCAGACCCATCGCGTGCTGGCCTACCCGACGGAAACCGTCTACGGCTTTGGCGGGGCGGTGGACCACGACTCCGTGCACGCGCTGGTACGCCTCAAGAGTCGTCCTCCTGGGAAGCCTTTCCTTCTGCTGATCGCGTCGAGCGAGATGCTGACGCGCTTCGACCTCCGCCTCACCGCCGAGGCATCGCGGCTGGCAGCCAGACACTGGCCGGGCCCCCTCACCCTCGTGCTGCCGGGAGGAGAGCAGCGCATCCCCGCTCTCCTTCGCGGCCCGGAAGGAGGCGTGGCGGTGCGGTGGACATCCCACCCCGCGATTGCGAGGCTGCTCCTCGCTTATGGCGACCCGATCACCTCGACCAGCGCCAACCGGCCCGGCGTTCCAGCCGCGCTCGCACCGGGCGAGATCGTGGATCAGTTCGGCGATGCGATCCATCGCGGCATCCTGCGCGTGCTCGATGGCGGCCGTCTCACCCCATCCGCGCCGTCGACCGTTGTAGATTGCACCGGGCGGCGCCCGCGTGTCATTCGTCCGGGCGCGATTCCGTCCGCGATCCTTCGGGAAAGCGTGCCCGACCTGATCGGAGACGTGTAACCCCATGCGGATCCTGTTCGTGTGCACCGGCAACACCTGCCGCAGCGTGATGGCCGAAGCGATCGCCCGCCGGCTCATCGCGGAGCGAGGGCTTCACGGGGTGCATGCGGAGAGCGCTGGCACCGCAGCCTGGGAGGGCGCAGCCGCATCGGACGGCGCGCTGCTCGTCGGCTTGGAGCGCTCGACCGACCTCTCCGCCCACCGTGCGCGGGCGCTGTCGCGTGAGCTGGTGGCCGAGCAGGATCTGATTCTCGCCATGAGTCCGCACCATCTCGAGCGCGCCGAAGCGCTCGGCGGCCGCGGCAAGAGTCATCTGCTCACCGACTACGCGACGCGCGGCGCTCACGCCGAGCCCATCGGTGATCCCTTCGGCGGGGACCTGGATCAGTACCGTTGCACCTACGATGAGCTGGAGCAGGAGATCCGGCGGGCGCTCGATCGCATCGCGGCCGAGCGGAGCCCAGGGGTGTCGTGAGCCCGACGCCGACGCGTCTCGTGTTGCTCGGCCATCCCGTTCGACACTCACTCTCGCCGCTGTTCCAGAACGCCGCGCTCCGGAGCGAGCGCATTCCGCTCGAGTACGAGGCGATCGACGTGCCGCCGGCCGAGCTTGCCTCTCTTCTCGGCGAGCTCAAGGCTGCCGGTGGGGCGGGGAACGTCACCGTGCCGCACAAGGAGTCGGTGGCCGCCCTCTGCGATCGGCTCACTCCGCTCGCCGAGCACGTGGGTGCCGTGAACACCTTCTGGGTGGACGGAGGCCAGCTCGTCGGCGACAACACCGACGTCGACGGCTTTGCCTTTCTCGCGACCCACGTGTTGGGCTCCGTGCCGCAGGGGCTTCACTGCGCGCTCATCGGGGCGGGGGGCGCCGCGGCGGCGGTGATGGCGGCGATGGAGCGCTGGCCGGCATGCGTCGTTCGCCTTCACAATCGCACCCGCACCCGTGCAGTTCGACTGGCGTCGCACTTCGAGTTTGCCGTCACGGTCGTGGATGACGTCGGCGCGGCGCTCCGCGGCGCACAGCTCGTCGTCAACGCCACCGGAGGCGATGCCCCAAGCGATCGAGAGGGAGTTCCGGTCGATCATCTCGACGCGTCGGCGACCGTTCTCGATCTCTCGTACGCGACCGACGGGGCAGGGACGCCATGGGTACGCGCGGCCCGTGCGCGCGGCTTGAGAGCGAGCGACGGGTTGCCAATGCTCCTGGAGCAGGGCGCGCTCGCCTTCGAGCGCTGGTTCGGGCGCGTGGCGCCGCGCGCAGCGATGTGGCGAGCGGTCGAGCACGCGACGGCGGCGTCATGAGCAGGATGATCTCCCCGGCCGCACGGAGAGCCGGGATGGCCGTGCTCGACCTGTTGCTCCCGCGCGTCTGTACCGCCTGCGACCGGCTTCTCGGGGATCGCGACCGGGGCCTGATCTGCGGAGCGTGCTGGACGCGCGCGATCCCGCTCGCCTCTCCGCGATGCGATCGATGCGGACATCCGCTCGGTCTGTCGCTCTGCCACTGGTGCGATGGCCTGCCGCCGTTCGTGCGCGCCGGACGATCGGCGTACTGGATCCCGGGCGGGACTACCGGATCGATCGTGCACGCGCTGAAGTACCGGGGATGGCGACCGGTGGCGGAGGAGATGGCGGACCGAATGCTCCGCCTGACCTGGCCGGACGATGTTCGCGAGGAGAGGAGCGGGCTCGTCCCCGTTCCGCTGTCGCCCGCGCGCGAGCGCGAGCGCGGCTTCAACCAGAGCGAGCTGCTGGCCCGCTCGCTCGGGGCGCGCTGGTCGCTGCCGGTGTGGGCCGATGTGCTCATCCGGACCCGCGCGACGGAGACGCAGACGCGGTTGACACCGGAAGAGCGACGGCGCAACGTTTCGGGCGCTTTCGCCGCGCGCGCGGCGTCGCGTGGCCGGCTGCGCGGGGCGCACGTCATGCTCGTGGACGACGTCGTCACCACGGGCGCGACCCTCTGCGCGTGCGCGTCGGCGCTGTTCGACGCCGGCGCGCGCATCGTGAGCTTCGTGACATTCGGCCGGGCGCCGTCCGTCGGCGACCACGCCTAACAGACAGGAGCGTTCGGGATCATGCCACTTCGGGTAGGCATCAACGGGTTCGGACGAATCGGTCGCCAGGTGATTCGCGCGGCCAAGCAGCAAGGAAGCGATATCGATTTCGTCGCGGTCAACGATCTGACCGATACGAAAACACTGGGCCACCTCTTCAAGTACGACTCCGTGCATCGCACCTATCTCGGTGAGGTGCGCGCAACCGGAAATGCAATCGTCATCGACGGGGACGAGATTCGCGTGTTGTCGGAGAAGGACCCCACCGCCTTACCCTGGAAGTCTCTCGGAGTGGACCTCGTGCTCGAATCCACCGGCCGATTCACCAAGGCCGAGGATGCCCGCCGCCACATCGCCGCCGGCGCGCGCAAGGTCATCATCTCCGCTCCCGCCAAGGGCGAGGACATCACGATCGTGATGGGCGTCAATGACGCCAAATACGAGCCGTCCAACCATCACATCATCTCGAATGCCTCGTGCACGACGAACTGCCTCGTTCCGATGGTGAAGATCATTCGCGACTCTTTCGGCTTCCGTCACGGCTCGATGACAACGGTCCACAGCTACACGAACGATCAGCAGATCCTCGACCTGCCGCATTCCGACCTGCGGCGTGCGCGCGCAGCCGCGATCTCGATGATCCCGACAACCACAGGCGCCGCCAAGGCGACGTCGCTCGTGATCCCGGAGGTGAAGGGAAAGATCGACGGCATCGCGATCCGGGTTCCTACGCCCGACGTATCCTTCACCGACCTGGTCGTCGAGGTCGAGAAGCCAGCCACGATCGACAGCGTGAACGCGGCCTTCCGCGCCGCCGCCGAGGCCGGACCACTCAAGGGGATCCTCGCGTACTCCGAGGAAGAACTGGTCTCCTGCGACTACATCGGCAATCCGCACTCGTGCATCCTCGATGCACGCAGCACCAACGTGATCGATGGATCGATGGTGAAGGTCTGCGGCTGGTACGACAACGAGTGGGGCTACGCCTCGCGTTGCGTGGATCTTCTGACGTTCGTCGGCGAGCGGCTGTGAGCGCGGCCGGCCGGCGCGAGCGGCTCGTGGATGCGCTCGGCCTGCTCCTCCTTCTGATCGGCGGCACGCTCTACGCGCGGTCGTACCTCGGCATGCGGACGTTGCGCGACTCGGCCTTCGTCACGGGGAAACCGTGGGCCATGGTGCGCCGATGGGAGCAGCTGGTGACGCTCTCGCGCTGGGGTCTCGCGGTGGCCGCGGCGGGTCTACTCGTGTTGATCGGCGGCGCGTGGCTCGGCTCGCGGGCGCGGGCCGAGAGAGAACGCGCTCGTCCTCCGCTCGCCGATCCAACGGGATGAAGAGGACGGTTCGCGAGCTCTCCGATTCCGATCTGCGCGGCAAGCGCGCGCTCGTCCGGGTCGATTTCAATGTTCCCCAAGACGAGTCGGGACAGGTCACTGACGACACCCGCATCCGAGCTGCGCTCCCGACGCTCGAGTATCTCGCCGATCATGGAGCTCGAGTAATCATTCTCTCCCATCTAGGCCGCCCGAAGGGGAGACCGGAGGCGAAATACTCGCTGGAGCCGGCGGCCCGTCATCTAGCAACGCTGACGCCACGCCGCGTCCAGTTCCTGGAGTCCACCGATTCCGATGAGGCGATCGCCCGCAGTCGGCAATTGCTGCCGGGAGAGCTGCTGCTGCTCGAGAATACCCGCTTTCTCGGGGGTGAAGAGAAGAACGACGAGCGCCTCGCCCGCTCTCTCGCCGCGCTGGGAGATCTGTACGTGAACGACGCGTTTGGCGCCGCGCATCGCGCGCACGCGTCGACGGAGGGCGTGGCACGACATCTCCACCCTGCGGTGGCTGGCCTGCTGATGGATCGAGAGCTGCGTTACCTCGGCGATGCGCTCGCCGCGCCCGCGCGGCCCTTCGTCGCCATCCTTGGCGGAGCCAAGATCTCCGGGAAGATAGATGTCATCGAGCACCTCCTTCCTCGCGTGGACCGACTCCTCATCGGGGGCGCAATGGCCTGCACCTTTTTCGAGGCGATGGGGCGCCAGACGGGGAGATCGCTCGTCGAGCGCGATCGGGTCTCGATGGCGGGGGAGCTGCTCGAGCGGGCCAGCGACAGGCTGGTGCTGCCCGAGGACGCTCTCGTTGCGCCCAGGCTCGAGGACGCCGCTCGTGCCCACGGAGTCGCATGCGACGCGATTCCGCCGGACGAAGCGATGTTCGACATCGGCCCGCGCGCGATGGTGCGCTTTCGCGACGAGATCCGCGCCGCGAGAACGATCATCTGGAACGGGCCGATGGGCGTGTTCGAGACTCCGCCCTTCGACGGGGGGACGCGGGCGGTGGCGGAGGCGCTCGCACAGGCGACCGAGGCGGGCGCCGTAACGATCGTCGGCGGGGGCGACTCAGCGGCCGCCGTGGCCGAGCTCGGACTGGCGTCCAAGATGAGCCATGTCTCCACCGGCGGCGGCGCGTCGCTCGAGTTTCTCGAGGGTCGCGCACTTCCGGGAGTCGTCGCGTTGGACGACGCATGATCGTGCGCACCCCGATCCTCGCTGCCAACTGGAAGATGAACCACGGCCCGCACGACGCGCGAGCCTTCCTGCGCAGCTTTCTCGTGCACTACGCCCGTCGTGCCGACCGCACCGTGATGTTCTTTCCGCCCGCGCTGACCCTTCCTGCGGTCGTCGATGCGCTCAAGGAGCGCACCGACATTCTGGTCGGCGTCCAGAACATCTCCGGCGAAGACAAGGGCGCGTTCACGGGGGAGAACTCCGCCACCATCGCGCGGGACGCGGGTGCCCGCCTCGCACTGGTGGGCCACTCCGAGCGCCGACACGTGTTCGGTGAGACCGACGAGCAGACCGCGCTGAAGTGCGCCGCCGCGGTGCGCGCCGGTCTCATTCCGATGCTCTGCGTTGGAGAAACGCTCCAGCAGAGAGAGGCAGGGGAGACCAACGAGGTGGTTGTGCGACAGCTTCGCACCGGGGTCAGCGCGATCGAGCCGGCCCGGATCGCATCGATGCTGATCGCCTACGAGCCCGTGTGGGCGATCGGCACTGGTCGCACCGCGAAGCCGGAGGACGCGACGGCGGTGCACCGCGTCATCCGCGACGCGCTCCAGGCCATCGCGGCGGGGAGTGCCGCACGAATCCCCATCCTTTACGGTGGCAGCGTGAACGCCGGGAACGCATCATCGCTGCTTGGTGCTCCTGAGGTGAATGGCCTCCTCGTGGGGGGAGCGAGCCTGGAAGCGGAATCGTGGGCGACCATCGCTCGGACTTGACCGACATTCGTAACTCGCCTAGCTTTCACGACTTAGAGCCAACTCTCCAGCCCCGACATCGATGTACTCGTTCCTCATCGTCCTGCTGATCCTAGATGCGCTCGTCCTGATCGCTGCCGTCCTCCTGCAATCGGGAAAGGGCGGCGGCCTCGCCGCGAGCTTCGGGGGAGCCGCGTCGTCCTCGGACTCGTTCGTCGGGACAAGACAAGCCGCCAACCTCCTGACAAAATCGAGTTGGTGGAGCGGGGGGGTCTTTCTCTTCCTGTCGCTGTTGCTGTCGATTCTCTCGGTGCGTGGAACCGCACCGAAGTCGGTGCTGGATGAGCAGTTTCGACCCGCCCCCACCCGCACCGCGCCCGCTCCGGGCCGAGGTAAGTCGGCGGTGCCGCTGATGCCCGCACCCGTCACCCCCGCCATTCCGCTCACTCCGGACACGGCGACGCCGAGCAAGCCCGCCCGCAAGCCCTGATCCGACGGTGAACGACGCGGCGGCACGTGAAGGGTTCCTCCTCCTCGAGGATGGAGCCCTTTTTCGTGGGCTGCTCAGCGGCGCGAGCGCGCCGTCAGTGGCCGAGGTCGTCTTCACGACGAACATGACGGGATATCAGGAGGTCTTCACCGACCCATCCTACCGCGGCCAGACCGTGGTGATGACCGCCCCCATGATCGGCAATTACGGAATCAATGCCGAGGATGCGGAATCAGCCGAGCCCCAGGTGGCCGGCGTGATCGTCCGGGAGCTCTCCGGGGGATTCTCGAGCTGGCGCGCCACCGGAGATCTGAGAAGTTGGTTGAGCCGCGCTCAAGTTCCGGTTCTGGAAGGCGTTGACACCCGGCGTCTGACGAAGCACCTCAGATCCGTGGGTGTGATGAAGGGTGTCCTCGGGGCCGGAGAGGAGCCGGACGGGACGGTGAGGGCGGCGCTCGATGCCTGCCCGTCCATGGAAGGGCTGGACCTGGCATCGCGGGTCTCCACCCGTACGCGATACGTGTGGGGAGATCCGGCAGCCCGCTACCACATCGTCGCCTACGACTACGGCATCAAGCGCAACATCCTTCGACTCTTCGCCGAGCAGGAATGTCGACTGACAGTGGTGCCCGCCGATACCTCCGCCGAAGAAGCGCTGGAGCTGTCTCCGGATGGGGTCTTTCTCTCGAACGGTCCGGGCGACCCGGCCGCGATCTCGTATGCACCCGGGATACTTCGGCGCATTGTAGAGCGGGAAGTACCGACCCTCGGGATCTGCTTGGGGCATCAACTCTTGGGTCTCACCTTCGGCGCGTCCACCGAGAAGATGCCGTACGGACATCGCGGAGGAAACCATCCGGTGCGGGCCCTCGAGAGCGGGCACGTGCTGATCACATCACAGAATCACGGTTTCGCAGTCCGCGGCAACGAGAAGGGGATTCCGGGCGCCAGCGCGCTCGAGGTGACGCACATGAATTTGAACGACGCCACGGTCGAGGGGCTCCGGCATCGCGAGCTCCCGGTGTTCGCGGTGCAGTACCACCCGGAGGCCGCGCCCGGCCCGCACGACGCTCGACCGCTCTTCGACGACTTCATGTCAGCCCTGAGATCGCGTCGGGAGTGAATCCCGCAAACGCTTGACACACAACAGGTAAGGCCGTACTTTCGTGTCACCGCGGCACTGATCGCGCGTCTCACTTTCGAGGTTTCCCGTATGACCAAAGCCGATCTGGTCGAGCATGTGACGGCGCAGATCTCCCAGACAGCCGGTCCCATGATCTCGAAGAAGGACTGCGCTCGAGTGGTGGACGCATTTCTGGACGCGATCAAGGATGCGCTGAAGGAACAGAAGAACATCGAGGTTCGGGGCTTCGGAACCTTCAAGATTCGCCAGCGGAAGACTCGGATGGCGCGTAACCCGCGCACCGGCTCTCCGGTGGAGGTGTCGGCCCGTCCCGTTCCCGTGTTCAAGCCGTCGAAGGAGCTGCGTGCCCTCGTCGCGGATGTCCACATCAGCGAGCTCTCGGACGAGCCGTCCGCGGCCTGAGCGCCACGGTCGGTCGCCCCTGCGCTCTGGCAAGTCGGGTTGCCAGAGCGCTTTGCATTTCCGGAGTGTAGATTGCCCCTCGTGCTCCGCCTCGTCGCATGACCGTTACGGCGCTGCTCTTCGCCTCCTACGCCGATGTCCTCGGCCGGGCCAGCCTGAATCTGACGCTCGGGCCTGAGGCAACGGTCAGGGATGCGCTGCAGCAGATCCGGGCCCTGCCAGGAGGAGAGCGTCTTCCGCCCGCTCCGCTCGTGGCGGTCAATCTGGAGTACGCGAGCGCCGAGCGCCGGCTCGCCCCGGGCGACGAATTGGCGATCATTCCCCCGGTGGCGGGCGGCTGATGAGAAGCGCCATCGTGTCGCACCCCTTGAACGGCGCCGCGCTGCTC
Source organism: Gemmatimonadota bacterium (assembly GCA_030948255.1). Taxonomy (GTDB): domain Bacteria; phylum Gemmatimonadota; class Gemmatimonadetes; order Gemmatimonadales; family Gemmatimonadaceae; genus JALZAQ01. Next base: position 10,804 of record JALZAQ010000039.1, read on the forward strand.
GCGGAAGTCGGGACATCTGCGAATGGGGCGCTGATTCTCTTCGTCGGAACGGTGCGGGACGTGAACGACGGGCGCGCAGTGATCGGGATCGAGTATTCCGCCTACACCGAGATGGCGGAGCGGGAGCTGGCGTCGATCGTTGCCGAGACGGCGGAGCGATTCGGCACCGCCGACATCGTGGTCGAGCATCGGCTCGGCGCACTCGCCCTTGGCGACGCCAGCGTGGCGATCGCGATCGGACATCCCCGCCGGGCTGCCGCGTACGACGCATCTCGCCATCTTCTCGAGGAGCTGAAGCGCCGCCTCCCGGTGTGGAAGCGCGAAGGATACGCGGACGGCTCGCGGGGATGGGTCAACCAGTCCTCACCCGACGCACCGGCATACCGATGAGCGCCGCGCTCCCACCACCGCTCCGGGACCAGTTCGGGCGAGGCATCGAGTATCTCCGCATCTCGGTCACCGACCGGTGCAACTTCCGCTGCGTCTACTGCATGCCGGCGGAGGGGCTGGAGTGGCTGCCCAAGCAGGACATCCTGAGCTATGAGGAGATCACCGCGATCGTCGCCCAGCTGGCGCCGCTCGGCCTCCGGCGGCTGAGGATCACCGGCGGGGAGCCGACGATCCGGCCGAACCTGACCGCGCTGATCGGCATGCTGCACTCCGTTCCCGGAATCGAGGACATCGCGCTCTCGACCAACGGCGTGAAGCTGCCGGTGATGGCGCAGGCATTGCGCGCAGCCGGACTGGACCGGGTGAACATGAGCGCCGACAGTCTGCGTCCCGAGCGCATCACTGCGATCGCCCGGCGGAATCTGGGTTTCTCTCCCGTCGATGCGGCGCTGGCCGCTGAGCGGGCCGGCCTCGATCCGGTCAAGATCAACGTCGTCGTGATGCGCGGTATCAACGACGATGAGATCGAGGATTTCGCGAGATTGACGCTCGATCATCCCTGGCATGTGCGCTACATCGAGCTCATGCCGGTGGGAGAGATGAGGGAGCTCACCTGGTCGCACGTCGTGTCGAGCGACGAGGTGCTCGAGCGCATCGCCTCCATCGCGCCGTTGGCTCCGATGACGTCGCAGGTGCGCGGCAACGGGCCAGCGGCCTACTATCATCTCGACGGTGCCGCGGGCACGATCGGCGTCATCACGCCGATGACACATACCTACTGCGGCAGCTGCAACCGCGTGCGCCTCACCGCGGACGGCCGCCTTCGCACCTGCCTGTATGGCGACCACGAAGTGAATCTGCGAGATCCGTTGCGCGCCGGTCAGGAGCTTCGGCCTCTCTACATCGCGGCGCTCGCGGAGAAGCCGCGCGAGCACGAGCTCCTGCAGATGCGGGTCGGGGGGCTTCGCGCGCTCTCGCAGGTGGGCGGCTGACGCTCGGGGGCCGTTTGCCCGGCGTGCCGGTTCCGAATAGCTTCTCCTGCCCTGCACTCTTCTCGCCACTTTATCGATCGGATCGCAATGCTGACCAAGATTTCCGTGATCGGCGCGGGCAACGTCGGGGCAACCACCGCCCAGCGCCTCGCCGAGAAGGAGCTCGCGCGCCAGGTGGTGATGGTGGACGTGATCGAGGGAATCCCTCAGGGTAAGGCGCTCGACCAGTGGGAGTCCGCACCGATCGAGGGCTTCGACAGCCGGGTGATTGGCAGCAACGGGTACGAGGAGACGACTGATTCCGACATCGTGGTGATCACGGCCGGTATCGCCCGGAAGCCCGGAATGTCGCGCGACGATCTGCTCAACACGAATGCGGGGATCGTCAAGGAGGTCTCGCAGAACATCAAGCGGACCTCGCCGAACGCGATCCTGATCGTCATCTCGAATCCTCTCGACATCATGTCGTGGGTAGCGATGAAGGTGACGGGCTTTCCGCGCGAGCGCGTGATCGGAATGGCCGGCGTGCTCGACACGGCCCGGTACCGGTCCTTCCTGGCCGAGGCACTGGATGTCTCGGTGCACGACATCCAGGCGATGGTGCTGGGCGGCCATGGTGACACCATGGTGCCCCTCATCTCCTACACCAGCGTCAGCGGCATTCCGGTCACACAGCTGCTCGATCGGAAGCGGCTCGATGAGATCGTGGATCGCACCCGCAACGGCGGGGCGGAGATCGTGAAGCATCTGAAGACTGGCTCCGCGTACTACGCTCCCTCGTCCGCGGCAGTGCAGATGTGCGAGGCGATCGCCAAGGACTCGAAGCGGATCCTCCCGTGCGCGGCGTGGCTCGACGGGGAATATGGGATGTCGGGTCTCTTCCTCGGCGTGCCGTGCAAGCTCGGGCGGCGCGGCATCGAGCAGATTCTCGAGGTGGAGCTCACGAGCAAGGAGCGCGTGGACCTGGGGAAGAGCGCCGAGGCCGTTCGCGGACCGATGGCGGCGGTGAAGCTGTAGGCTACAATCGCGGCAAGGTCACGCCCTGCTGTCCCTGGTACTTGCCCTTCTTGTCCTTGTAGGACACTTCCGGCTCCTCGTCACCCTCGAAGAACAGCACCTGCGCGATGCCCTCGTTGGCATAGATGCGGGCCGGGAGCGGGGTGGTGTTGGAGATCTCCAGCGTCACGAAGCCTTCCCATTCCGGCTCAAACGGGGTGACGTTCGTGATGATGCCGCAGCGCGCATACGTGGACTTGCCGACGGTTACCGTGAGGACCTGGCGCGGGATGCGGAAGTACTCGACCGAGCGTGCGAGCGCGAACGAATTCGGCGGGACGATGCAGACATCGCCCTCGAACTCCACGAACGACCGGGGGTCGAAGCGCTTGGGGTCGACGATCGAGCTCAGGACATTCGTGAAGATCTTGAACTCCCGCGCGACCCGCATGTCGTAGCCGTACGAGCTGAGCCCGTACGAGATCACCCCCTCGCGAACCTGGCGGTCCTCGAAGGGCTCGATCATCCCGTGCTCGAGCGCCATCTGACGAATCCAGCGGTCCGACTTGAGGGACATCGTCCGGGGTGAAGAGGAAGGGGGGAGGGGGGAGGGGGGAGAGGCTCGGCTCGGGATGAGCGCGAGGCGGTGCGCGGCGAGCGGCGTGAATGTATCGCTCGCGAGGGGTCTGTGCCACTCGCAACCCCGTTCCCGTTCGTCGGTTGACACTCGCCGCCCGCTCGCGGTAATTTCCCCTGAGTCGAAAGTGAAAAATTTCACGAAGTCGGGAGAGGCATGCTCGTCCGCGAATACTTCCCGGTATTGATGCTCGTGGGCTTCGTCGCCGCGAACGCCGTCATGATGCTCGGCGTCTCGCACCTCACGATTCGCGTCCGTCCCACCCCCGTGAAGCAGGCCGCCTACGAATCGGGCATTCCCGCCCTCGGCGATGCTCGCGAGCGCTTCTCGGTGAAGTTCTACATGGTCGCGATGCTCTTCATCGTGTTCGACATCGAGACCGTGTTCATGATTCCGTGGAGCGTCCACTTCCGCCAGCTCTCCTGCGCCGTGCCGCTCGCCGGCGGCGCCTGCCCCCCGCGGGAGATCTCCTTCTTCGGCCTGGGCGAGATGCTGGTGTTCATGGCGATCCTTCTCATCGGCTTCATCTACGTCTGGAAGAAGGGAGCGCTGCAATGGGATTGATCTCACCGCCAGCCGAGAGAGTCGTCACCCACGACCCTGCGTCGCAGGAGAGCTGGATCGCCACCCGGCTCGACTTCCTCGTCAACTGGTCCCGCGCGAACTCCCTCTGGCCGATGCCGTTCGGCACGGCGTGCTGCGCAATCGAGTTCATGGCGACGGCGGCGAGCGGTTTCGACCTCGCGCGCTTCGGCATGGAGCGCATGAGCTTCTCGCCCCGCCAGGCCGACGTTCTCATCTGTGCGGGTCGTGTTCCGTTCAAGCTCGCTCCGGTCATCCGCCGGATCTGGCAGCAGATGCCCCAGCCCAAATGGTGCATCTCGATGGGCGCATGCGCGTCTACGGGCGGAATGTTCGACAACTACGCCGTGGTGCAGGGGATCGACACGATCATTCCGGTGGACGTCTACGTGCCCGGCTGTCCGCCGAGGCCGGAAGGGCTCATGTACGGCATCATGATGCTCCAGGAGAAGGTCAAACGGGAGAAGATGGCCGACAAGTCGATTCGGAACGAGATGGAGCCCGATCCCACGAGCGGACTCTACATCCCCCCCCAGGCGATCGACGAGCTGTCGGAGCCCTTCGGCAACTCCGTTCACCAGACCAGGTCGGGGCTGTGACGGCGGGGTTTGCGCCCGTGGTTCCGGGCGCCGCCGCTTCCGGCGCACCGGCTCCCTCGACGCAGAGAGGCGTGCCCCACCGCGGTGGCCCGGCCAATCCCAGTGCCGACGCCCTGCGCGCGCAGTTCGCGGACGCGGTGCACCAGGCGGGTGTCGTCTGGGGCGAGACGTCCGTGTACGTCGATGGAAATCGCGTTCTCGAGATCGTGCGCTGGCTCCACGACGATCCCGCCCAGCGCTATGACTACCTGTCCGACGTCACGGCGGTGGAGCACCGTGATCCCGAGCAGCCGCTCGAGGTCATCTGGCATCTGCGCTCGCTGCCGTACCGGCGCTTCCTGCGCCTCAAGGCCCGGCTGCGCAAGGGCGCGCCTCTCGAGGTGGACAGCGTGTGGCCCGTCTACAAAGGCGCCGACTGGCTCGAGCGCGAGTGCTTCGACATGTTCGGCATCACCTTCCGGGGACACCCGGACCTCCGGCGCATCCTCATGTGGGAGCAGTACCGGGAAGGATTTCCTCTGCGCAAGGACTTCCCCCTCCGCGGACGCTTCAGCCGCGCCGAGCAGCTGCGCCAGGCGCTGGCGGCCAATCCGGAAGCACGCTACTCGATGGAAGAGCTGACGATCGCGCAGGCCTTCGAGGACCTGCCCGAGGCCATGCGCCAGCGTCTCGCGTCCGGCGAGAAGACGGGGGAGTAGGGATGGCGACCACCAAGCGAACGGTCGAGGTCGCGCTCGGCAGCTCCGGCATCGACGAGCGCGGGCGTCCCCGTCGCGCTCCGCTACAGGTCACGGAGGAAGGCCGGATCACGACGATGGAGCCGCCTCCGGCGCTCGAGCCCGACCTGGCCGGCGAGCACATGCTCATCAACCTCGGGCCTCAGCATCCGGCCACCCACGGTGTGCTGCGGCTCGTGCTGGAGCTCGACGGCGAGGTCGTCGTGCGATGCATTCCCCACATCGGCTATCTGCATTGCGGCTTCGAGAAGATCGGCGAGTACCGCCAGTACAACCAGATCATTCCGTGGACCGATCGCGAGGATTACCTCAATTCGATCGGGAACAACTGCGCATTCGCGCTCGGCGCCGAGCGCCTGTTCGGCGTCGAGATCACGCCGCGCTGCACGGTACTGCGGGTGATCGCCATGGAGCTGTCGCGGATCATCTCGCATCTGGTGTGGCTCGGCACGACCTGCATCGACATCGGAGCGTTCACCCCCTTTCTCTGGTCGTTCCAGCAGCGAGAGACGGTGTACCATCTGCTCGAGCGGTGGGTGGGCGCGCGCCTGACGACCAGTGCGACCCGGGTGGGCGGGATGGCCGCGGACATCCCCGACGGGTGGGTGCAGCAGCTTCGCGATTTCGTGCACGGCTTTCCGAAGACCGTCGCCGAAGTGGACCGGATGCTCACCCGCAACGCGATCTGGGTTGGTCGCACGATCGGTCTCGGTGCCCTCTCGGCCGACGAGGCGGTGAACTACGGCCTGTCGGGTCCGATGCTCCGCGCTTCCGGTGTGGCGTATGACGTCCGCCGCGACTTTCCCTATCTCGACTACGAGACCTACGATTTCGATGTCCCCGTGGGCACGCAGGGCGATGTGTACGATCGCTACCTCGTGCGCATGGAGGAGCTGCGCCAATCCACTCGCATTCTGGAGCAGGCGATCGAGCGACTCCCCGATGGGCCGGTGAACATCGATGATCACCGTGTCATCCTTCCACCCAAGTCGCGCGCGATGAGCGACATGGAGTCGATGATCCATCACTTCAAGCAGGTGATGGAAGGACCGCAACCCCCGGTCGGCGAGTGCTACGTCGCGGTCGAGAGCCCCAAGGGCGAGAAGGGCTACTACATGGTCTCCGACGGCACCGGAAAGCCTTCCCGCTGGCGCATCCGTCCTCCCTCGTTCGTCAACCTGTCGGCGATTCCGCGCATGGTCGAAGGGCATCTCCTCAGCGATGTCATCGCGATCAACGCCAGCATCGACATCGTCATGGGCGAGATCGACCGGTGACGATCTCGGAGATGGGCGGGGCGAACGCGCCGGCCGACGCGCCGCACGGCCTCTCGAGTGCCGATCACGAGGCCGTGTTCACCGGCGACCGGCGGCGCCAGCTGGACGAGCTTCTCTCCCGCTACCCGACGAGAATGGCCGGGCTGCTGCCGGCGCTCTGGATGGTGCAGGAGCAGCGCGGCTGGATCAGCCAGGGCGCGATGGCCGAGGTGGCCGAGCTGCTCGGGCTGACGCCCGCCTACGTGAAGGGTGTGGTGACGTTCTACACGATGTACCACCAGCACCCGGTCGGGAAATATTTCATTCAGGTCTGCACCACGTCTCCGTGCGGCGCCTGCGGCGCCGAGGACGTGGTGAGGGCCATCCTGCGGCAGAGCGGCTGTGCTCAGCTGGGCACGACCTCGCCCGATGGGCGATTCACCGTGATCGAGGTCGAATGCCTCGGTGCCTGTGGCTTTGCGACGCCGATCATGATCAACGAGGAATTCGTGGAATCGGTGAAGCCCGACATGGTGCCCTCTCTTCTCGGCCAGCTGCGCTGATGGGCTTCCCCTTTCCTCCCCACGAACGCGAGACGCCCCTTCTCTCGCAGCATTTTGGCGATGCCGACGCGCGCACTCTCGGCGGATGGAAGAAGCGCGGAGGCTATCGCGCCCTCGAAGAGGCGCTCGCCATGGAGCCGGCCGCCATCGTCGCGAGGGTGAAGGAGTCGGGACTCCGGGGACGCGGCGGGGCCGGATTCCCCACCGGCCTGAAGTGGTCGTTCATGAAGCCAGGCGATGGCAAGCCGCACTATCTGTGCGTCAATGCCGACGAGTCCGAGCCCGGCACGTTCAAGGATCGCGAGATCATGCGGTGGACTCCGCATGCGCTGGTCGAGGGCACGGCGATCGGTGCGTACGCGATCGGGGCAGAGACGTCGTACATCTACATCCGCGGCGAATTCACCGAGCCGATCAGGGTGATGGAGCAGGCGGTGCGCGAAGCCTACGGAGCCGGGATCCTCGGGACGAATGCGATGGGCACCGGCAAGCGGGTAGACGTCCACATCCACAAGGGAGCAGGGGCGTACATCTGCGGCGAGGAGACGGCGCTCATGAACTCGCTCGAGGGCCGGCGCGGCAATCCGCGCATCAAGCCTCCCTTTCCTGCGGTCGCAGGACTCTTCGGCAAGCCGACCACCATCAACAACGTCGAGACGCTTGCGGCGGTGCCGCAGATCCTGACCAACGGCGCCGACTGGTACAAGAAGTTCTGCCTCTCCAATCCCAAGAGCACCGGCACGAAGCTGTTCTCGGTCTGTGGGAACATCGCGCGCCCGGGCAACTACGAGGTCGTTCTCGGATTCCCGTTCAAGGATTTTCTCTACGACCTGTGCGGCGGCCCACCTCCGGGCCGGACCTTCAAGGCGTGCATTCCCGGCGGCTCGTCGGTCCCGATCCAGAGCATGACCGAGGCCGAGGCGACGCTGATGGACTACGAGGGCTTCGTGGCCCAGGGGTCGATGCTCGGATCGGGCGGCGTGATCCTGTTCGATGACTCGCAGTGCATGGTGAAGCACATCGCGCGGCTGGCGCGCTTCTACGCCCATGAGAGCTGTGCCCAGTGCACGCAGTGCCGGGAGGGAACGGCCTGGGTGACACGGATTCTGGAGCGCATCGAGGACGGCGGAGGCACGATTGGCGACCTCGACGTTCTGCTCGAGTTGTCCGAGAACATGACCGGAAAGACCATCTGCGTGCTGAGTGATTCGTGCGCCGCGCCGATAGTCTCCGGCATACAGAAATTCCGCGACGAGTTCATGGCCCACATCACCGGAAAGGGATGTCCGCTCCGGACATCGGCGGCGGCCTGATGGCGGACTCGACGCTCGTGACGGTCACCATCGAGGGCCGCAAGGTGGCGGTCCCCACCGGCACATCGATCCTCGAGGCGGCGAAGAACGCCGGCGTCCTCATCCCCCATTACTGCTATCACCCCGGCCTGCCCGTGGCGGGCGTGTGCCGGATGTGCCTGGTGGAGGTCGAAAAAGCTCCCAAGCTCGCCCCCGCGTGCGCGACATCGGTTGCCGAGGGGCAGGTGGTCCACGTCTACTCGGAGACGGCGCTCGAGGCGCGAAAGGGGGTGCTGGAGTTCCTGCTCATCAATCACCCTCTGGATTGCCCGATCTGCGATCAGGCGGGCGAGTGCGAGCTCCAGGACTACACCTTCCAGGAAGGGCGATCCGAGGGACGCAGCCTCGAGTCGAAGCGCTTCAATCCGGTCGAGGATTTCGGCGGCGACGTTCTCTACGTGCCCAATCGGTGCATCCTCTGCACGCGCTGCGTGCGCTTCATGGATGACATCGCGCAGGACCCGGTGCTGAACGTGAGCGAGCGGGGCGACCGCGCGGTGATCGGCAAGTTCGAGGGGGAGGACCTCACCCATCCGTGGGCCGGGAACGTGATCGATCTGTGCCCGGTCGGGGCGCTGCTCTCCAAGGACTTCCTGAACAAAGCCCGCGCCTGGGAGCTGGATCGGACGCCGAGTGTCTGCCCGAACTGCACGCAGGGATGCAATACCATCCTGGAGACGCGCGACAACACCGTGGTACGGTTGCGCCCCCGATCCAACATCGACGTCAACCAGTGGTTCCTCTGTGACGTGGGGCGCCTCGATTATCGGTGGCTGAATCGCCAGGACCGGGTGGAGGCCCCTCTCGTGCGGCGCGGAGAGCGTCTCGTCGGCAGCGATTGGGAGGTCGCCATCCGGGACGCGGCGCTGCTCCTCGGCGGCCGTCGCGTGGTGGTACTTGCCTCCCCGATGATGTCGAACGAGACGCTGTATCTGCTCTCGCGCGTAGTCGAGCGACTCGGGGGGCGCGGCCTCTTTCGGGTCGCGACCGGAGCAGAGGCGGCGTTGCCCGGGGTCCCCGATCTCGCGCTTCGAGCCGATCGGGCGGCGAACGTGCGCGGAGCCGAGATGTTCGGCTTTCACCGGTCCGAGTCGCCACTCGACCAGCTCGGCGGCAGCGACGTTCTCCTTCTCGGAGACGATCGGCTGACGGACGCGGAGGAGGCCCTCGTCGCCCGAGCCGGCGCCATCGTCGTGCTCGCCTCGACGCTTCCCCGTGCCGTGCGAACCGCCCAGGTCGTTCTCCCGATCACCAACATGGCGGAAGAGGAGGGCACATTCACCAATCTGCGGGGACGCGTGCAGCGATACCTTCAGGCGAAGTCCGCCCCGGGGATGTCGCGGCCGGGTTGGTGGGTGCTGGCCGACCTTCTCACCGCGCTCGGCGATCCGACACGCGTCTTCCTGGCGAGTGAGCTGTTCGCCCGGATGGCGGCCAGCCACCCCGAGCTGACGGGGATGAGCTACGAGTCGCTCGGGCTGCGCGGCCGGCTGGTCGCCGGATCCTCGGCGACTGCCGAGGTGAGTCGATGACGCCGCCACTGCTCCTGCTGCAGGTGGTCGATCGGCAGGGCGCCATGGCGGGAGGAGCGTGGTTCATCTTCACCGTGATCAAGATGCTGGCGGTCTTCACCGTCCTGATGGTCGGCGTCGCGATGCTCACCCTCGCCGAGCGGAAAGTATCGGCCTGGATCCAGGACCGGCACGGTCCCAACCGGGTAGGGCCGGGCGGATTGCTGCAGCCGGCCGCCGACGGTCTCAAGAACATCATGAAGGAGGAGACATATCCGGCGGACGCGAACATCCCACTGTTCATTCTCGCGCCGGCCATGTCCTTCATTCCCGCGCTGATCACCTTCGCCGTGATCCCGTTCGCCGCGCCCTGGCCGACAAGGTGGGGACTCGTGGACATGGTCGTGGCGAACATGCCCATCGGCTTCCTCTACATTCTGGCGATCGGCTCGCTCGGAGTGTACGGCATCGTGCTGGCGGGCTGGGCGTCGAACAACAAGTACTCGCTGCTCGGCGGCCTGCGCTCCAGCGCCCAGATGGTCTCGTACGAGATCGCGATGGGCATGTCAACGATCGCGGTTCTTCTTCTGGCGGGGAACGTCTCCCTCGCCGACATCGTGCGCCAGCAGCAGGTGATGGGCTGGAACGTCATCTCGCTCCTCATCGCCTTCTTCATCTTCATGGTGGCGGCATTCGCCGAGACGAATCGGCTGCCCTTCGACCTGCCCGAAGCGGAGTCCGAGCTGATCGCGGGATACCACACCGAGTACAGCGCGATGAAGTTCTCGATGTTCTTCATCGCCGAATACTCGAACATGGTGACCGCCAGCGCGCTCATGACCACGCTCTTCTTCGGAGGGTGGAGCGTGCCGTTCTGGCAAACGCCGAATCTGCCGCCCTGGGCCTGGTGGAAGACCCTTCTGACGCTGGCCGTCTTTCTGACGAAGGTGCTCTTCTTCCTGTTCGTCTTCATGTGGATCCGGTGGACGCTGCCGCGCTTTCGCTACGACCAGCTGATGTCTCTCGGCTGGAAGTTCATGCTGCCCCTGGCACTGGCGTACATCGTGATCATCGCCGCCGCCACGTTGCTTCTCGATCTCATCGGTGTGCCGCGTGGCGGCAATTTCTATCTGGGCTCTCTGGGTCTGCTGAATGTCGGTCTGGCAGCGGTCCTGTTCGTGATGCTCGACAGCGGCAAGATCGTCAGCCCCGCCTACGCGCCGATCGGGCAGCAACGGCTCGCTCGACTGCGTGCGATCAGCGCACGAGCGAGCACCGCCGCCGCGCAGGGCGACTGAGGAACCAATCCCCATGACCATCGACGTGAAGGTGCTGGAGCGCCCAACCGCGCAGGTGAGCTACGTCCGCGCGATGCTGAGCGGCATGGCTCTCACTTTCAAGCACCTTATCGACCCTCAGAAGGTGACGGTACAGTACCCGGAGCAGAAGTGGCCGCTCTCGGCCCGCTGGCGCGGGACGCATCGGATGTTGACCGACGAGAACGGGAAGTCCAAGTGCGTCGCGTGCGGGCTCTGTCCGCAGATCTGTCCGGCCAATTGCATCAAGCTCGTGCCGGGCGAGGATGAGGAGGGGAACCGGTATCCGCTGATCTACGAGATCGACGAGTTCCGCTGCATCTTCTGCGGCTACTGCCAGGAGGTGTGCCCCGAGGAGGCGATCCACGTCGGCCGGCATTACGAGAACTCGGAGTACAGCCGGGCTGGCTTCGTCTACGACCTCGAGCGACTGATGGCGCAGACCCATCCGGTCTGCGAGATGTGGGATCCGGCCGATCCGGCAGGCGAGTGAGAGCGACCGAGTGACTCTTTTCTTCGGTTTCCACTTCTATCTGTTCGGAGTGCTGGCCGTCGCGTCCGCGCTGACCTTCGTCACCCGACGGAGCCCGGTCGCGGCCGCGCTCTGGCTGGTCACGACGATGTTCAGCCTGGCGGCCATGTACGTGATGATGGACGCTCAGTTCATCGGCGTGATCCAGGTTCTGGTGTACGCTGGCGCGATCATGGTGGTCTTCCTGTTCGTGGTCATGCTTCTGAATCTCGGGCACGCCGCCGCCACGGTGGACATGAAAGGTCCTCGCACCCGGCTTGCCGCCACGGCCGTCGGGCTGCTGATGGTCGGGGATCTCGTGTTCGTGGTGTTTGGCCGGCAACAGCTCCCGGACGTGACCCCCGAGCCGATCGCTGCCGCGCAGGTGGTGAGCAGCGTCGCGGCACCTCTGTTTGCGGCCGACGGCTTCCTCCTTCCCTTCGAGGTGACGAGCGTGCTGCTCCTCGCCGCAATCATCGGTGCGGTGGTCCTCGCCAAGCGGACGGGCTGACATGGTGGATGCGGCGCTTTTTTTCTCGGCGGTCCTGTTCACCATCGGTGTGCTCGGCGTTCTGCTGCGCCGCAACGCGATCATCATCTTCATGTGCGTCGAGCTCATGCTCAACGCGGTCAATCTGTCGTTCGTGGCGTTCTCGCGACTGTACGGTCTCGCCGGCCAGGTGTTCGTGATCTTCGTCATGACGGTGGCAGCCGCGGAGGCGGCGGTCGGTCTGGCGATCATCATCTCGATCTTTCGGCAGCGTGAGTCGGTCGACCTGCAGAATATCAATCTGCTGAAGGGCTGATGCTCCTCCAGATCGTTGGCCCAGCCGCCGCCGTGCACCCGCTGCAGGGGACTGTCGCCATGTGGATGTGGCTGCTCCCGCTGTTGCCGCTGCTCGGCTTCGTGCTGAACGGTCTGCTCGCGCTGCACGGCGCCTTCCGGGCGGGCCCGGCTGATCCGTCCGCCGGAACGCACGACGAGTCGCACCCTCTCGGCCACTCCGGCGACGCCGGGCATGCGGTGGGCGCGCACGGGGACGATCACCATGCCGTCGCCCGCCACCGTCACGCCGGTCTCGTGAGCGTCATCGGCCCCCTCGTGCTGGCGGCCGCATTCGTCCTCGCGATCCTCATCTTCCGCGAGATGCTGGGCGCGGGAGAGCTGAGCACGCCCTTCGTCCAGCGCTACTTCTCCTGGATGCCGGTGGGACGCGACCTCCAGATCGACGCCGCCTTCCAGCTGGACCAGCTGTCGATGGTGATGGTGCTGATCATCACCGGTGTGGGAACGCTCATCCACATCTTCAGCGTCGGCTACATGCGCGACGACCCGGGCTACCCTCGCTACTTCGCCTACCTCAACCTCTTCATCTTCTTCATGCTCGTGCTCGTGCTCGGCGCGAGCTATCCGGTGCTGTTCGTGGGATGGGAGGGGGTGGGACTGTGCTCCTATCTGCTCATCGGATTCTGGTTCGATGACAAGGCAAGCGCGGACGCCGGCAAGAAGGCGTTCATCGTCAATCGGATCGGCGATTTCGGATTTCTCGTGGGGATGTTCCTGCTCTGGTCCAACTTCGGCGCGCTTGATTTTACCGCGCTCACCGCCCGCGCAGCGACGCTCCCCATGGGTGGCGCGCTGGTCACGACGATCTGCCTCTTCTTCTTCCTCGGCTGCACCGGAAAGAGCGCCCAGATTCCGCTGTACACCTGGCTTCCCGACGCCATGGCCGGCCCGACGCCGGTCTCGGCGCTCATCCACGCAGCGACGATGGTCACCGCCGGCGTGTATCTGGTCGCTCGCAGCAGCTTTCTCTTCTCTCTGTCACCGGTAGCCTGTCTCACCGTGGCTCTCGTGGGAGCGGTGACGGCGCTGTTCGCCGCCACCATCGGCCTCAAGCAGTGGGACATCAAGAAGGTGCTGGCCTATTCCACTGTGAGCCAGCTCGGGTACATGTTCGTGGGCGTCGGCTCGGGCGCGTACGCGGCCGGCATCTTCCACCTCCTGACGCACGCCTTCTTCAAGGCGCTGCTCTTTCTCGGCTCGGGCTCGGTGATCTTCGCGATGCATCGCGCGTATCACGCCACCCACAGCCACGAGGATGCGCAGGACATGCGGAACATGGGCGGCATGCGCGCTTTTCTCCCGTGGACCTGGCTGCTCATGTGGGCGGCGACTCTGGCGATCGCCGGAATTCCCTTCTTCGCCGGCTTCTTCTCCAAGGACGCCATCCTCGGGGCAGTCTTCGAGGCGGCCGGCCACTCCGCGCTCGCCGAGGCACGTTGGCTCGGCATTCCAGGGAGTACCCTCCTGTACGCGATCTACGCGATGGGATTGATCGCGGCGTTCCTCACCGCCGTGTACATGACCCGCATAATGCTGTACACCTTCCACGGTCCGAACCGCACCGGCGACGCCGAACGACCTCACCTGTCGGAGGCGCCGTGGATCATGACGGCGCCTCTGGTGGTCCTGGGCGCGCTGAGTCTGGCTGGCGGGTGGTTCAATATCCCGCGGATGCTCCACGTCCTCGGCCCGGTTGGCGCGCTGGACAGGTGGCTCGATCCCGTGGTGGGGGGCGCGACGTTGCGGCTCGCTGGTGGGCGCCTGGCCGAGCCGGCAGTCAACACCGAGGCGGGCCTTCTTGGTGCGGCGGTGGCGGTGGGGCTGCTGGGTATCGTCTTCGCTCTCGTGCGCCTCAGGCCGGCGCGGGTGGCGCTGCCCGCCCAGACCGCCGAGGACCGGGGCTTCGAGCGGGTACTCGCCCACAAGTACTTCGTGGATGAGATCTACGACGCGACGATCGTCCGACCCACGGTCGGCGTATCGCGGGATCTCCTCTGGAAGGGCATCGACGTCGGCGTCGTGGATTTTCTCCTGTCTCGGGTGACGGCCGGGCTCGCGAACGGGTTCGGCCGTCTCGGATCATTTGTGCAGTCCGGCCAGGTGGGCACATACGCCTGGGCGATCGTCGTCGGCATGCTGGCCGTGCTCGGCGCTCTCACTCTCCGGTAACGGAATGCACGACTTTCTCGCGTCGATCGGCTACGATCGCTGGGTCCTCTCGACGCTGCTGATTCTGCCGCTGCTCGGTGTTCTGGCGATCAGCGTCGAGGGCGCGCTCTCGCGGCGAGCGGGGAGCGACATTGCTGCTCAGGGCGCGGCCCGCTGGATCGCGCTGATCGCTTTTCTGGCCGAGTTCGTCGTCTCGACCGGGCTCTGGTGGTCGTTCGACCCGGGCGCCGCCGGATGGCAGGCACGGGTCGATGCCCCCTGGATCCCCGAATGGGGTGCCCGCTTCACGCTCGGGGTCGACGGCATCTCGCTCTTCATGGTACTGCTGACGACGTTCATCATGCCCCTCGCGGTGCTCGGGAGCTGGACCAGCGTGCGCGACAAGCTGCGCGGGTACTACTCCCTGATGCTCGTGCTGACCACCGGCATGATCGGCGTATTCCTCGCGCTCGACCTGCTGTTGTTCTACGTGATGTGGGAGATCATGCTGGTGCCGATGTACTTCATCATCGGGATCTGGGGTGGGGAGCGCCGCATTTACGCGAGCCTCAAGTTCTTTCTCTTCACATTCGTCGGCTCGCTGCTCATGCTGGTGGCGGTTCTGTACCTCTGGTTGACTGCCGGACGGGGCGAGACCTTCGCCTACGACGTCATCCTCGGTAACAGCGGGATTTTCACCCACACCACGGCGCTCCTGCTCTTCGGGGCGTTCTTCGCGGCGTTCGCGGTGAAGGTGCCCATGTTTCCCTTCCATACCTGGCTTCCCGACGCGCACGTCGAGGCGCCGACCGCTGGCTCGGTGGTGCTCGCGAGCATCATGCTCAAGATGGGGACGTACGGCTTTCTGCGCTTCGCGATGCCGTTCTTTCCATCCGCGGCCATGTATCCGTGGGTTCGCACCACCATCCTCGCGCTCGCCGTCATCGGCATTGTCTACGGTGCCCTCGTGGCGATGGTGCAGCCGGATTTCAAGAAGCTGGTCGCGTACTCCTCGGTGAGCCATCTCGGCTTCGTCATGCTGGGCATCTTCGCGCTGACCCTCCAGAGCGTGCAGGGCGCGCTCATGGTGATGATCAATCACGGCATCTCCACCGGCGCGCTCTTCCTGCTGATCGGCATGATCTACGAGCGACGGCATAGCCGTCTCATCGACGCCTACGGCGGCATCGCGCGCGTGATGCCGATGTTCGCGGCGCTGCTGACTCTGGTCTCGCTGAGCAGCATTGGCCTGCCGGGCACAAACGGGTTCATCGGCGAGTTCCTGGTCCTGCTCGGATCCTTCCGCGTCCATCCCTACCTCGCGTTGGTCGCGACGACCGGCGTGATCTTCGCCGCCGCATACCTGCTCTGGGCGATCCAGCGCATCCTCTTCAACGGGCTGGACAAGCCCGAGAACGAGCACCTCACCGACCTGAACGGGCGGGAAGTCGGCATGATGACGATCATCGCCGCAGCGATTCTCTGGATCGGCGTCTTTCCCGCGCCGATCCTGCGTCGCATGGAGGGCTCGGCCGCGGCGTTCGTGCAGACGGTGGAGTCCGGCGCCCGTCGCGGCGCTGTCCCCGAGCCGCCCGGGTCGATTGCGGCGAATCGGGCGGGCCGGTAGATGCGCTTCGACCTTACGGTGCCCTGGCAGCTCTCGGCCGCGCTCGGACCCGACCTTCTGCTGGTCGGAGGCGCGATGCTTCTCCTTCTCTGGTGCGTCTGGCGCCCGGAGAGCACCCGCCATCAGCGCAACGTGGGCGCGTGGAGCATCGCGCTCTGCGTCGTGACGATCGCAGCCGTCCACTGGTACGGGCACCAGCGCGTGGGCTCGGGACCCGGCATCATCGCCGTCGACAGCTTCCGATGGGCAGCCGACCTCATCTTTCTCGGCGCCGCGATCATCGCTCTCATGCTCGCGATGGACTACAACGAGCGCGAGGGAATCCTGGTCGCGGAATCGCACGTTCTGGTGCTCCTGGCGACCTCCGGAGCGATGCTCCTCGCCGCGTCCCGCGATCTCATGATGATCTTCCTGGGCGTCGAGCTCATGTCGATCTCGGCGTACGTTCTGGCGGGTCTCAACCGACGGAGCGCGGTCGCCGCCGAGGCGGCGCTCAAGTACTTCCTTCTTGGCGCGTTCTCCACCGGGTTTCTGCTCTACGGCATCGCGCTCCTGTACGGCGTGACCGGAACCACCAACCTGGCGGCGATCGGGCGATGGGCGAGTGTCGCGGGTCACGCCTCGAGCCCCATGCTCCTGGTGGGGATCGCGCTTCTCCTGGTCGGGTTCGCGTTCAAGGTGGCGGCCGTGCCTTTTCACATGTGGACCCCCGACGTCTACGATGGCGCGCCGACACCGTACAGCGCCTACATGGCCGCGGCGGTGAAGGCGGGAGCGTTCGCGGCGTTCTTTCGCGTCTGGCTCGAGGCCTTCCCGCTCGCCGCGCCGGCGTGGCATGGCGCGATGTGGTGGATCGCCGCGATCACGATGGTGGTCGGCAATCTCATCGCGCTCGCGCAGTCCAACATCAAGCGGCTGCTCGCCTACTCCAGCATTGCCCACGCCGGTTACATCCTGGTCGCGCTCGTCTCGGGAACGGCTCTGGGCGCGTCATCCTTCCTGTTCTACCTGACGGCGTACACGCTGGCGACGATGGGAGCTTTCGCGGTGGTGATCGCGCTCGGACAGGCCGGGGAGACTCGACTGGCGGTGACCGATTATGCCGGCCTCTGGCGGGTACGGCCGTGGCTCGCGCTGGCGATGGCGGTGTTCATGCTGGCTCTGCTGGGCTTTCCGCTCGCTGGAGGAATGGGCTTTTTCGCGAAATGGTACGTACTGCAGGCGGCCTTGCGGGCGCCGCAGCCCCAGACGCGTCTCGCGGTGGTGTTCGTCCTCACCAGCTTCGTCTCTGCTGGCTACTACCTGCGTGTACTCAAGGTGATGTTCATGAATCCGCGGGCCCCCGACATGCCCGAGCCTCTCACGGTGCCGGCGCTCACTCAGGTGGTGATCGGAGTCGCGGCCGGACTCCTCCTTGTTTTCGGGATTCTGCCGAGCCCGGCACTGGAGTTTTCACGCTGGGGGGTGACCATCGCAGGGCCGATGGCGGAAACGCCCGTCGGACCGCCGCTGTCCCGACTCGACCGTTGACCTGCGGGGCGGCCAGAGCCGCCCCGTCGTATTTGGAGGAGACACATGGAGGTGAATCGCGAGATCTTCCGCCAGTACGACGTTCGAGGAATCGTCGGCAAGGACCTGACCCCGCAGGTGGCAGACCGGCTCGGTCGCGCTTACGCAGCCTACCTGATGCGGCACGGTGTGCGGGGCACGATCGCCGTCGGCCGCGACAACCGGCCCAGCGGCAAGGCGCTCCGGGACGCTCTCGTCCGCGCCCTCACCGGGTCGGGGGTCGACGTTCTCGACGTGGGGATCGTGCCGACTCCTCTGCTCTACTGGTCGCTGAACACCCTTCCCGTGGTTGGAGGTATCCAGATCACGGGCTCGCATAATCCGTCGGAGTACAACGGCTTCAAGCTGTGCGTCGGGACGCAGTCACTGCACGGGGAGGACATCCAGGAACTGTACGAGATGATCATCGCGGGGAGCTTCCCCTCAGGCGAGGGCCGGGTTCAGGAGGAGGATATCGTCGAGCGGTACATCATCGACATCGTGCAGCGCGTCGGACCGCTGTCCCGGCCGCTGCGCATCGTCGCCGACTGCGGCAACGGTGTCGGGGCGCTCGTCGCACCTCAACTACTGGCCCGCCTCGGCGCCCGGGTGAGCGCGCTTTACTGTGACAGCGATGGGACCTTTCCGAATCATCATCCTGATCCCACTGTGCCCGAGAACGTCGCCGAGCTGCAGGCGGCGGTGCGGGCCGGGAAGGGCGAGGTGGGAGTGGCCTTCGACGGCGACGCCGATCGCATCGGGCTCATCGATGAGCGCGGCGAGATTGTCTGGGGGGACCACATCCTGATCATCTACGCTCGTGACGTGCTCGCTCGCGTGGGGAAGGGGCAGTCGATCATCTTCGACGTGAAGTGCTCGCAGGCGCTACCCGATGCCATCCGCGCCGCCGGAGGCGAGCCGGTGATGTGGCGCACCGGGCATTCCCTGATCAAGGAGAAGATGCGGGAGCTCAAAGCGCCGCTGGCCGGCGAGATGTCGGGGCACATGTTCTTCTCCGAAGGGTTCTACGGCCATGATGACGCCATCTACGGCGCGGCCCGGCTCCTGCGCATCGTGGCCGATTCCGGCAAGACGGTGAGCGCGCTGCTGGCGGACGTCGAGCATTTCGTCTCGACACCCGAGATCCGCGTGGATTGCCCGGACGATCGCAAGTTTCTTATCGTGGGGGACGCGGTAAAGCATTTTCGGGCGATGCGCGACGTGATCGATGTCGATGGCGTGCGCGTGCTGTACGGGGATGGCTGGGGACTCATTCGCGCATCCAATACGCAGCCGGTGCTGGTGATGCGGTTCGAGGCCAAGAGCGCGGAGCGGGTCGCCGTGATCCGCGGCGAGTTCGAGTCGTGGCTTCGGGCACAGGGCGTCGTCGTCTAGGGTGCTCCGGCCATGACGGTGAGGCGCTGGGGGATTCTGGCGGCGCTCGCGGTGGCTGCGGCACTGCTGCTCGGTCGGGCACTCTCCGCCGTCTACGTGGACTACCGCTTCTATGGTGCGATGGGCGCCGTGGACGTGTGGCGCGCACGCGCGCTCGCGCTGATCGTGATGAAGGGCCTCGCCCGGGGCGTGGCAACCCTCTTTCTCTTCGCGCACCTCTACGTCGTTCGCCAGAGCGTCGTGTCCCTGGTTCTCCCGCGGCGACTGGGCAACGTGGAGATCGGCGAGGAGGTGCCGGGGCGATATCTCGTCGGCGCGGCTCTTCTGATCTCGGCCGGTTTGGGGATGCTTCTTCCGATCGCCGATGGCTGGTCGAGCCTGGTACTGGGATACTACGGCGCTCCGTTCGGCGAGAGCGATCCCTACCACGAAGTGGACCTCGGGTTCTTCACCTACGTGTTACCGCTGGAAGCATCGCTCTATGTGTGGGCACTGATCGTCATTCTCGTGTCCGCGGCCGTCGTGATCTTCCTGTACGCGCTCACGCCGAGCCTCCGATGGCAGCGCGGGTCCCTCTACGTGTCCAACTATGTTCGGCGTCACCTGATGGTGATCGGAGCGCTGCTGCTCGCCATGCTGGCGTGGAGCTATCGCCTGGATGCGTTCAAGGTGCTCCTGAGCGGCAGTAGCGGCGAGGGCGTGTTCAGCTACTCCGATCATCACGCGATCATCCCGGTCGATCTGACGCTGTCCTTGCTCACCCTGGTCGCGGCGATCGTGGTGCTCTGGTTCGGCTGGACCGGTCAGGTTCGGGTCGCCTTTGGCGCCGTCGGGACGGTGCTGATCCTGTCACTGTCGCTGCGACAGCTTGCTCCGTTCGTCGTGCGGCGGTCCGCGCCCGCTCGCACCGCGGAACAGCGTGAGGCGCCGTATCGCGCCACGCGCGCGGCATACACGCGGCGCGCTTTCGGCCTCGATCGCCTCGGCCCCGCTGATCCTGCCCTCGCCTTCTCGTCGCTGCGGGAGGTGGCCACCAACGTCCCGGCGTGGGAGCCGGCGGCGATCGCGCGCGCCGTCGCGCGCGGCAGCCACGGAGAGCGGGGCGCGTCCGGCGTCGGCTGGGTTCCCTCGGCGGTCGGAGTCGTCGCGGTTGTACCGGAGCATACGATTCCCGTGCCGGGCGGCGATCCGGAGCAGCAGGAAGACCGGTGGAGTCTCGCCCGCTTCCTCGGTGCGGGTGCCGACGCCGAGGGGGCACTGGTGCGCGTCTCGGCGAGTGGCCAACGTGCGCGCGAGGACGATCACCTCGAGCCCGTCATCGTGCACGATTCGGCGACCGGCTATCTGGTCGAGCCGGATTCTCTCGGCCGTCTGGCCGGAACGAGCCTCGAGAGCGGAGTGTCGCGCGTGGCTCACGCGTGGAGCTTGCAGAATCTCCGTCTGCTCGCCGACCTGCCGCGACCTTCGCCGCGCATCATCGTGCGGCGCGGCCTTCGGGATCGCATCCGCGCCGTGGCGCCGATCTTCCTCCAGGGCACGGAGATCACACCGGTCGCGGTCGGGGACACGCTCTTCTGGCTGCTCGATCTCTACTCCGCCTCGGCCAGCTATCCGCTGAGCACACGCATCGGCATCGGCTCCGAGGAGGCCACGTATCTTCAGCACGCCGCGACGGCGGTGGTGAACGGCGCATCGGGGCACGTCTGGCTGGCGGCGGATCCCATGCTCGATCCGATTGCGCGAAGCTGGATGCAGGCCTTTCCCTCGCTGTTCACCAACTGGACGCGACTGCCGCGAGCCCTCGCCGACGCGATCCCTCCACCGCTGGACATGCTGCGATCGCAGGCCCAGGTGATTGCCCGATTCGGTCTCCGCGGCGACGGCGGCCCGGTCGGGCAGGTGCCGTGGAACATCGGTGCAGATACGCTCATGCCCGACGGAGGCACCCCCCTCTGGCTTCTGCCCGGCCGACGCACTCTCGCGTGGTCGCAGCCCATACTCGACGAGAACGGCCATGTGCTCGGACTGCTCGTCGGCAGCGGCGGACCGTCGCGACGCACGACCTACGTGCCGCTCGCCCACGCCGGTGCCCGTTGGTCGGCGGCGTCCGATGAGCTGCACCGCGCGGCCGACAGCAGTCTCGTCCTTCCCGCCGGTACGCAGGCCGTGCGCGGTGGCATTCGCGCCGTGCCCGTGGCGGGCGACGTCGCGTTCGTCCAGAGCACGTACGCGTGGCGCGCCGACGCGCCACCCGCGCTGGTTCGCGTCTCCGCGCTCCTCGCGGACGCGGTGACCAGTGGGCGCACGCTTCCCGAAGCGCTCGGCGTCGCGATCGCGCCCCCCTCGGACACGGCGCCTCCGTCGTCAGATTACCGTTCGCGCGTCGCCGCGCTCGTCGAGCAGATGCGGACAGCGCTGCAGCGGGGAGACTGGATGGCGTTCGGCCGTGCCTTCGATGCCCTCGATGCGCTGACGCGTGGCTCGCGCTGAGACGGCCGTCATCGCCCTTGGGGGCAACGCCCTCTCGCCCGCCGGGGAGCGCTCAACCATCGGCGACCAGTTTCGACACACGCGGGCGAGTCTCGCCCCGATCGTGGATCTCGCGGTCGACGGCTGGCATCTCTGCGTCGTCCACGGAAATGGTCCCCAGGTGGGAGACGAGCTGGTACGCAACGAGCTCGCGCGCGGCGAGGTCGCGCCGCTGCCACTCGGAGTTCTGGTCGCCGCGACGGCCGGGTGGATAGGCTACATGATCCAGCAATCGCTCGAGAACGCGCTGACCCGGGCGGGAAGCGCTCGACGCGTGGCAACCGTGATCACCCAAGTTCACGTCGATCCCTCCGACAGCGCCCTCTCGTCTCCGAGCAAGTTCATCGGGCACGAGATTCCGGAGGAGAGAGCGCGCGCCCTGCTCGCGGAGGGGACGACGGTGAAGCCGGATGCGCGGGGCCGCTGGCGGCGAGTCGTCGGCAGCCCGCGCCCGCTTGCGGTCCACGAGATCGACACGATCCGGCAGCTGATGGACAGCGGAACCATCGTCGTCGCCTGTGGCGGGGGAGGCGCTCCGATTCACGCCGATCCGATGCTCGGGTGGGAAGGCGTGGATGCAGTCGTGGACAAGGATCTCGTCGCCGCCGTCCTCGCGCGGGAGCTGGATGCGACGCTTCTCCTCATCTTGACCGACGTCGCCGCCGTGTACGCGGACTACGGCACACCGGCGCAGCGAGCGCTGTCTGCTCTCACCCCGGACGAGGCCGAGCGACTGGACGCTGCCGGCGCCTTCGGAGAGGGAAGCATGGCGCCCAAGGTACGCGCGGCGGTGGACTTCGCGCGCCGCACTGGAGGGCGCGCTATAATTACCGAGCTCAGCCGCGGCCGTGACGCCGTGC
>JALZAQ010000040.1 GCA_030948255.1 Gemmatimonadota bacterium
GCCGATGCCGAGTCGCAGGGGCAGGCGCGCCTCCTTTTCGCTCGCGCGAGCGAGCGTCTCGGCGCGCTCGACAGCGCGCGCGCCGCCTACGCGGCGGCATCGAGCGGGCTCGCGCCAATCCGCGACTGGCTGCTGCTGCGCGAGGCGGCGCTCACCCCCGACAGCTCCTCGCGTGCGCGGCTGTACGCCGACCTCCGGATCGCGCCCGCCCGCCAGCGTGCAACGTACGCCGAAGCGCAGCTTCTCGAGCGCATCGGTCGCGTTCGGGGTGCGATCGCGCTCTATGACCACGCTGATGCTCCGATGCAGGCCATGCGGTTGCGCGCCGCGGTTGCCAGTGGGCCGGTCGCGAGGGAGAGCGCGCGGCGAAGGTTGGTCGCGTTCGTCGAAGCCCACAGCGGGACGGAGGACGCACGCTTCGCGATCGAGATGCTCGATGCGGGTCGATACACGTTGACGGCCGATGAGGAGATCGTGATCGCGCGGAGCGCCGCCGAGCACGGGCCGCTCTCTCGCGCTCGCGAGGGGTTGGCGCGCGCGTTCGCGCTGCGCGCTCCGTCTGCGGCCGAGCGCATACTCCAGGCGGCGGTGCTCGCGGAGTCGGGGCCGTCCGGACGGCGCGAGGCGGAGCGGATCCTGGCGCGCATCCGGAAGTCGTCCCCCCTCGCTGGACAGGCGGCGCTGGAGCGGGCAAGGCTCATCCGCCGGCGCGGGCGGGGCGCCGCGGCCAAGCTTCTCTTCCGCGCGGTCGTGCGGCTCCATCCGAGCGACACCGTCGCCGCCGCCAGCGCCCTCCTCATGCTGGCGGAGATGGCCACCGATGAGCGCCGCGATGCGGCCGCGCGTGACGCGTACCTCACGCTGGCGCGCAGATTTCCAACCAGCGAGCACGCGCCCCGCGCTCGCTTCGACGCCGCGATCCTCGCCTTCGCCGGCGGAAAGCGTCGCGTCGCGGCGGCGGAGCTCGATTCGCTGTCGAGGGTCTATCCCGCGGGCGAGGACGCGTCGGCGGCGCGCTACTGGGCGGCCCGCTCGCGCGCCGAGGTGGGCGACAGCGCCGGCGCGCGCCGTCGATGGTTGGCGCTCCTGGCCGGCGATTCGATGTCGTACTACGCGGCGCTGGCGGCGCACCGACTCGGCATCACGCCGTGGGCGCCCGTCGCCTCGCCCGACAGCTTCGCCAGAATCGCCGACGTCGACGCGGCGTTCGCGCGCGCCGATCTGCTCGACCACCTCGGGATGGGCCTCGAGGAGCGGCTGGAGCTGGATGCCCTCGCCGCGGCCGCGGACTCGTCCCTGGAGCGAACGCTGACGATCGCCGACGGCTTTCGCGCGCGCGGACACATGAGGCGGGCGATCGAGCTCGGCCGCCGCGCGCTGGCGCTCGGCGCGACCGATGCGCGTGCCTGGAGACTCGTGTATCCGGTGGGCGATGCCGATGTCCTCGCCATGGAATCAGCGAAGCGCAAGGTCGACCCCGCACTCGTCGCGGCGGTGATCAGACAGGAGTCTCGATTCGAGTCGTGGGCGACGTCGCCGGCCGGCGCCCGTGGGCTGATGCAGGTGATGCCGCGTGTCGGGAAGGCGCTCGCTCACGCCGAGAAGATCACTCCCTGGGATCCGTCGCTGCTCTACGACGCCGACGTCAACATCCGGCTGGGGGTGCTGCACCTCCGCTCCTTCACCGGAAACTACGCTCACCCGGCGATGGCCCTCGCGGCCTACAACGCCGGAGAGACCAGGGTTGCCCGCTGGAGGAGACGGCCCGGCGGCAAGGACGTCGAGCTGTTCGTGGAGCGCATCCGGTTTACCGAGACGCGGGGCTACGTGCGAACCGTGCTCAGGTCGCGTGACATGTACGCTGCCCTCTACGACTGGCGGCGCATCGGCGCCGAGGCAGTGCCCCTGCGGGAGACTACACCACTCCCACCCGCTCTCCCCGGAATCCCGGAAAGATCTTCTCCACCGACGCCACGCCGAACTGGTTCGTCAGCACCTCGGTGAACACCGAGCGGAAATCGGTGGTCATTGCGAGATCGCGACCCTCGAACAGCTGCTCCCGCCCGAGACCGGGCCAGCGACCGTGCACCTTGTGCCCCTGCACGCTGCCCCCGATCACGAACAGCGCGCTGGCATGTCCGTGATCCGTTCCTCCGTTTCCGTTCTGGCGCGCCATGCGCCCGAACTCCGACATCGTGATGATGGTGACGTCAGCCATCCGGTCGCCGAGGTCGGTCACCAGCGCCGCGATGCTGTCCGAGAAGTCCGTGAGCCGATTCGCGAGCTGGCCGGTGGCGCCTCCCTGGTTGACGTGCGTGTCCCAGCCGCCGACGTCGGCGAACGCCACCTCCACTCCGAGATCGGATTTAACGAGCTGCGCGATCTGGCGCAGGCTGTTGCCGAAGGGCGAACGCGGATAGGTCGCACCGTTCTGCGGCTGGTAGCGCTGCGGATTCGCGGACTTGAGCATCTTCACGGCGTCGAAGGTCTCGCTGCCGGTGCCGTGGATCAGATCCGCTGAGCCGGTGCGGTAGAGCGCCTCGAGGCGCTGCACGTCGGAGCCGGTGGCGCGGATGGAGAAATCGTCCAGCGTCGACATCGCGATCGTCGGGGCGGGCCCCTCCAGAATCCGCGGCGTCTGCGCGGCGAAGGCGACCGCCCGGAAAGGCGACGGCCGGGCGCCCGGCTGCGGCGCGGCGCATTGGGCGCAGGTGCCGTGCGCGGCGAGGTAGCGGTTGAGCCACCCGTCGGAGGTGCCCTTCATGTCGGGGGTGCCGGTCTCGAGGTAATCCTGTGCGTCGAAGTGCGAGCGAGTGTTGCTCGGACTCCCCACGGCGTGCACGGGTGCCAGCAGCCCGCGGTCCCAGAGCGGCTTCATCGATGCCAGCGAGGGATGGAGTCCGAAGAATCCATCGAGGTCGAGCGCCGACGTCAGCCCTCCCGGCGCGCCCGGCCGTGGAATCGCGATGTTGGGGCGCAGCGCGTAGTACTCGGGCTCGCCATGTGGCACCACCATGTTCAGCGCATCGGCCGCTCCCCGCTGGAAGAGGCAGATGAGCACCTTCCCCTTCTGCGCACCCGGAATCCGCTGGCCATACACGGCTTTCTTGAGAAAGCTCGGGCTGAGCCCCATGGTGACGAGCGCCAGGGCGCCCGACTTCACGAAGACGCGTCTCTGCATTGTCGCTGCCTCTACCGTCGCTGGAATTCCGGCGCGCCGAGCGCCAGACCGATCACCTGGGCCAATCCCTGCAGCTCGGCTGGACGGCCGAGCGGATCGCGACGCATCGCACCGCCGCGCAGGGCGCCGCGAGCGAGCGGTCGATTCGCGTTGCCCGGGTCGGGCATCATCGGCGGCTCCATCGCTATCATCGCCGCCTGGCTCGAGTCCGGCGCGGTGAGACTGTCTGCACCTGCGCTCGTGGCGAGCGGATTGACTCCCGAGAGCAGGATCTTCCTTGTATCGGGTGATGCCTCGCCTCCGAGCAGCGCGCGCACCACGCCGTCCACCTGCTCCTCGCGCGGAGCTGCGGCGAGCCGGGCGGCATCGGGCCAGCCGACCGCGCTCACCCCCGGGATGCGACCGCCGGCCAGCGCCAGGCCGAAGTTGATGCGGCTCAGGATCGCGCCGGTGTTGATCCACGCGTCGCCCGTCTCCGGCCATCCGTTGGGTGCCTGATGTCCGAAGATCGGCTGCCCGAGCCGCGCGATGATCTGCGCCGTTCGAGGCGTGCTATCCGGCTGCGCTCCGACGGCGCGCAGCGCGCTCACCACCAGCTCGAACGGCGACTTCACCTTGCTCTTGTAGGACTCGCGGGAGAAGAATTCGGGTGAGGTGACGATCGTCCGCATCACTTCGCGGATGTCGCCGCCGGTCGCCGTGAACGTCGCCGCGGCGCGATCGACCAGCGCCACCGGTGCGGTGTCGCTCACGAAGCGGCGCACGAGCTTGGTGGCGATGAAGCGCGCGGTGCTGGGGTGACGGCTGACGATGTCGAGGACTTCCTCGCCGTCCTCGATGCCGCGACCCGCGGCCAGCGTGTGCCCGAGCACGCGCTTCTGTCCGGCGTCGTGCATCTGCGGGCGGAAGACGAATCCTCCGTCCTGGCGAGGCCGGTCGATCGTCCAGCCGGTGAGAGCGCGGGCGACGTCGATCACGTCCTGCTGGGTGTAGCCGCCATCGACGCCGAGGGTGTGCAGCTCGAGCAGCTCCCGTCCGTAATTCTCGTTGAGCCCCTTCGGCCGGCGCTGCTGTAGCCGCTGCATGAGCGCCTCACGCTGCGACGGCGTCAGTCCCCGACCATCCATCGCCATGCCCGGACGCTGCCGACCGCGTGGGAGGGCGGCCCCTCCATTGATGCCTCCGAGACCACCGCGACCACGGCGTATACCGCGGCCGCTGCCCTCGGCCTGCGCGAGCGCAGGGTGCAGGGAATCCACCGTGCTCTCCCAGTTGTCCAGGTAAAAGAGCATGGCCGGGCTCCGGGCCACCGCGCCGAGCAAGTCGCGGAACTTCCCGAGCGCGTTCGGACGAATCGCGTCGCGCTCGTACGACGCGAGCAGGTAGCGCTCCTGCCCTTTGCCGGCGAAGACGGTGAAGTGATTCTCCCAGAAATCGACCATGACCTCCTGCAGCTGCCGTTCGCTCATGACAGCGCGCGCCACCCTCGCCGCCTGCAGTTCCGCGCCGACGCGGCGCGACTGCTCCTGTGCGGTGCGATAGGCGATGGAGTCCTCGCGGCTGAAGCGGAAGGCGGCGAGTTTGCCGCCCGCGCTGTCGTTAGCCATCGGCTGCCCCGAGCGCGCCATCTCGCGGCGCCGCGTCGCCAGCAGCAGTTGGGGCGGGGGATACTTGTCGTAGAGATCCGACGGGCTCATGGCGAGCGTCGGATAGCGGGCGAGGAACCGTTCGGCATCGCGATCCTCGATGCTCGCGGGATCGAGCTGCCGCGCGATCCAGACGTCCACCCCCAACGCCCGTACCCGCTCGTAGTCGCCGGGCCGGCCGCCGAACGCCAGCCGGTTGAGCGCCTGCTTCACCTGCTCGTCCGCAGTCTGCGTCCGGAGCGACAGGTCGGCGGCGGTCGGCGGCTGGTAGCGCACCGCCGCCGGAGCCACCGTGGGCGAGAGCGTGCCGGCCGGCCGGCCGCAGGCCACGAGCGCGGCGCCGATCGCCATCAATGGTCGCAGGGTCAATCGCATTCCATCACCGTCGGAGAGAAGGTTCGCTCATTCGACGATTCAGGCCGGGGAATCGTTAAGGGCGCGGGGCTCACCACCGAACCTACCGACTGTCTCGACCGTTTACCTTGCGTCATGACCGCCGCCGCCCCTCCCGTCCGCAAGCCGCCGGCTCGCAAAGCCCAGCCGACCTGGCGCGAGCGGGTCGCCGCGCTCCGCTACGTTCCGCCACTCATCCGCCTGGTCTGGCAGACCCACCGCGGCTTCACTACCGCCATCGCGCTGCTCCGGCTCGTGCGGGCGTTCATGCCGGTGGCGACGCTCTGGATCGGGAAGCTCATCATCGACAGCGTGATCGCCGCGCGGGGCCATGCCGGCACCGACCTCCGTCCCCTCTGGCGTCTGGTCGGCCTCGAGATCGCCATCGTTCTTGCCGGAGAGGTGCTCGCACGCGCGTCCGCGCTCATCGAGAGCCTCCTCGGCGATCTGTTCTCCAACTACACCAGCATCCGGTTGATGGAGCACGCCGCGCGGCTGGACCTATCGCACTTCGAGGACCCGACGTTCTACGACCAGCTCGAGCGGGCTCGCCGGCAGACGATCGGGCGCATCGGGCTGCTGACCGAGCTCCTCAGCATGAGCCAGGACTCGCTGACGCTGATCTCTCTCGGTGCGGCGCTGTTCGTCTACAATCCGTGGCTCCTCTTGCTGCTCGCAGTGGCGGTGTTGCCGAGCTTCCTCGGCGAGACGCACTTCGCCGCTCTGGGCTACTCGCTCCTCTTCCAGTGGACGCCGGAGCGGCGGCTCCTGGACTACCTGCGCTACCTCGGGGCGAGCGACAAGACGGCGAAGGAAGTGCAGATGTTCGCTCTCGCTCCCTGGCTGACCGAGCGCTACCGCGTGCTATCTCAGCGCTTCTACGAGCAGAACAAGGCACTCTCGATCCGGAAGGGGCTCGTCAGCACGGGTCTCTCCGTCTTCGGAACTCTGGGCTACTACGCAGCCTACGTGATCATCCTGCTGCGGGCGGTGCAGGGCGCGATCACGATCGGCTCGCTGACCTTCCTGGCGGGCTCGTTCTCCCGCAGCCGCGACCTGATCCAGCGCCTCCTGCTCGGCGCGAGTGATGTGTTCGAGCAGAGCTTGTACCTCAAGGACCTGTTCGATTTCTTCGAGGTGCAGCCGTCGATCGTCTCTCGGCCC
Organism: Gemmatimonadota bacterium; assembly: GCA_030948255.1. Taxonomy (GTDB): domain Bacteria; phylum Gemmatimonadota; class Gemmatimonadetes; order Gemmatimonadales; family Gemmatimonadaceae; genus JALZAQ01. Next base: position 6,385 of record JALZAQ010000040.1, read on the forward strand.
GGGGCGCGACCGGTGCCGGCAGTCATCGCTCAGGGCTTCGTCTTCGAGGACGTGGGCTTCCGCTACGAGGGGAGCGACCGCTGGGCGGTGCGCCACGTCAATTTCACTCTCGGCGCGGGCGAGCGGGTGGCCTTCGTCGGCGAGAACGGCGCGGGGAAGACGACGCTCACCAAGCTGATGGCGCGGCTGTACGACCCGACGGAAGGACGCATCCTGCTCGACGGCGTGGACCTCCGCGACTACGACCTGGCCTCGGTGCGGCGGGCGATCGGCGTGATCTTCCAGGACTTCGTGCGCTACGACATGCGCTTCGATGAGAACATCGGCGTGGGGCAGATCGACCAGGTGACGCCGTACCTGCATCGCATCGGTTTGGATGCGCCGATCGAGGACGTGCCGGTCGAGTGGGGATTCGATCGCAGCCCGCTCTCGCTGGCGGCGAAGAAGGCTGCGGCGCGGGGCAACGGACATGACGCCCCGGAGGTGGTGCCGGTGCCCGCGGCGCTCAGCGATGCGGCGGAGAAGTCGCTGGCGTCGTCGCTTCTGCCCCGGTTCGCCGACGGATACCGCCAGATGCTGGGGCGGCGCTTCGACGGGGGCGTCGACCTGTCCGGGGGAGAGTGGCAGAAGATCGCGCTCGCGCGCGCGTACATGCGCGATGCCCAGGTGCTCATCCTCGACGAGCCGACGGCGGCCCTCGATGCCCGGGCGGAGTACGAGGTGTTCCTGCGCTTCTCCGAGCTGGTGGCCGGCCGGATGGCGGTGCTGATCTCGCATCGCTTCTCCACCGTCCGGATGGCCGATCGGATCATCGTGCTGCGCAATGGCGAGGTAGAGGAGGACGGAACACACGAAGCGCTGGTGGCTCGGGGCGGCCTCTACGCCGAGCTCTTCTCGTTGCAGGCGGCAGGGTATCGGTAGGCTGGTCTCCGTCTTGCCGAAGTGAAACGTCGCGCCCGGTAGCCTGTCCCACGAGCTTTCCGCCTTCTGGACGACTGGAGCACCCATGAGATTCCGCCTTCTCCTCTGCCTCGCTCTCACCACCGCCTGCGAGATCTCGGGCGGGGGCAAGAAGCAGGACACCAGCGTCGTCGTCCCGAGCAGCGCGGCGACGGATACCATGCGTCGCGACAGCGCGACGGTCGGAGTGCCGGCCGTCCCGCCGGCCGACAGCGCATCGCGAGCCGCCGCCGCGGACACCGGAGTGGTGCAGATCACGCCGATACAGCCAAAGCGGGGGGGAGTGATTCTGGCGGTGGCGCAGGGGCTGGTGATGGAGGCACCGCGCTGCAGCTGGCACGGCTCACCCCTCCCCTGCTACCGCGCCCCCGACGGTGTGCGCGCTCTCATCCCGCTGTCGGCCGAAGACTCCGCCGGGACGTTCTCCCTGACCATCGACCGTCCCACCGGAGGACGGATCACGCGGCAGATCACCGTCCAGGACGCCGCCTTCGGTCAGCAGCTCGTCTTTCTCGATCCGGTGCACTACGCCCTGGTGGCGAGAGGCGCGGACGTGGCGCGTGACGCGCGATCGGTGCGGCAGCTCTTGTCCGGTGAATCTCCGGAGCAGCACTGGTCCGGCAAGTGGGGACTCCCGGTGCGCGGAGGGAAGAGCTCGGCCTATGGCGTGGATCGCTTCTACTACCGGGCGTCGGACTCGGCGCGCGCGATCACCATCACTCAGGGCCAGCACAGCCGCGGCTCCTTCGGCAACGATACCTCCCAGGGGACGCCGACCGACGTTCCCTCATGGCGACACGCGGGGGTCGATATCGCGGTCCCCAAGGGGACGGCGGTGCACGCTCCGGCGGCCGGCGTGGTGGCCGATGTGTCCGACTACATCCTCACCGGCCACACCGTGATCGTGGATCACGGCCAGGGAGTGCACAGCGCGTACTTTCACCTGGACACGTCGCTGGTGCGGCGGGGGGACGTCGTCCGCGAGGGGAGCGTGCTGGGACGCGTGGGTGCCACGGGTCTCGCGACCGGACCGCATCTCCACTACGGCATCTATATCCACGGCCGGGATGTCGATCCGGCCGCCTGGAACGCGCTCCCGCCGCTGCCGTCGCTGGCCGGTGACTCTCCAGCCCGACGGAAGCGGCCGTAGGGAGAGCTACGGCTGGAGCGTGTAGCCGATGCCGCGCAGCGTCCGGATGAGAGGTGGCAGCTTGTCGTCCTCGATCTTGCGGCGCAGGTAGTTGATGTAGACATCGACCACGTTGGTGAGCGATTCGCTGCTCTGCTTCCAGACCTGCTCGCCGATCATCTGGCGCGTCACCGGTTGGCCGGCGTTGCGCATGAGGAACTCCAGGAGCGCGTACTCCTTCTGCGTCAGCTCGATCGCGCGCCCGTCGCGCTGCACCTGGCGCGAGATCGGATCGAGTGTCAGGTCGCGCACGCGAAGCGGCGCGGCGCCGGACGGCAGGGCCGCGCGGCGGAGTAGCGCACGCACGCGGGCCATCAGCTCGGCCGGCTCGAACGGCTTCGCGAGATAGTCGTCCGCTCCGGCATCCAGACCATTCACGCGCTCGGAAACGGAGCCGCGCGCGGTGAGCATGAGCAACGGGGCGCTGAAGCCGCGCTCGCGGAGACAACGGGCGACGTCTACGCCGTCGCGCGTCGGGAGTCCCACGTCGAGGACGACCAGGTCGGGGCGGAGCTCCAGTGCGCGCTGCAATCCCACCTCACCATCCTGCGCACTCTCGACGCGAAGGCCCTCGGACTCGAGGATCTTCCGCACCACCCTCAGGATCGACTCCTCGTCCTCGACCACCAGCGCGAGGGCGCCGGCAGCGACGTTGGCTTTCATGTCCCAAGATACCACCGCGATCCGAGAGGGCAAATCCGACCCCGAGGTGGGGCTTGAGCAGTGGCCCGGGCGCGGTTTTCTTTCCGCCCGTGTTTCGGGAGCGAGTGCGCACGGGAATCATCGCCGGGGCGATCGCGGCGGCTGCCACGCTGGGTGTTCTGGTCGGTTTCGGCCGGGCCCGCCGCGCCGGAGCGCGTCCGGTCAATGCCATCGCGCACATTCTGCTCGGCGCTCGGGCGTTCGATGTGCTCGACCTCGACGCGGTCGTCACGTCCACCGCGGTCGCACTTCACATCGCCTCCCTCCTCGTGTGGGGGATTCTCTTCGCCATGGTGGCCGGGAGGTCGAGGGGGTGGCGCCTGGCCACGGCGGCCGTGGCATTCGTTCTCGGTGCCGCGCTGATCGACTTCGCGGTGCTCCCCGATCGTCTGCGTCCGGGATTCGAGCATGTTCTCTCCCGGCCGGAGCTCGTACTTCTCTATGCCGTGCTCGCCGGCGCCCTGGCCGTGGCGGTGGCGCTCCGTCGACCTGCGGCATCCACGCCACGCTCGGCCCCGTAAATCGCGACAACCCGCCGCAGATTGCGATCGGTGACGAATGCGTCACGGCCGGGGTTCGATCGTGGAGAAGCGAGGAACATTCGCGTGCTCACTGTGTTGCAGCGAGTGAGCATTCTCGCGTCCTGTCACGGCCTTTCTCTTGCCATGGCAGCCGGTGTGCTCGAGCGAGCGCGGCTGTCGCGTTTGCTTCTCGTACCCCCCATGGGAGGGGATATGGACTTCCTCGTAATGCTCGAGGAACGCCCAGAACACTCGCCGGTGCTGGCACGCGTGGACTCGGTTCCCGCGTCGCTGGATCAGGAGCAGCGGGCCCGGGATGTCGTCACGCTCTACGGCACCCCGAGCTCGCAGTCACTGGCGTTGGCGTTGGCCGCGGCGATGGAGAGTCGCCGCACGGCCGGCGACGATTCGGGGACGTTCCGCCATCTGGGACTCTGGCCCGAGCGTGGGGCATTGGGTGATGCGGCGTGGCGCGACAGCGCGACCGGCGAGCTCATGACGCGTGATGTCGAGATCCCGCTCGACGTTCTGACGACGGCCGCGAACGCGCTCATGGCCGTCGCCGGGGGCCGCCTCCAGCGTCTGGTCGCCGGGCTGATGATGCCGGATTGGCCCGAAGGCGCGTGGCGGGCGATCGGCATCACTCTCGAGCCGATGCTCGACCCGACACGCTCGGTGCTCGGCAAGCTGGACGATCTGCTCGACAATCTGAGGGTGGCCGATGGCCTCACCTATGAGTACGAGGGCGACTGAACGAACCTGACCCGTCCGACTCCGCGCGCGAGCGCGACAGTGGGCCGCCTGACAGGCGGCCCACTGAACATCGGCCCGCTTCGTAAGAGCAGCTCCTTGACGGCGATCGCCTTTCCTGGCACTTCTCGGGTAGCCGCTTTTCTCAGCCTTCGATCACCATCCCTCGTGTCCAACCCTCACCTCGGGCCCCATCGCCGCTCCTCCGGTGGCGAGCGCATCATCGAGGATGAGAGCGTTCGACTCTGGAGCGTCCACCGCTCCGAGGGGCTGGCGGGAGCGGACGCGATGATCTTCACGTGCATCAGCGACTCGCGTGAACCCAGCCGTGCGCTGGCGGTGAGCCCGTCCTTCGACCCCGGCGACATCTCCGAGGATACCCTGCGCCACCTCCTCCGCCACGCCCCGCGGCTCGGCAACCTCTCCTAGCGACACCGCGCTCCGGGTTGATGCTCCGCGCTAATCCCGGCCGCCTTGCCTTCTCCTCCTCCTGCGGGAGAGAGAAATCAACGGCAGAGGCAGCCGCGGATGGACGCGGCGCACGGCGACGCGGATCGCTCCGTGGCAGCGGCAAGCGCCTGGCACCGGGGCAGAGGAGCAGGATTGGGGGGAAGGGCAACCCCTTTTCACGCCGTTGCCCTATCCGCGTCCTCCGCGTTCATCCGCGGCCGCCGTTCGCCGTTGAATTCCCCTGCCGCCGCATCCGCCGTCCGCCCCGGCGCTCGCCCCATCCCCGACGCGATCCATCCGCGGCTCCGGCTTGCCGGGCGTCATCCGCCAGGATAGCATAGCGAGACGTACCGAAAAGAGGAGTCCGGCCATGCGGGAGTACAGCAGCTCGGAGATCCGGAACGTGGCTGTGGTAGGGCACGGGGCGAGCGGCAAGACCACACTGGTCGATGCGCTCGCCTTCGTCTCCGGTACCAGCAAGCGTCACGGCAGCGTCCGGGAAGGGAGCGCGCTCACCGACTATGCTCCCGAGGAGGTCGAGCGAGGCTACTCGATCAACCTGGGATGCGCGTACGCCGAGTGGATGGACAGCAAGATCAATCTCATCGACACCCCGGGCTACCTCGACTTCCAGGGTGACGCGATCGCCGGACTCGCAGCCGCTGACGGTGCTCTGGTCGTCATCACCGCCAGCGGTGGGGTGGAAGTGGGCACCGAGCGCATGTTCCGGGAGGCCACCGAGCGGCGGGACCCCATTCTGTTCGTCGTCTCGATGCTGGACAAGGAGCACGCGAGCTTCGATCGCGTCTACGCGCAGGTGAAGGAGCGCCTCACCCAGAAGGTGATTCCGGTCGAGGTCCCGATCGGCGAGGGATCCGAGTTCCGCGGCGTCCTCAATCTCTTCTCGAAGAAGGCGCATCTCTACAAAAAGGGGACGAAGGCGGGCGAGTACGACGAGGTGGAGGTCCCGTCGGACCAGCGGGCGCAATTCGACCGTTACTACCAGGAGCTGATCGAGACGATCGCCGCCACCGACGACTCGCTGCTCGAGCGCTATCTGGAAGGGGAGGAGATCACCCGCGACGAGGCGATCGCGGCCATGAAGGAGGGAATGAAGCGGGGCGAGCTCTTCCCGCTCTTCTGCGTGGCGGCGGAGCTGACCTACGGCACACGCGCCCTTCTCACGAAGATCGTGGAGCTCATGCCGTCTGCGTACGACATGGAGGAGCTTCACGCCTTCACCGGGGCCGAGGGCGACCGCACGGTCGAGATCCACGCCAAGGACGACCACCCCTTCGCCGCGCTCGTCTTCAAGACCACCTCCGAGCCGCACGTCGGCGACGTCTCCTTCTTTCGCGTCTTTTCGGGCAGCGTCGTGAATGGCCAGGAGCTGTTCAACGCGACGCGCAACGGGGTGGAGAAGCTGGGGCACCTGTCGGTCGCGCTCGGACGGGAGCGCACGGAAGTGGGGAGGCTTCACGCCGGAGACATCGGCTGCGTGGCCAAGCTCAAGAACACGCACACGAACGACACGCTCTCGACGCGCGAGCACCCGGTGCGGCTGCCGCAGATATCCTTCCCGGAGCCGCTCGTGAGCTTCGCCGTTCATGCCAGCGCTCGCGGCGACGAGGAGAAGCTGCAGCAGGGGCTTCACCGGCTGCACGATGAGGATCCGACCTTCGAGTCGCATTACAACTCGGAGACGCATGAGACGCTGGTCTCCGGCATCGGCGAGCGCCATCTCGAGGTGATGCTCGGCAAGCTCCGGCGGAAGTACGGCGTGCAGGGTGAGCTGGAGCGACCGAAGATCGCCTACCGCGAGACGATCAAAGGGCGCGCGGAAGGACAGGGACGGCACAAGAAGCAGTCGGGAGGACGGGGCCAGTTCGGCGACTGTTGGGTGCGCTTCGCGCCCGCGCCACGCGGCACCGGCTACGAGTTCCGCGACGAGATCGTCGGCGGCGCGATTCCCGGGAAGTTCATCCCCGCCGTGGACCGGGGCATCCAGGAAGCCGCGGTGAGAGGCGTGCTGGCCGGCTTCCCGCTCGTGGACTTCCGCGTGGAGTGCTTCGACGGGTCGTACCACTCCGTGGACTCGAACGAGATGTCCTTCAAGATGGCGGGCATTCTTGCCTTCAAGACGGTCGCGCCCAAGTGCAAGCCGGTGCTGCTCGAGCCGCTCGATGAGCTGGACGTCTCGACACCGGACGAATATCTGGGCGACGTCATGGGAGATGTCTCCTCTCGACGAGGGCACATCCTCGGCACCGAGCCTCTTGCCGATGCCCGGGGTACGCGCGTTCGCGCCGTCATCCCGCAGGCGGAGCTCCACCTCTACGCGACCGACCTCAACTCCATGACGCACGGCCGCGCCGGCTTCTCGCGCCGCTTCCGCGGCTACGAGGAGATGCCTCCGGAGGCGGCCCAGAAGGTCATCGCCGAGGCGGGTAAGGAAGTGGGCGAGATGGCGGAGGTGTGAGGAAAGGGACTCTCGGATGACGAGTCACCGCCACTCCTTCACCCCTCCGTGCCCGGAGCAGGCGCCGGCGCGTTTGGAGCGGACCCAGTAGCTGCCATCACGGCATCTGGCGGTGGTGTCGGCGCGAGCGGAGAGGGAGGAATCGCGCAGCCGGTCTGCCACTCCGCCATGGGAGCGGCAGGGGAAGCGGCGGGTGGCACGCAGGGAGTAGCTGCCGTCGGCGCAGCGCAGGCTGGCGATGGCGAGGGGAAGGGGGGCGCGCGTCGCGGTCTGCGGCTCGCTGCTCGACCCGCGCGAGGAGGAAGCGGTCAGGCCGGACCCGGCGCGCGTCTCGTTGGCCGGAGCGCCTCGTTCGGTGACGGTCGCTTTCCGCCGTCGGTGGTGCTGAGCCGACAGGACCGCGGGGAGCGCAACGAGGATGACCAGAAGAGCAGCGCGGGGTGACATGGCGCCAATCTGAGCGCCGCCCCTGTTCTGCCCGCTACCGCTCCCTTGCCATCGCCATCAACCCCACGCCGGTCACTCGCCGACGGACTTTCTCCGCCGGGATGGGCGCTTCTCGCGCTTCGCTGCTGGCCGGCGCTCGATCGGCATGATGTCCGGCGACTCCTCGCGTTCCGGCGTCTCATCGCCGACCGTCACCGCCTGTCGCGGCTGCTTGTAGACGTAGCGCTCGCCGGCGTAGTTGCGGAAGATGACCTCCTCGTTGTTCATCTCTTCCACGTACTCCGGCAGGAGGGGGACCTTGCCGCCGCCGCCCGGCGCGTCGATGACGAAATGCGGCACCGCGAGTCCGGACGTCCAGCCGCGGAGCGCCTTGATGATCTCGAGCCCCTTCTGCACGGTGGTGCGAAAGTGCTCGCCACCCGCGACCTGATCGGCCATGTACAGGTAGTAGGGCCGAACGCGTGCCCGGAGAAGTGCGTGCATGAGCTTCATCATGATCTTCGGGTCGTCGTTGACTCCCTTGAGCAGCACCGTCTGACAGCCGAGCACCACCCCCGCCCTCGACAGCCGGTCGAGGGACGCCACCGCCGCCGGCGTCAGCTCATCGGGGTGGTTGAAGTGGGTGTTCATGTAGATGGGATGGTACTTCTGCACCATCTCGCAGAACTCGGGCGTGATGCGCTCCGGGAGGTGCGAGGTGATGCGGCTGCCGATGCGGATGATCTCGATGTGCGGGATCTCGCGGAGCTTCTGGAAGAAGTACTCGATGCGCCGATCGGAGAGCATCATCGGGTCGCCCCCCGACATGATGACGTCCCGGATCTCGGTGTGCTCGCGGAGATACGCGAACGCCGAGTCGAACTGATTGAGGGGAATCTTCTCCGGATCACCCACCTTGCGCCGCCGCGTGCAGAAGCGGCAGTAGGTGGCGCAGACGGGGCTGACGAGAAAGAGGGCGCGATCCGGGTAGCGGTGGGTGATGTTCGGGACGGGCGAATCGCCGTCCTCGTCCAGGGAGTCGATGATCCCGTCGACGATCTCGAGCTCCTGCACCGTGGGTACGTACTGCTGCCACATCGGGTCGCCGACCTCCTTGATCTGGTCGAGGACCGCCGGAGTCAGGCGCATCTGGAAGTTGTCGAAAGCCGGCTGCAGCGCCTCGACGTCGATCGCGTCGTGGCCGAAGCGCTCAGCCAGCTTGTCGAGGCTCGCGATCGAGCTCTCCTTCAGGATCTTTTGCCACTCACTCATGGTGACCCTGCTCCCCGCCGCATGGGCGGCCTGAAACCGTTGAGATGAACGGGATCCGACCGACGCTCGGGCAGCGCGTGCGCGCGGCCCCGAATCGAATCGGGACGATGCTGCAACGTGGGGCGGCGATCACCTTTCGCCCACGACGAACAGATCGAGCGCGGCCGAGTGGGTGTCGGCCGGCACCCCTGAGAGTGCGCGTGCGGCGTACCACGCTTCATCCGGCGTCACCCGCTCGCGGCTGACCGCGAGCTGGCAGACGGTGCGCACCAACGCGCCGTAGTCCATCCCGGCGACCCTCGCCATGCGGGCCAGACCGGCCGTCGGGGCGATGTCCGGATTCGCGTTCACCTCGAGCAGCCATGGCCGCCCGGTGTTGTCGATGCGGAAATCCACGCGGCCGTATCCCTCGCCCCCCACGGCGCGCCACGCCGCCACCGCGATGCGGCGGAGCTCGGCGGCGAGCTTCGGCGGGAGCGCGGCCGGGCACTGCGGGGCGGCGCCGACATCCTCATCGCTGCCGCTCTCCCACTTCGAGCGGTAGGAGACGATGCGCCACATCCCCTTGGGCATCGCGCCGAACTGGATCTCGGCGATCGGAAGGACCTCCTCGCCGAGGATACCGACGTTCACCTCGCGGCCGTCGATGTAGCGCTGGACGATCACTTCGTCCCAGCGCTCGTGCATCGCCCCGACGCGGGCGGCGAGGGCGCGCATGCTGCGGACGACGGATCGCTGCTCGACGCCGACGGACGCATCCTCGGCTGCCGGCTTGCAGATGGCGGGGAAGCCCACGCTCCGGAGCGTCCCGCCGCGGCGCGCCAGCGCGAAATTCGGGATGGGCAGGCTGGCGCGATCCAGCATCGCGTTCACGAGATGCTTCCGAAGGCAGAGGCCGGTCGTCCAGCTCGAGCTTCCGGTGAACGGAATCTCGAGCAGCTCGAGGACGGCGACGACCGCCGGCTCGGCCGCCGCGACTCCGTCGACACCCTCGCAGAGATTGAACGCGAGATCGAGTTTTCCCCTGCGCAGCCGCTCCACCCAACGTCCGTCGGGATTCACCGGGATGCGGACGACCTGGTTCCCCTCCAGCTGGAGGACGTCCTCGATCGCCTCGACGGTCTCCAGGATGAGCACGTCGGCAGCCGCGCCGAGCGCGGACAGTCCGTCGAACAACAGCGCAATCTTCATGTGACCTCCCACTCGAGGAGGGCGATGGGGCTCACCCCACCGCCGCCGCACGCTCCAGCACCGGCGCGCCACCTCTCGCGCTCGGCACGCGTACGACCTTTCCCGGCTGCGGCGCGTCCAGGTGGACGCCCTGCCGTGAGGCGGCATGATGCAGACACGCTTGGATGAGCTCGTCGTAACTCATCCCGGCCGCGCGTACCGCCTTTGGAAAGCAGGAATTGTCCTCGGGATTCGGGAGGATACCCGGCAGCGGGTTCACCTCCACCACGTTGGGCACGCCGGCCGCGTCCAGTCGCACGTCGATCCGCGACCAGTCCCGGCACGCGAGCACGCGGTAGGCGGCGAGCACGATCTCTTCGATCCTGCGTCGCAGCTTCTCGTCGATCCGCGCGGGACACACGAACATCTCGAGTGGATTCTCCGGGCGATCCCAGAGCCACTTGGCCTCGAAGCCGTACAGCGGGAGCGCTCCCTCCGGCAGGGCCTCGAAGTTCAGCCCGACGATCGGGAGAAGCTCCGCGCCCCCGTTGTTGCCGAGGATGGCGCAGGTGAACTCCGCGCCCGGCAGATATTCCTCGACCAGCACCGGTTGGCGATAGCGCTCGAGGAGGAAGGCGACCTGCGCCTCCAGCTCCCGGCGTGTGCGGCAGAAATTCCGTTCCGTGATTCCCTTCGATGAGCCCTCGTGCACCGGCTTGACGAAGAGCGGCAGCCGGAGCTGGCGTCCGAGCCGACGCCCCAGACCCGCGATCTCGTCGACGGCGCGGATCAGAGTGAACGGCGCGGTCGGCACCCCGTGATAGGCGAGCGCTTCCTTCGCCCGGGCCTTGTCCAGGCAGAGCGACAGCGTGAACGGATCGCTCCCGGAATACGGGATGCCGAAGAACTCGCAGATCGCCGGGACGTGGGCTTCGCGGTTCACACCGAACATCCCTTCGGCGATGTTGAAGACGATGTCCGGCGCCGCGTCCCGAAGGCGCTGGGGAAAGTCGGCATCCGCCTCGAGCCGGACGACCTCTCCGCACGACGAGAGTGCGCGCTCGACGGCTGCGATCGTCTCGGCGTCGTCCCACTCGGCGAACTCATCCTCGGTGGGATTCCGGCGCGAACCGGCGGCATGTGGGGCGGAGACGGCAAGAGCGCCAGGCTCGTCTGGCGATGCGGAGGTCCGGGACCGATCGTCCCGGCGCTTACTGGGAGGCTCTTCGTCCGGCGGCGATGCATCGATCGCGTCGTCGACGCGAACCGCAGCTGGCTCGGGCTTCTCGTTGTAGGCGAATCCGATTTGCGTCATCCGCTCCCACTGGGCCGTTTGGCCAACTCCGGCGAGGCATCCGCCTTCGCTTGGCTTCCCTCTCACGAGCGAAGTCGGCTCCTTCTCCCGCTTGGTCCTCCGCCGGCTCGTCGCTCTCCATCCGACATGTGCAAACGCGATGCCACGTCAGGCTGGGGCCCAAGATAAGAAGTTGGAAAATTTCGCGCAACGATTATTTCGGCCCGTCGGAAAAAAAATTCCAGAAAAAAATTCTTCCCTCCTTCGAGCCGACTCAGACTTTGTGGTATCCGATCCGCGCTGCCTCGCGGCGGTCCTCTCCCTCGTAGATCTCGAAGTCGGAGAAGAAGCCAGGCGCCTCGGCCATCAGGAGCCGGAGGATTGCCACGGCGGCGCGTCTGATCTCCAGCTCTGCTCCCTCGCTCGCGCGGAGCTCGAGCATCGTCCGCCACGCCCGTGCGTTTGCGGTGACGACGATCTTCGTCTCGGTGGAGTTGGGCAACACCCCGCGAGCCGCCTCCCGGGCCATCTTCCGACGGTGAACCTTGTCCCCGACCCACGCATGGCGCTCCATGAGCTGCTCCACCAGCGCGACGTAGCTCCCGAGAGCCGACTCGATCTGCGAGAGCCAGCTCGCCTCGAGCGCCTCCTCGCCGATGATCGCCGGGGGAACGACGAAGTGCGCCGCCGACTCGTCCACGTAGCGCTGCGAGAGCTGGGAGTAGGCAAAACCGGCCCGGTGACGCACCAGCTCGTGGGTGAGCGAGCGGCTCACTCCCTCGAGCAGCAGCGAATAGCTCGCATGCTCGAGCACGCTGCCATGGCCCTGCTTCTTGATGTTCTCCAGATACTCGCGTGTCGACCGGCCGGCCGGATTCTTCTGGCTCATGTAGCAGAGCCGTCCGGCGAACTCCGCCAGCCGCTCGCCATCGGTGCTCTCCCCCATCCAGTGCACCGGAAGATGACCGGGCTCGGCGAAGAGCGGGCGGGCGAGCAGCGAAACGCGAGGCTCGAAGTGGAGCTGCGACCGGGAGAGCGGCATGGAGACGAACCGGGTGAGACGGGAAGGAGGGGAGCGGCGTCGGGCTCGCCCCGCGGCACAAGATTATGTCGCGCCGTCCACCAGCGACAGGCGGAAGCGATCGTAGCACCGCTCGCGCTCCACGAGATCGAGCGCGGCGCGAGCGGCCGGCGGCAGGGAGGGAAGCGCGGGGTCGTACTTGATGTCCTCGACCGACGGCTGTCCGTCCAGCGGCACCTTCACGCCCGGATTGAAGATCCTTCGGGGATCGAAGCAGCTCTTCACCCGCGCGAACAGCTCTCGCGCCTCGCGTGACCAGGTCCGCTCGAGCAGCGGCGTCCGAAGACGGCCATCGCCGTGCTCCCCTGCCAGCGTGCCGCCCAGTCGCCCGGTGAGCTCCGATACCTCGTCCAGGAGATCGATCACGCTCTGCCGCCAGCCGCTGCGGCAGACGTCGATGAGCGGGTTGACGTGGACGTGCGCGTCACCCGCGTGGCCGAAGATCACGCCGGGTATGTCCCGCGATGCGAGCGCCCGTCGCACTCCCCGGACGTACTCCGCCAGACGATCCGGAGGGAACGCGCCATCCTCGATGAACTGCATGGACCTGAGCGACGGGCCGAGACGGGAGAGGATCGGGCTCGCGGCATGCCGCAGCGACCAGAGGGCGACCTCGGCATCGGCGTCGATCGCCGTCCGGATCTCGGTCGCGCCCACTCGCGCCATCTCGCTCGCCAGGGCGCCGACACGCGCTGCCGCCTCGCCGATGCTCTCCGCCTCGACCTCGATCAGGAGAACCGCCTCGGCTGCTCCCGATACGAGACTCTGCCCGTTCGCACCGGAGCCCGCCACGTCCAGGAAGGTGCGATCGAGCAGCTCGCAGGCGCTGGCCATCCCCTCACGCGCGATGAGCGCTCCATCCACCGCCGCCTCGAGAGACGAGAACATGACGAGCAGACTGCTCGTCGCCCGCGGGACTGCGGTGAGAGCGAGCTCGACGTCGAGGATGAGTGCCAGCGTTCCCTCACTTCCGACGAGCAGATCCACCAGATCGCCCGACCGTGCGACGTCGCGAAGGGCGTAGCCGGAGGAGTCCTTCTTCACTCCAGGGTGGGAGAGCAGCTCGAGCGGCTGGCTCCGGATCGCGGGCAACAGGTCGGTGAGAAAGCGGCGGATGGCTGGAACCTGCACCGGTGCGGGCGCGCCCCGCTCCACGATCGCGTGCGAGCCGTCCTCGAACACGCAGCCGATGGACCTCACCCAGCGTCGCATCGCACCGAAGCGCAGGGAGTGCGCGCCGGCAGCGTTGGTGGCCGTCATCCCGCCGATGGTGCAGAAGGCGCCGCTCGACGGATCGACCGGGAAGCGCAGGCCGCTCGGACGGACCCGGTCGTTCACGGCGCCACGCAGAGCGCCCGCCCCTACCCGGATGCTCTGCCCGATCACGTCGCCCATCCAGTCGAAGCGGCTCACGTCCACCACCACTCCGCCGCCGACGGCGCCGCCGGCCATGCCACTGCCGGAGCCGCGCGGTACGAGCGGCGTCTCGCTGAGCCCCGCCCACCTCACCAGCTCGGCGGCGTCATTGCGATCGAACGGCACCGCCACCGCGGACGGGATGCGGCGCGCGATCCCCGCGCCTTCCGCATAGGCGGCGCGCGCGAGCATGTCGTCGCGAAAGACGCCGCGAAAGCCGTCCGGCCGCACGCGTCCTACATCGCGCCCGGCGGGCGCGCCTGGGGAGGGGGCTGTGACCGCCTCGCCCGCTCGTCGCTCAGACGGGTGCCCACCCCGGCGAACATCCTCGTCAGCACCTCGCGTGCGGCATGGCTCTCGGGCACCATCCGTTCTCCCGCTCGCCCGGCGTTCTCGTTCGGACGATACACCGCCTCGCCGACCAGAATCGTGGCGCCGAAGGTGGTGCGCGTGCGGAAGCGGAACTTGATCATTCTGTCCGGTCCCGTATAGGCGGAGCGATCGGAGCGCGCTCTCAGCGTCCCGATGTCCACGAATCCGCTCTCGACCAGCATCCGTGTGGCGTCCTTCTGCGTGATCGACAATCCCTCATCGGTGATCGCGTACGCCGCCGCATCGAGAACGTACCGCGCCGAGTCGGGAAAGGAGAACTGAAGCGCTCCTGGCACGGCCTCGTCGATCCGGCGCGCCGAGACGCAGGAGCCCGATTGGACCAGAAGCGCGAGAGACAGCAGGGCGAAGCGTCGGTCCATGTCAGAGTCCCAGAGAGTTGACCCGCGGCGGATCCACGGTGTAGTCGTAGAAGCCCTTGCCTGACTTCCGGCCGTACATGCCGGCGAGGACCATCCTCTTGAGCAGCGGCGGCGGCGCGTACCGCTTCTCGCGGTACTCGTCGAACATGATCTCTGCGATCTTGAACGTCGTGTCGAGCCCCACGAAATCGAGCAGCGTGAACGGCCCCATGGGATGCCCGGTGCCAAGCTGCATTCCCTTGTCGATGTCCTCGACCGATGCCACGCCATGCTCGAGCTGGGTGATCGCGTCGATCAGATAAGGAACGAGAAGGAGATTGACGACGAAGCCGGAGTTGTCCTTGGCGGCGATCGGCTCCTTCCCGAGCTTCTTCGCGAACGCGAACGCGCGGTCGAAGGTCTCGGCGCTCGTCGTGACCGTCCGCACGACCTCCACCAGCTTCATCACCGGCACCGGGTTGAAGAAGTGGAGCCCGACCATCCGGTCGGGGCGGGCTGTGGCTGCCGCCATCGCCGCGATGGTGAGGCTGGAGGTATTGGAAGCCAGGATGGTGTGCGCGGGGCAGAGTCCATCCAGCTCCCTCCAGATCGAGTTCTTCAACTCCAGGTCCTCGACCACCGCCTCGATCACGATGTCGCAGTGGGCGAGCTCCGCGACCGAGGTCGTGAAGGTGAGGCGGCCGAGTGTGGCGTCCTTCTGCTCGGCGGTGAGCTTCCCCTTCTCGATCGCCTTGCCCAACTGCTTCTCGATCGCCGCTCGGCCGCGCTGGACGGCCGTGTCGGAGACCTCCCGAACGATCGTGGCGAAGCCCGCTTGCGCCGCCACCTGGGCGATGCCGGAGCCCATGAGGCCGGCGCCGAGGACACCTACGGATTGGATGTCGGGCATGGGAGGTCGGTGAGAGGATCCGGCGCGAGCGCTACGAGATGAGTCGCGCCGTCGCGTCGAGAGCGGAGAGAAGGGGGGAGCGCGGCATCTCGCCGCGCTCGAGTCGGTCGAGCACCTGCTCGAGTGCGAGCTGAGCGCGGGTCACAGTCGGACCATGCCGGCGCGAGATGAGAATGCCGGCCACGATCGCCGTCGCTGCCGGGAGCAGCGCCACGGCGGCGGTCACTCCGAGGGTGATGCCCACGCCGGTGGCGAATACGCCGGAGGTCGCGGCGACGCCACCACCCAGGAGGTGCTGCTGTCGAACGTTGGAGAGGTCGGCCTCCAGCCGCACCAGCACCCGCTCGCGATCGACCGGGATGGTCGTGGCCGCCACCTCCTGAGCGCGCGAGAGGTGATAGCCGCGCCCACCGACCTTGAGCCTCCGCCGCATATCCGAGAAGAGTCCCGGTCTCGGCTCCCAGAGAATCCTGTCGGCGAAGCGCCGCTTCACCGAGAGACACTCCTCACGGCTCATCCACTCGTCGAGCGCCGCCAGCACCGTCTGGGCGCTTCCCGGCACGGTGCGCGTGGCATGAACGGTCGCCGGCCCGAAGAGGCGCGCCGCAACGCCGCTCTCCTCCGGAACCGCGACCCGCGTGCGCTCCTCTGCCAACGCCTGGCGGATGTGGCGATCGGCGAGTCCCACCTCGCGGCCAACCTCGAGCAGCTGTGACTCGGTGAGCACGGCCTCGCCGGGATCGCTCTCGCCCGCCTGGAGCTGGGCCGCGCGCGCAAGCACGCGATCCAGCGCTGCTCTCTCGATCGGCGTCGCCGGGCCGGGAGCTGGCGACGTCGCGAGGTCGGCCGATGGGGCGGTCGGCCCGGGAGGGGAGCGATCGTCGAGCACGGCCGTCAGCTAGATCCCTCCGAGCACGACGTCGAGCTGGCGCGACATGGCCGCGCGGATCGCCTCGGGAAGGGGGAAGGCGCGCTCCAGCGCAGCCAGGAGATCCCCGCCTGAATCGGGAAGATTCGCGGAGCGCAGGTAGTAGCGCGCGTAGCCGTCGGCGAGGGTCGGGAGTGCGCGGCGGAGCAGCAGCGCACCGCCCACGACCTGCGCGGCGCTGGTGTAGCGATCGCTCGCCCCCTCGCGCTTCTCGGTCGGAGTCGTGTTGTCATTCACCGCCTGGCCGGCCAGGTTGCCGATGGCTTCGTGCGCGAACACGTAGATCGCCTCGACCGCGTTCTCCGGCGCCGAGGGAAACGAGGTGACGATGATGTTCTGCTGCTTGCTGTCGGTGATCGTGCGACCTTCTCCGTCGAGCGGCAGCGAGAGAGTGAAGCTTCCGGCCGCCAGCTGGGTGTTGTTGAGGAAGCCACGAAGCTTCGGCAGATACGACTGCTCCCAGAGCGAATCCACCCGCACGAACACCGGGGTGAGCTCACGCTGGCGCTGGATCCAGTACTGATGGTAGAACTTCTGCTGCTCGTCCCTCACCGCCTGCGTGAAGAGGCGCAGCCAATCGCGGTCGGCGGCCGTCTGGAACGTTCCCGCGAAGATCTGGATGATGATCTGGTTCTGTTGCGAGCGGGCGTTGCGCGGATCCCCGCTGGCGTCGAGGAAGATCTGGATGGCCTGCTCCAGCTCGTCCCAGCTCCCGAAATAGAGCGCGAGAAAGTGCGCATTCGTGAGCGTCCGGTTCACGGCGAAGCGGGCGTGGAGCTTGTCGCGGTTCACGTCGAGCTGGGTCAGGATGCTTCCCCGGTTCTTGAGCACCGTCATCTGCTCCCGGTAGCCGCGCGCGAACAGCGGAACCCGGGTGGTATCATCCTGGACCAGCGCGAACGCGTGGAGCCAGAGGTCCACGTGCTCTCGCGTCTTCAGTGGCCAGGACGAGTTGATCCTGCTCGGCTGAGGAGAGTCGGGCGAGCCGGCCGGCGTGGCCGCGCCGCCCGGCCGAGGGGCGCTCGTCGAGCCGCCGCCACCTCCACCGCTCGCGCAGCCTCCGAGAAGGATGGCGACGAGCAGAGCGGCGCCGTGGCGCGCGGAGCGTGTGGGCAGAACTGTCATGACGCCTCTCTTCGGTTTGGCCGGTGACTAACCGAGCGATTCCACGATCAGGGCGATGCCCTGACCGCCTCCGATGCACGCGCTGCCCAGTCCGTAGCGCTTACCGGAGCGGCGGAGCGCGTGGATCAGATGCGCGGTGATGCGCGCGCCCGAAGCGGCGAGAGGGTGGCTCAACGCGATCGCCCCGCCCTCGGTGTTGAGCTTCTCCCGGTCAATTCCGAGCTCGCGCTCGACGGCGCAGGCCTGCGGAGCAAAGGCCTCGTTCACCTCGATCAGATCCATCTGATCGAGCGTCATCCCCGCCTTCGCGAGCGCGATGCGCGTTGCCGGCACCGGCCCGATGCCCATGATCTTCGGATCGACTCCGGCTGTCCCCCACGACACGAGTCGGGCGAGCGGCTTTCGCGCCTTCTTCTTCGCGAACTCGGCGCTCGCGATCACCAGCGCGCCCGCGCCATCACCGATCCCGGATGCATTGCCCGCCGTGACGACCCCGTTCTGGCGAAAGACCGGCCTGAGCTTCTCGAGCCCCGCCGCGGTGGTGTCCGGACGCATGTGCTCATCGCGCGCGAACTCCTCCATCTGCCGGGTCTTCGGATTCTTGACCTGGATGCCGACCACCTCATCGCGAAACGCGCCGGCGCTCCAGGCATCGCGGGCGAGCTGCTGCGAGCGCAGCGCGAAGGCGTCCACGCAGCCACGGTCGAGATGGTATTGCTCGGCGAGGTTCTCGGCCGTCTCGGCCATCGAGCAGCCAGCCACGGGATCGCGAAGTGATTCCCAGAGCGAGTCCTCGAGCGGCGGATTCTTGCCGAGCGGAGTTCCCCAGCGAAGTCCGCGAGCGACGTGCGGGGCCTGCGACATCGACTCCCCGCCGCCCACCAGACAGACCTCGGCTTCGCCGAGCAGGATTTCCATCGCGCCGCTCACGACCGCCTGGAAGCCGGAGCCGCACAACCGATTGACCGTGAGGCCAGGCACCTCGATCGGTAAGCCGGAGCGCAGCCCGACGTGGCGCGCGAAATAGATCGTGTCGGCCGTGGACTGGAGAACGTTGCCGAAGACCGAGTGCTGCACCTCGCCCGGCTCGACCCCCGAGCGCTCGAGCGCGGCGGTGGCGGCGTGCACGGTGAGGTCCACCGCGCTGAAGTCCTTGAGCGTGCCGCCAAAGGTGCCGAAGGGCGTCCTGACGCCCGAGAGAAAGACAATGTCGCGATCCGAGCCCTGAGTGTGCACGATGCTTCCGGGAGCGAGTGCGGGCGCACATGTGAGACCCGAAAGATGGCCTGGGGGGGAAGGGCGGACAATAGAAAGGGCGGCGCGGATGCCTTACCGCCGCACCTGTCCAGCGATCCAGTCCCCGACCGCGCGCGTGCCACGCGAACCGCCCAGGTCGGCGGTGGTGATGTTCTGCGCGATGGCGGCGCGGACGGCTCGGTCCACCGCGGTCGCCGCGTCGGGCGCCCCGAGCGTCTCCAGCATCATGGAGAGGGTGAGGATCGCGGCCATCGGGTTCGCCGCGTCCCGGCCTGCGAGGGACGGAGCGCTCCCGTGCACCGGCTCGAACATGGCGATGCGCCCCGGATGACGGTTGGCACTCGGCGCGACTCCCAATCCGCCGACGAGCATCGACGCGAGATCGGAGAGGATGTCGCCGAAGAGATTTCCGGTGACGATGACCTGGAAGGACTCGGGGGTGCGGATCAGGTCCATCGCCATCGCGTCGATGTAGCGCGTGTCGGCGGTGATCTCCGGAAACTCGCGGCCCACCTCCTCGAACACGCGGCGCCAGAGCTGATGCGCGGGAATGGCGTTGGCCTTGTCCGCCATCGTCACGCGGGTGCGCCCGTACTGCCGCGCCCACCCGAAGGCATGGCGAACGATCCGCTCGACGCCGCGCCTGGTGTTCAGCTCCTCCGCGATCGCGATCTCGTCCGGGGTTCCCTGCTTGAAGATGCCGCCGATCGACACGTAGAGCCCTTCGGTATTCTCGCGGAAGATCACGAGATCGAGGTCGCGCGCCGTTTTCCCCTTGAGCGGCGTGAGGCGATCATCGAGCAAACGCGCGGGGCGCTCGTTGACGTAGAGGTCGAGCTGGAAGCGCATGCCGAGGAGGATGTCGCGCGCGTGCTCGTTGCCCGGCACGCGCGGATCTCCGAGCGCGCCGACGAAAATCGCATCGTATTCGGAGCCCAGGCGAGCCATCTCTCCCGCGGGAAGGGTGACCCCGGTCGCCAGAAAGCGGTCCGCTCCCCAGGGCAGTGGGTCCACGGTGATGCCGGGGTGGAACGCCTGCTCGACCGCGTCGAGGACCTTGAGCGCTTCTGAGACGACCTCGGGCCCGATGCCGTCGCCCGCGATCACGGCCAGCCTGGGCACGCTCGACCTACTCGGCGTCCGCCGGTGCGACGCTCCGTCCGCAAGTGATGCAGAACTTCCAGTTCACCTCGAGCTCCGCTCCGCACGCCGGGCAACGCTGAACCGTGAGATTCTGTCCGCAGTGGGGACAGAAGGTGGCTCGGCGATCCTGCGGCAGGGAGCCGTCGCAGTAATGACAGCGCGTGGACGGATCTCCGCTCACGGCGTGCGCGGGTGCGACTCGCTCGGTGGACGCGGCTCGGGGCGCGGCGACCGGGCCGGTGGAGGTCGAGGGCGCCCCGCGAGCCGCAGCCGCGCTCGGTGGGGCGGGCGCCGCCGCCGAGACAGCGGGAAGGGGCAACGTGGGAGACGATGGCGAGCGGGCGTCCGGCACGACAGGCGAGGAGGGACGCGGGCGCGTCGGCTTCGCGACGGGCCCTCCCACGACGGGGGGAGCAGCGGCACGAATCGATGCCGGCTCGGCGGAGAGCCGCTCCGCGACCTGCCCTGCGTCCGGTGCCAGACTCACACGCGAGGCCGCGAACTCGCGGAAGACTCCCGTGTTCGGATTGGATGACGCGATCTCACGGCGGATCTTCTCCTGCATCGCCGCGTCGCCCACCAGATAGCCTCGCTCGCCGGAGAGCATCTGACAGAGGGCGAACTCGTAGTCCTGGTTGGTCTCGATCTCGAGCTCGCGCCGATTGTGCCGATAGGGAACGAGGTGCTGGTAGGTCTCCGCGACCTCGAAAGGCTGCGTCAGATACTCGGGATAGCCGCTGCGGATGTTCTGAACCATCCGGCGGAAGAGGCGATCGAGCTCGTCCATGTCCGTTCCATGCGGGTGTGCATATGAGCCGCGATCGACCTGCGGCTGCGACCGACTATTAGGTGCGCGCGCGGTGGCCGATGCGCAAGGTCGGGGCCGCTGCCGCTGCAAGCGTGCGTCAGAAGAGCGAGGGCGCGATGTTGGCGCGGGCGCTGCATCCGGGGCGGAAGCGCGCCGGATCCGGGGCACCATCGGGATCGCCGCGATGTCGGCCACGAGCTCTCTCCGCCGCCAGCCAGGCCTCGAATCCGGATTCGACCGCGCCGCTGGAGCTGGTCTGCTCCCGCGCCGCCCGGGTCGCGAGATAATCGGCGTAGCTGTTCTGGACGTGCACCGCGTGACCCTTCACCCAGCGCCAGGAGTGCTCGTGCGCGTTCGCGGCCGCGTGCAGCTCCTGCCAGAGTGCGATGTTCTCCAGCGTCCCGGTTCGTCTGCGCCACCCGCGACTGATCCAGCCCGCCATCCACTCCGTCATGCCGGCAACCAGATAGGTCGAATCGCTCGTGAAGAGGACGCGCGAGCGCTGGCTCTCCTTTCGCGCCGACAGGATGCGGAACGCCTCGATGGCCGAGCGGAGGGCCATCCGGTTGTTCGTCGTGGCCGGCTCGGAGAGCCAGTAGTCGCGCTCGAGCGGCCGGGGCTGGCCGGTTCTGAAGATCTGGATGAGCCCCGCCGCCCCGCCGGGGTTGCTCCCCTCCCGTCCGTTGCCGAGGCAGGATTCGTCGGCGTAGACGGCGACGAGCGGCCGCTGATCAGAAGACATCGACGGACTCCACATCGTCGAGAAAGAAACGCAACGATTCGCCGGTGGTGGGATGTCGCGTCTCGATTGTCTCCCGTCCCTCTCGCAGCTGCAGCGCCAGAGGGACGACGACGAACTCCGTTCCGCGACGGTGCACGGAGATGCGCCGGCCATCGATGATCGCCCGCTCGAGGGCATCGTACTGCTCGTGCGTGAGCTGCGCCATCAGGCAGCCGTCTCGTCAGCCGCGCACCACACACCGTCGCTGTCGATGGAGAAAGGAAGCAGCTGCGACGTCGCCGCCACGCTGTCGCGGACGTCGTGCTCGCGTCCCTCGCCGGCGATCACGAGCACGCAGCCCCCTCCCGACGCGCCGAGCGCTTTCCCGCCGATGCCACCCGACTGGCGCGCGAGTGCCAGCACGCGCTCGATCTCCGGCGTCTCGATCGTCGGATGAAGCGAGCGTTGATGCTCCCAGTGCTCATCCACGAGCGCGCCCAGATCGTCGAGCGAGCCGAGCTCCAGCGCCATGATCATCTCCTGAGCCAGCGTCCGCATGCGGGCGAGTGCCCCCGTCACCCGCGGCTCCCGATCCCGGTAGGCATCGAGAACGGCGGTGATCGTCTCGCCCGAGAGACGTGACCGGCCGGTGTAACCCACCACGCAGCGTCGCTCGAGGCGGGCGAGAACGTCGCTGTCGAGGTCGAGCTGGCGCACCGTGACGGACTCACCGAACCAAAGCCCGAGAGCGCCGCCGAACGCGGCCGCGTAATGGTCCTGTCGTCCCCCTGCGATGCCGAGCTCTTCCACCTCCACTTCGCGGCTCCGCTCCGCGAGCGCAGTCCGCTCGAGCGACTCGCCGCGCCAGCGCGCGATGGCGGCCGCGATCGCGACGCCGGCCGCGCTCGATCCTCCGAGCCCTGCACCGACGGGAAAATCGGAGTCGAGGGCAATGGACACGCCATCGAGGCGGGCGTGTCGAAGCGCGGCGGCGGGCAGCGCGCCGTCTCCGTCATCGGCTCGGTCGAGGCCGGCGGCGCCGGTGGACAGACGGACCGACGCGTACCGCGAGATGGCGATGTTGCAGACACAACCCCCCTGCTCGCTGGGATAGGGCGGGACGTCGGTCCACCCCCCGCCGAAATCGATGCGCGTCGGAGCGCGAGCCGTCACCTGGCGCACGGCATCGCGAGGAAGAGGACCGGTGGGACCGACATGGACATGGGATATAGATGAAAGGAGCGCTCGGCGCGCTCCTTCACAAAAGCAGAGGGCAGCCGCGCGCTCAGCGCTTCTTCTTTCCGGCCGCTTTCTTGGCGGGAGATTTCGAGCGCGCGTGGGGAGACGCCTTTTTCTTCGGGGCCGGCTTGGCGGCAGCCTTGGCCGGCTTCGCGACCGCCTTGGCGACAGCTTTGGGCGCGGGCCGCGCCCGCGCTTTGAGCGGAACTTTCGGGGCGGGTTTTAATGCGGGCTTGGCGGGTGACTTCGCAGCCGCCGCGGGCGCGGCCGCCCTCTTCGGCTCGGCGGAAGCGGTGGGCTTCTTCTTGGAATGCGCCTCTTCCGCCTCGCGCATGAGCTTGTCCGCCTCGTCCTGCGTCATCTGACCCCGGCGCACCATGTACTGCACGAGGTCGCGCGCGCTCTCGACCGCGAAGCCGGCGAGACCCGCAGCGGCTCCGATCACGTCCTTCATCGCCTGTGCCACCTTGCTGCCCGCCTCCTGACTGATCTCCTGCGCCCGGGCTGCCATCTCGGCGACGGTGTCGCGGACGTCGGTGTTCCGGTGTCCGGGATGTCGCTTGGGAGGAGGGGGAGGAGTCGCGCCGACTTCGATCGGCTTGATCTCCTGTACGGCAGCCTGCGGCTTATCCACCATGTGTGGTCCGCGCCCCCTTGGCGCAGTCGAGGGTGGGGCCAAGGCCCCACATCCATTGAAGGGGACCCTCCGCGGCGCTACTTTCGGACTCCGGCCGGGTCCCAGGTTTTTGCGACGGTAAGTATATGATTATTCGGAAGCTACGCAAGTGAACACCGTATGCCCCGGAATGCCGCGCCGAGGGGACGGTCGATCGTGGTCGCTTTATCCATTTAAATCACTATAGCATCATAAACGCGACATATGAGCGACATATCAAGCCTTTCCGGCCTCCGCGTGCTGGATCTCTCCCGAGTACTCGCCGGCCCTCTCTGTACCATGATGCTTGGCGACATGGGGGCCGACGTCATCAAAGCCGAGCGGGTGGGGACGGGCGATGAGACCCGCGGCTGGGGTCCGCCCTTTGACGGCCGAGGGGAAAGCTCCTACTTCCTCAGCATCAACCGAAACAAGAAGTCTCTCGCCGTCGACTTCGACCGGCCCGAGGATCGCGCGCTCCTCGACCAACTCGCGGCCGAGGCCGATGTCGTGGTGGAGAACTTTCTCCCCGGCGCGCTCGAGCGGCGCGGTCTCGGGGCGGACAACTTGCGCGATCGCCATCCTCGTCTCGTCTGGTGCACGATCACGGGATTCGGCGCGGGCAGCACTCGGCCGGGCTACGACGTGGTCGTCCAGGCGGAGCGGGGATGGATGGCGATCACCGGCGAGAGTGATGGACGGCCGATGAGGGCCGGGGTGGCGATCGCCGATGTGCTGGCGGGAAAGGACGCGTGCGCCGCGATCCTCGCCGCCTTGCTGAAGCGCGACCGAACCGGGCAGGGAGCGCACGTCACGATCTCGTTGGCGGACAGCGCCGCCGCGGCGCTGCTCAACGTCGCGCAGAGCGCACTCGTCACCGGCTCGGACGCGAAGCGGTGGGGAAACGCCCATCCGAATCTGGTGCCCTACCAGCTGTTCGATGCCGCCGACCGCCCGATCGTCGTCGCGGTCGGCAGCGATGCTCAGTGGGCGCGTTTCGCGGAGGCGCTGGAGCTCCGGGAGCTGGCGGCGGATCCCGAGCTGTCCTCCAATGAAGGGCGCGTGCGGCAGCGCTCGCGCGTCGTGTCGGCCGTGGCGGCGCGGCTCGCCGAGCGCCCGGCAGCGATGTGGATCGCGCTGCTCTCCGATGCGGCTGTCCCGTGCGGAGTGGTCAAGGGCGTTCTCGAGGCGTTGGAAGAAGTGGAGTGTTCTCCGCTGACGGGGATTGCCCCCTCCCTCCCGGGCTCGGTACGCCTCCCCCCTCCGCTGCTCGACGAGCATGGGGAGGAGATCCGCCGTCTCGGCTGGGCCACCTTCCGGCCGGCTCGAGAGGTGCGACCCCTCGCGCTGTGAGGCCGGGCTTCCTATAATGTACGCCGCTGCCGTTCCAGCTCCTGTTCGGCGCCCCTGTTCCTCCCCATGTCACGAGTTTGGAGAAGCCATGACCCGAAGAAGGGCGCTCACCGCGTGCGCCTCGGCGATCGCGATTGCCGCATGTTCGGACAACAAGGAGAGCATCGGGCCGGTTGGGCGCTCCGATTTCGCGACCTATGTCTCGATCGGAACGAGCATCAGCCAGGGCACCATGTCCGACGGCGTGGTCTACGTCGGGCAACAGCACTCCTGGACCGCCCAGCTCGCGCGCCTCGCGAACGCGAGCTACAGCATCCCGCTTATCCAAGCACCCGGATGCAATCCTCCGCTGATCGCTCCGCTCCAGCTGCAGATCCGTCTGGACGGGGTCGCGGCGAGTCAGAACGATCTGACCTGCGCGCCCAACTACACCGGGATCGCCCTCCCCACCAACAACGTCGCCCTCGACGGAGCGACGGCACAGACGGCGCTCACGGTGACGCCGGAGATCGCGGTCGCCACGCGTATCAGCCGCGCCGCCGGGCAGCTGTACCGCCGGGTTCTCCTTCCCGGCCAGACGCAGACGTCGGCCATGAAGGCGCAGCAGCCGACGTTCGTCTCCGTGGAGCTCGGGGCGAATGAATTGCTCGGTGCCGACGCAGGACTGGTTGTTCCGAATCTCACCATTACCCCCGTCGACACCTTCTACAAGTATTACGACGCGATCATCGACAGTGTGAAGTCCACCCGCGCCAAGGGGCTTCTCGTCGGACTGGTGGATGACATAGCCTCCTTTCCGGGCACCCGCCGCGGCAGCGAGATCTTTGCGGATAGTCTGGCGTTCGCGAACGGATTCTACGTCAACGTCAGCAGCGACTGCGCGGGTGCAAGTGCGCAGAACCTCCTTTTTCTTCCCTACAAGCTTCCACCGGTTCTTGGGGCGGCTCAGATCGCCGCTGCCACCGGCAAGCCTCGGCCGGTGCTGAGTTGCGCCGACTCTCCGGGAACCGTCGACTTCGTGCTTACCCCCGCCGATGCGGCGGCCGTCAATGCGCAACTCGCGGCGATGAACGCACACATCCAGTCGCTCGCCACCGCCAACGGCTACGCGTTCTTCAAGCTCCAGGTTCTCTACGGCCTGCCGAAGGCGCCCTTCAGCATCGCCACGTTCCTCGGCTCGGTGCTGCCCTTCGGACCGAACATCACTCTGGACGGCGTTCACCCGTCCGCGGCGGGCCACACCATCATCGCCAACGCGGCGGCGGCCGCCGTCGACGCGCAGTACCGCTTCACCATTCCGGCTACCGCGACGCCCTGACGGGGGTCGCGGTCGAGCGTCGGAATAGCCGTCGCTCGCCGCCATCGATGCGCTACATCGGCAACAAGACCCGCCTCCTTCCCTTCATCCTCGACGCGATCGACCGGCTGAGGCTCCCCGCCGGCACGGTCCACGACGCCTTCGCCGGCACGGCCTCCGTGGGATGCGCGCTCAAGGAGCGCGGATGGCGGGTCGGGTGCAGCGACATCATGACGTACTCCTACGTCTACCAGCGCGCGTACGTGGTGGCGCGCCGGCCACCGGCGTTCGCCGAGCTGCGCGCGCGGGAGCCCGAGCTGCGTCGCGCGCTCCGGTCGCCGACCTTTCGCCGCCGCGTCGCCGCGCGCGGTAGGGGTGGAGGGGGCGGCGCGCTGGCGGAGGTCGCGGAATTCCTGTCCAGCTGGCTCGATCCGGATCCGGCGTTCATCAGCGCGCACTTCGCGCCGGGCGGAGGACGTATGTACTTCACCCCCGAGAACGCCGCTCGCATCGACGCTGTTCGCTCGGCGCTCCATCGTTGGCGCACCGCGGGCCTCATTGGCGACGATGCCTTTTTCATCCTGCTCGCCGCCCTGCTCGAGGCCGCGGACCGGGTGGCGAACACGGCCGGAGTCTACGCCGCCTACATCAAGAGCTGGCAGCCCAACGCCCTCAAGCCGCTGTCTCTCTCTCCGCGCCTCCCCACCGCAGGCGTTCCCGGCTCGAGCGCCCATCGCGATGATGCGGCCCGCGTCGCTCGCGCCCTCCAGGCGGTCGATCTGCTCTACATCGACCCGCCCTACAATGCGAGGCAGTACGCCGGCTACTATCACGTTCCGGAGATCATCGCGCGGGGCTGGTTCGGTGAGCCGATCGTCCTCAGCGGAAAGACCGGACTGCTGGCCGA
>JALZAQ010000041.1:0-19597 GCA_030948255.1 Gemmatimonadota bacterium
CGGCGATCAGCGCCGCGGCGCCGGCCGGCGCCGCGCTGATCCGCGGCTTCGCCCAGTAGCCGTCACCCTGGCGGCCGCACGACCACGTGTTGCGGTACCAAAGGGTGGGGAGAAGCTCGATCGGGGCCGGGTCGGGCGAGCGATTGGCGATGTGCACGCGCACGAGGATGTCGTCCGGAGCCGCCTTCGCGTACTCCACCAGGACGTCGAAGTAGCGATCCCCGTCGAAGATGCCGCTGTCCACGAGCTCGAACTCCCGATCGCGGCGGGTCCGCCTCCTGTTTTCGGCGACCAGCGTCGCGTACGGGAACTCCGCCTGCGGGTACTTGTAGAGCGCCCGCATGTAGGAGTGCGTGGGCGTGGAGTCGAGGAAGAAGTAGCACTCCTTCACATCCTCGCCGTGATTGCCTTCCGGACCGGTGAGACCGAAGAGTCGCTCCTTCAGGATCGGATCGCGCCCGTTCCAGAGCGCGATCGCGAAGCAGAGTCGGCACTCGCGGTCGCAGATGCCGAGCAGACCATCCTCACCCCACCGGTAGGCGCGACTGCGGGCGTGGTCGTGCGGGAAGTACTCCCAGCAGCGCCCGTCCGCCGAGTAGTCCTCGCGCACCGTCCCCCACTGGCGCTCGGAGAGATAGGGTCCCCAGCGCTTCCAGTTTCG
This sequence comes from Gemmatimonadota bacterium, assembly GCA_030948255.1. Lineage (GTDB taxonomy): Bacteria > Gemmatimonadota > Gemmatimonadetes > Gemmatimonadales > Gemmatimonadaceae > JALZAQ01. Next base: position 662 of record JALZAQ010000041.1, read on the forward strand.
GGAGCGCTGGGCGTCCTCCTCGAGTCGGACGCTCTCGACATCGGGCACGGAGGCGAATCTCCTGTCAGGGTGCGGGTCACAGCGACCATCCTGGCGCCGGGACTCGGGGGATATAGCGAGCGCTCGGCGATGACGGCAACCATTGACGCTGGGAGGCTGTCGTAGCAGTGTTCCCATGAACCCTTGAGGGGAATGGGCGATGGCCTCCGATCTGGAGCTGCTGCAGGGCACGCTGGACGTTCTGATCCTGAAGACGCTGACCTGGGGTCCGAGGCATGGGTATGCGGTAGCCCGCTGGATTGGTCAGACCACGGGCGACACGCTGCGGATCGAGGAGGGGGCGCTGTACACCGCGCTCCACCGGATGGAGAAGCGCGGCTGGATCGAAGCGGAATGGGGGCTTTCGGAGACCAATCGCCGAGCCAAGTACTATCAGCTCACGGCCGCGGGTCGAAAGCAGCTCCGGGTGAAGACGGCGCATTGGACCCTCTACGCCGAAGCCGTTTTCAAAGTGCTGCGCACCACCTGAGCGCACGAGGCATCGATGGCCAACATCCCGGGGCTCCGGCGATTCTTTCGGGCGGTGCCGCCCGAGCGGACGATCGAAGGCGACGTGGACGCGGAGCTCGCGTTCCACCTCGAGATGAGTATGCGCGAGCTGATAGCGCTCGGGATGACCGAGGAGGAGGCGCGCCACGAGACGCATCGGCGCTTCGGTGACGTACAACGCACCAGAGAAGGATTGGCGCGAATCGACCGGGAGCGACTCGTCAGGGAGCGCCGGGTGGAGCGCTGGAGCGGTGTGTGGCAGGATTTGCGGTACGCCACCCGCGGGCTCAGGAACCAACCCGGCTTCGCGATCGCGGTGATTCTCACCCTCGGCGTCGGCACGGGGGCGAACGCGACGATGTTCGGGATCGTGGATCGGCTGCTCCTTCGTCCTCCCGAGCACATCGCCGATGCGGGGCGGGTGAAGCGCGTGTACATGACGCAGACCTCTCCGGTCTTCGGCAGCTACACCCAGGATGTGACGAGCTATCCCGACTTCCTGGGCTTCCGTGATGGTGCGCCGGCGTTCGACCATTTCGGAGCGTTCTTCACAACCCGGATGACGCTCGGGCGGGGCATCGAGGCCGAGCAGCTCCGGGGCACGCTCGCGACGGCGAGCTTCATCCGCGCTCTCGGCGTGCGGGCCGAGGTTGGGCGGTTTTTCGCGGAGGATGAGGATCGGCTGCCTGACGGTGTGCCAGTGGTGGTGCTGGGGCACGAGTTCTGGGAGCGCCACTTTCATGGCGAGCGGAGTGCCCTCGGCAAGACACTGCGCATCGGCACTCGCACGTACACAGTCGTCGGCGTGGCGCCACGGGGATTCACGGGAGTGGACCTCGAGTCGGTGGACGTCTGGGTACCGATGAGCGCGGGCGGCGTCGATTTTTCCGACGACTGGTACAAAGCGCGAACCAGTTTCTGGCTGCGCACGGTCGGGCATCTGCGCGCGCGTGCAAGCGAGGCGCAAGCCGAGGCGCAGCTCACGACGGCATTTCGCCGCATGCACGCCGCCGACGAGCAGGCGGACCCGAAAGCGAAAGTGCTGACTGGTTCGGTCATCGCGGCCCGAGGTCCGACCGGAGGCTCCGAGAGCGTGAGCAGGATCGCAACCTGGCTCACGGGTGTGTCAGCGATCGTACTGCTGATCGCGTGCGCGAACGTCGCGAACCTGCTGCTCGCGCGCGCCATCCGCCGGCGACGGGAGATCGCCCTGCGCCTAGCGCTCGGCATCAGCCGAGCTCGGCTGGCGGCGCAATTCTTCACTGAGAGCCTGCTTCTCGCTTTCCTCGGCGGGCTCGCTGGTCTGGCGATCGCGCGGTGGGGCGGAAGTCTGGTGCGCGCCTTTCTCCTGCCCAATGTGGCGTGGGCGGGCTCGCCGATCGATCGCCCGGTGCTCGCGTTCACTGCCCTCGCGGCTGCGATCACCGGACTCTCGGTCGGCCTCGTACCTGTCCTGCAGGCGAGCCACCCCGATCTGGCAACCGCGCTCAAGGCCGGATCGCGCGAGGGCACGTTCCATCGGTCGCGTGTGCGAACCGGTCTGCTCATTGCGCAGGGCGCGCTATCGATCGTTCTGCTGGTGGGCGCCGGGCTGTTCGTGCGGAGTCTGCAGCGTGTGCGCGGCACAGATCTCGGCTTCGACGCGAAGCGCGTCATAGTGGCACACATGGAGCTCGGCAGTCTGGGCTACACCGATATCCAGACGTCCGATCTGTTCGAGCGCATGTACGAGCGGGTGCGGGTGATGCCCGGGGTCGCCCACGCGGCGCTGGCGGTGAATACGCCCTTCTGGATGAGCATGGCCACGAGCTTTCGAATTCCTGGCCGCGATTCGCTGCCGAGGGTGGCCGACGGGGGCCCCTACTACAACCCGGTCACACCGGACTATTTCGCGACGATGGGCACGCGCATCCTGCGCGGCCGCGCGTTCACCCATGCCGATCGGATGGGCTCCCCGCGGGTGATGGTGATCAGCAGCCGGATGGCGAGTCTCTACTGGCCCGGTGTCGATGCGATCGGCCAGTGCGCGAAGGTGGGCAGCGACACGGTGCCGTGCAGTGAGGTCGTGGGAATCGCGGAAGATGCCCATCACCAGGATCTGCACGCCGAGCCGACGCTCATGTATTACATCCCGCTCGCGCAGAAGCAGACCAGGATTCCGCCGCTCCGTGTGCTGTACGCGCGCACCGAGGGTGATCCGGCGCGGCTCGTGCCGGCGGTGCGCCGCGCGATGCAGTCCGTCGCCGCCAACCTGCCGTACGCGAACGTGCGGCCGATGCAGGATCTGATCGATCCGCAGATCCGGCCCTGGCGTCTCGGGGCCACGATGTTCGGAATCTTCGGCCTGATCGCACTGCTCGTTGCTGCGGTCGGACTCTACAGCGTGCTCTCGTACACAGTCGCCCAGCGCACCCACGAGATGGGTGTGCGCATGGCGCTGGGCGCGCAGGCCGGCGATGTGCTTCGCATGATCGTGGCCGAGGGCGTACGGGTGACGCTGGTGGGCATCGCGCTCGGAGCCGCGATCGCGTTCGTGGCTGGCCGGTGGGTGGCTTCGCTACTCTTCGAGACGAAGCCGAACGACCCAGTGGTCTTCGGAGTCGTCGCGGTCGCGCTGCTCGCCGCGTCTGTGGCGGCGAGCGCGCTACCGGCGTGGCGGGCGACGCGGGTGGATCCGAGCACCGCGCTTCGCGCGGACTGAGCTCCCACTGGGCGGGACGGGCGCTCGGCGTCTCCCCCCCCGTGCGAGCCGCCGCCGCCCCTACCGCGCGATCCAGTAGCTCGCTTTGATCGCGAAGATGTTGTCCGGCCGCGTGGAGATGAGCGCCCGATAGTCGCGCCGGGGGTCGAAGTCGCCAAAGCTCTCGGGCTGATCGCGCTGCTGCTGCCACACCAGATAGAGCGTCGATCCCGGGTGGTACTCCCACCGCAGAACGGCATTGCCGCGCAGCGACCGGGTGTTGAAGTCCAGGTTGGGAAAGCCGGCCAGCGTGTACGGGCGGAAGTCGAACGTGCGCGGCTTCGTGAGCTCGCGCGTGCCGCCAAAGTGGCCCGAGGCGATGAGGGGCTGGGCGAACAGCTGAAAGGACAGGCGCGGTGTGAACGTCCAGTCCACGCGGGTGACGATGCCGAGCTCGCGATAGTCGAGCGGCGCGAAAACATAATGGTAGCCGTACGTCGCGACGGCCTGGGCGTCCTGCACCCGGGTGATGAACTGCGACAGCGAGTGCTGGGTGACGTACTGCGGACTGAAGCCCAGGGTGAACGTGCGTGTGATCTGCACCCGGAGGTCGGTGCCCAGCACGGTGCTGTGCTGGTGCGCCTCGTCGTTGGTGAGGCGCAGGGAGGTGGTGGAGAGATAGCGGTTGCGTTGGTCGGTGAAGTACTGGATCTCGCCGGTCGCGCCAGTGGGCTGTCGGGTTGTGGGACCCCCTCGCGTCAGCCGATCGTCGTAGGAGTTGACGTTGTAATCGCCGCGCAGGAAGATGCCCGAAAAATTCCTGAAGAGTGCCTGGACGAGCAGTGCGTAGTTGTTGAACGTCAGATCGCCGTCGCTGTTCAGGCTCTGGTTGGTGAACGGCGCGATGACGTAGTTGCGGAAGATGCGACCGGGTTTGTTCTCCTGGTACGCGAGATCGGTGGAGAACGCACGGCGGTCGGCGGACTGCTGGAAGCCCAGGTCGTTCGACTCGAAAGCCGGGCTGGTGTGCTGGTACGCGACGTTGCCGAGCCAGTGCAGCCCGGACGCTTTCGTCAGTGCGATCTGGGCGGCGACGCCGTCGAGGGCGGTGCGGGTCGGGTCGTAGCGGAGCACTCTGGCGTCCGGCCGCTGGAAGTAGCGGGCGCTCGATCTTTGGGTGCGCGCGATCGCGCTGTCGCTGCCGGCGACGTGGCTGCCGGCGAGGGAGGCGTCGAACAGCCAGCGCTGACCCGCCCACGCGTGATTGAGATCGACGCCGGCGACGTAGGCTTTTGATCGCAGCGACATGGCGAGCACGCTGTCGCCCAGGTCGCGATTCACCGCCGTCACGAGACCGCCGAGGAGAGTGTTCCCCGTTCGCATCTCCTTTCGCACGCGTCCCAAGAAGTAATTCGTCAGGGGCTCGACCGCGGTGCGGCGCGCCGCATCGGCGTCGTCGATGAATCGGGCCTCCTGCTTCGTCGTCACGGCCTCCAGCAGGGCGGTGGACCAACCTCCCCTGGTCTTTCCGGTGAGTTTTCCCGCGGCGGCGATCGTCGCCTGCTCCGGCGTATCCACGTAGTTGAATCCCGACACCCCGTCGAGCTGTCGCTGGGGCTGGCGGCCGATGCGGCGAGAAAAGAAGAGGTTGGGCGTGCTGCCGCTGTTGAAAGTGCGCAGTTGACCAAAGCTGTACAGCTCGCGTCCTTCGACGAAGAACGGGCGCTTCTCGGGAAAGAACGTCTCGAACGCCGAGAGGTTGACCACGGCGGGGTCCACCTCGACCTGGCCGAAGTCGGGGTTGACCGTTGCGTTGAGGGTGAAGTTGCTCGTCACTCGCAGCTTGAGATCCGCGCCAGCATTGCCGAAGTAGTCGTGCCGGCTGCGGAAAGGGTCGAGTGGAGAGACATCCAGATACTTCGCGCGCGTCGTGACGTACGGCATCAGCTCGATACGACTCGGCGCGGGCAGCTCTCCGATCCCGACGAGATGCCCATAGCGCTGGACTCCTTCCTGCTCGGTCTTCGGCGTGTAAGCGAAGAGATCGCGCTCCTGCTTGTTCCAGCTGTAGCGCTCGAACTGGATGCCCCAGACCGGATCGGTTGTCCGATTATATGGGAGCTGTGAGAGAGGAATTCGGATCTCCGCGGTCCAGCCTGCGGAGTCGGTCGACACGGCCGCGTCCCAGACTGCGTCCCAGGACAGGTCGAGGCGTTGGCCGTTGTTGCTGGCCACGGCGTCGCGGAGGGCGCCGCCCGCAGATACGCGGAAGAAGTACGAGCTGAGATGGTCGTGGCGGGAGTCGAAGCTCACCGCGAAGATGTCGCCATCCACCGGCTCGTCGCGTCGCGCGAGACGGGGCCGGATGTTCGCGGGATCATCGAGCATCCGGGCGCCGATGTAGACGGCGTCATCGCCGATGAGCACCCGGACCTCGGTCTGCCTGCTCGGCGCCGCGCCATCCACCGGGTCGATCTGCGTGAACGTCGTTGCCGGTGCCGCCGCCGCCCATGCCGGCTCGTCGAGATGTCCATCGAGTCGGATGCCGCTCGTCACTCGCGCCGCGCGTACCTCGGGGGCTGCACCGTGATCGTAGGGTGCACTCCCCCGAGACGACTGCGCTGGCGCTGGCGCTTGCTGAGCGAGCAGGCGCGACGCCACGAGCGCGCAGAGCAGCGCGGCACTTCGACGCATGAGATGGAGCCGGAGAAGAAGGGTGGGGCGGGTTGACGCGGGATTGGACAGCCGTAGGACGGAAAGCGTTGCGGCATGGTTTCACCCTCTGCCCGCGGTCACCCCCGTGCCTCAGCGACTCGTCGCTGCCCCCGCCCTGTCCGAAGGGCCGCGCCGCCGCACCACCGAGAGCGAGTACGGCGGCAAGGCGATCTCCTCGCCGCCGTCGCGCAGCACGCGATGGTCGGGTGGCAGCGACCTGGTGGGGTGGCCCCGCTCGCCCGCCGCCTCCCAGGCATACTGGGTGCCCGAGTACTGGAAGAGGTCCGCCCGCCCATGGAGCGCGGGCAGAGGACGGCCGGAAGCATCCTGAAAGCGAATGCGCACGGCCCAACCACGCACCGGATCCTTGTTGATGAGCAGCACCGACCACAAGCTGTCGGGACGGGCGACGGCGTACGCCGTGACGAGCGGCTGGCCGATCTCGTTCACGATGTCCGATGTCGCGTCGTAGACTCGGTGCGCACCGCCACCCGGCTGTGCCCATTCCCGAGCGAGAAGCCGAGCCGCATAGAAAGCCGGCAGGCGCTGCAGGCCACCTCCAGACTCCGCGAGAAGCATCGTGTTGTTCCCCCATCCGTCACAGGTGGGCTCGCGTTCCAGACCATGGGGCTCGTAGCCGTAGAGGAAGGCGGCGTCGCCGCCCAGCGTCAGGAACTGTCCGACGATCTCGGCGTTCAACAGCGCCGCCGGCAGCTCGACCTCGGCGTGGCCGGCGAACGCGGAGTATCCGTACTCCGAGATCACCCAGGGAATGTCGCGCGCGAGTCCGTCGCGCTCGAGCCGACGGACGACCGCGCGGAGCATCGCTGGTGCGCGCGCGAGCTGGGGCGCCGTGGGAGAGCAGACGTCGTCGAACGGGTACCACTCGAAGGAGAAGAAACCGAAGTCTCGGCTGCGCCCTCGCTCACGGAGGTAGCCGAGGAAGCGGCTCAGCCACGAGGGATGTTCCGATTCCCTCGGCCAGGCCATCACATCCACCTCCGGACTCTGGAAGACCGGACCGCCCAGACGGAGCGCCGGGTCGACGGCGTGCATGGCATCCGCGACCTGGAGGTAGAGAGCCGCATAGTCCTCGGGCGCAGCGAACTGTCCATCGGGCTCCTCACCCATCTCCACGCCGCGCGTGGTGTAGCCTCGCCGGGCGAGCCAACGCAGCTCGGCGGCGGCGTTCTCCGGCGTGTCGTAGAGCACGCCCACGGGAACGAGCACGGGAAGGCCGTTGGTCAGACCGCTTCCCCAGATGAGATCGAAACCCGGCTGCTGCACTCGCGGGTCCAGATCGACGGCGCGATGCCAGGGATCGGTCGACGACACGTAGATGGTGGTCTGCCCTCGAGCGGTCCGCCCATGTCGCACCACGTCGCGCAATCTGTTCTCGGCGTCGAGGGTGCCGGCGAAGATCTCGCGGAGGGCGTAGCCCGCGCTGTCACGCGGGTCGCGGGCGCCCGGTAGCGCGGTGCCGGAGCTTTCGAGCATCCGGATGCGGACGAAGCGCGCGCTGTCGGGCGCGGCGCCGAGTCTGATCGTGGTGTCCCCACCACCACCCCGTTCCACGTGCCCACCGGAGAACGTCCTCCACGCGCCGGGCGCCGGGTCATCGCTGTACAGCTCATCGCGGCCGCGCCAGTACTGCACGTCGTAGCGCGTTGCGTAGGGATGTGCCCAGCGAAGCCGGATCGCGTTTAGCAGCGTCTCTCTCCCGAGGTCGATCACCACCTGCTGGGGATGCCGGGCGTTGTCCTCGCCGGTGAAGCGCCGGTCGAGGTACGGATTGCTCTTCCAGAACGTGGCAGCGTCGCCGTCGTCGAGTCGGGAATAGCCGTCATCGTTCGCCTGGTCGATCGAGCTCCCGCGGCGCGGGAGACGATAGCCGTAGGAGATTCGGATGGAGGCGTCCGCATCGCTCGAGGTCCAGTATCCCTGCTTCTGCGCCTTGTCGGACCAACTACCGCGTGGATTCCAGTGCCAGGCCTCGATCGCGAGCTCGGTGCGCAGGCGGTAGGTGAGTGACCGCAAACCAGCCGAGCGCATCTCCCGCACCGCACGAGGGCTCGATGCCGCCGGAGCATCGCCGCTGTCCTGGCCATCCACGGCGCCGCCGAGCGCGTGCTCGGGGACGAAGATGTTGCGAGGGCGTCCCGGCGTCACCGTGATCACCACGGTGCCATCACCGGTCGAGGACGGATCCGTTGGACGGGCTCGGACGAAGGCAGCGATGGCGATGGGGAGAGCCGCGACGGCGATCCAGCGCCCGACCCTCACCGATGGCCCCAGGCGTCGAGAAGGTCTTTCGCGATCCCGCCTTCCGCGGCTTCCAGCTCGAAGAAGCTCCCGCGATTCTGGTTGGTGAACACGGACACGACGATCGGACCCGCATCGGAATAGATGATGCCGACATCGTTGCCGATGATCGGGGGCCAGTCACCGGTCTTGTGGCCGATGGCGGCGCGGAAGCGGATCTGCTGGGGCAAGCGCGACGCGTAGAATTGCCGGCGAAGGATGCGCAGCATCTCATCGGTGGCCGACTTGCCGGCGAGCTGCCCCTGCTGGAGCTGCTCGAGCAGCCGCGAGATCTCGCGAGCGGTGGTGCGGCCAAACCATCGCGTGGAATCGGCGACGTACAGAAAGCCGCGGGCTCTCGCGCCGCTGTCGTTCGGCGAACCCTTCTCGTAGACCTCGCGATCGGTGAGCGATCTCGAGGCTGGGTCGAGCTGCTCCCACTGTCCGCGAAAGAGTTGGCCGATCGGCATCCGGAGGCGTGTCTCGCGATAGCCGAGCGAGTCGAGAAGGCGATTCACTCGCTCGAGTCCGACGCGTGCGACGAGGATGTCGGTCGCGGTATTGTCGCTGGTGATGATCATCTGCGTCACCAGGTCGCGCAGCGTCGGCTGAAGTCCGGTAGCGAACGTCTGCAGCAGGCCGGTGCCGCGTCGGAGATCCTCGGGACGAATCGTGTATCGTTGATCGAGATCGAGCCGCCCGGATTCCGCGTCGCGAAAGGCCAGCACCATCACCGGGATCTTGATCACGCTCACCGTGTTCACCGGCTCGTCGGCCCGGACGGCGATCTCGCGACCGGTGGCGAGATGCTTCGCGTAGAGGGTGCTCTGCGCGTCGAGCGCGCCGAGACGGGCGCGAATCGAGGCATCGAGCGCGGCCGCTGAGGTCGGAGGCGGTGGGCTCGACGATGGCGCGGCGGTCGCGGAGCTCGCGGTGGTGCGGGCGCAGGCAGCGGAGCAGAGCGCGAGCAGGAGCGCAACGCGTATCGGTCGCATGGTCGATCGGTCTCCACGTGGGGGAGCGAGGCGGGAATGTAGCGATTCATCGGTGCGGCCGGCGACGCTCGGGGGTGACCGCTTTCGCGCAGTGCATCCCACAACCGGTCAGCGGGGGCCGAGCTCACAGTCGGCGCATCATGCGCCAAAGTGTGCTGTGGCCGCTGGTTGGGCGATTCGAGGTGCCGGGCACGCTCCTTCCTAATAGGAGCGAAGCAACCTGGCGGCACGAATGCGGGTCCCATTCATCACGACCATGTCTCCCTCCTCGGCGATTTCTCTCATCAGCGGTCAATACGATAGCCCGTCGGCGCTCGCGGCCGGAAGCGAGCGCGAGCGCGTCGCGCGCGAGCTCGGGTCCCAGTACCAGGTGGTGCGCGAGCTCGGCCGGGGCGGGATGGGGGTCGTGTTTCTGGCGCGCGATCTGGCGCTACACCGGCTGATCGCCATCAAGGTGCTTCGGCACGAGCTGATGCGCGTGCCCGAGCATCGCGAGCGCTTCCTGCGGGAAGGTCGCACGACGGCCCGGCTCAATCATCCGAACATCGTTTCCATCTTTGCCTTCGGGGAGACGCGCAGCCTCCTCTACTTCGTCATGCCGTACGTGCACGGGGAGTCGCTGGCCTCCCGCATCCAGCGCGACGGGCGGTTGGGGTGGGAGGAAACCGCGAGCGTGATCGCGTCGCTGGCGCTGGCGCTGGATCACGCTCACCGCGAGGGAGTGGTCCATCGCGACCTCAAGGCCGAGAACATCCTGATCGCGCGCGAGAGCGGGATGCCGGTGCTGACCGACTTCGGGGTCTCCACCCTCCGGTCGCTCGACCCGAGCCCGGCGGACGCCAGGCGCGCTTTCGGAACGCCACAGTACATGTCGCCGGAGCAGGCCGCGGGAGAGCTCGATGTGGACGGCCGTAGCGATCTCTATGCGCTCGGTGTGCTCGCCTATCTGATGCTGACCGGCGAGATGCCCTTCGACGGACAGAGCTTCACCGCGATCGCGGCGAAGCATCTGACCCAGGCCCCGGTGGCGATCGGCGCGCTCTCACCCGGCACGCCGGCGTGGCTCGTCGCCATCATCGATCGCTGTCTCGCGAAGGACCGCACGGCGCGGTGGCGGCGCGGAGGGGAGATGCACGCGGCGATCGTGTCGGGCGGAGAGAGGGGCGCGAGGCCGAGCTCCGGATGGGCTCGGCGGGTGATCGGGGCTTTGATGCGAGGGTCGGGCGTCGACGTGCGCGCCCGGTAGCGCGCCTTGCTCCTGGGATGGCAGCGCGGCATGTTGCTCTCGCAACGCGCTGCGCAGGCGCTTACCCCCCAGGAGGTTCCGGTGTGCTTGGCCATTCCCGGCAAGATCGTCGAATTCGTGTCCGCCGAGCCGCACCTGGCTGTCGTCGAGGTTGCCAAGGTGCGTCGCAAGGTCAACGTGGACCTGCTGCGCGAGGACGGGCTCTCGATCGGTGACTGGGTGCTCATTCACGTCGGCTTTGCGATGAGCAAGATCGGCGTCGCTGAGGCCGAGGAGCAGATGCGCGTTCTGGCAATGCTGGGGGAGGACCGGCAGGCGATGGATGAGCTGGAGGGCTACCGATTCGGATGAACGACCGCGTACCCGCATGCGCCGGCACTCGCAGGCTCGATGTGCCAGGGGCATCATGAAGTTCGTCGACGAGTTCCGCGACCCGAAGCTCATTCGCCAGGCGGCGCAGGAGATCCGCAAGCTGGCGCACAACGACCGGCACTATCGCCTGATGGAGGTGTGCGGCGGCCACACCCATGCGATCTACCGGTTCGCGCTCCAGGACGTGCTGCCCGAGAACATCGAGCTGGTGCACGGGCCTGGCTGCCCGGTGTGCGTCCTCCCGATGGGGCGGGTGGACGACGGGCTGTCGCTCGCCAATGAGCACGGCGTCATCCTCGCGGCGTTCGGCGACATGATGCGGGTGCCCGGGCGAACGGGGAGCCCGCTCGAGCACAAGGCGCGGGGCGCCGACATCCGCATGGTGTACTCCCCGCTCGACGCGCTCAAGCTCGCCCGCGACAACCCGGACCGCGAGGTCGTGTTCTTCGCCATTGGCTTCGAGACCACTGCGCCGTCCACCGCCCTCACGCTCCGGGCCGCGCGGAAGCTCGGTGTTCGCAACTTCTCCGTGTTCTGCAATCACGTCACGATCATCCCCGCCATCCGGGCCATTCTCGATTCGCCGGACATGCGCATCGAGGCCTTCATCGGTCCCGGCCACGTCTCGACGGTGATCGGGTGCCGCCCCTACGAGTTCATCTGCCGCGATTACGGGAAGCCGCTCGTCACCTCGGGATTCGAGCCTCTCGATGTGCTGCAGTCGATCGTGATGATCCTCCGGCAGCTCGAGGAGGGATGCGCGCGCGTGGAGAACCAGTACGCGCGCGTGGTGCCGTGGGAGGGCAATCTCCCGGCTCTGCGAGCGATGGCCGAGGTGTTCGAGCTCCGCCCATTCTTCGAGTGGCGGGGACTGGGATTCATCTCGCAGTCGGCGCTCGGCATCCGTGAGGAGTATGCCGACTGGGACGCCGAGCGCCGCTTCAGCATGCCGGGCGTCCGGGTCACCGATCCCAAAGCTGCGCAATGTGGAGAGGTGCTCAAGGGCGTCCTCAAGCCGCACCAGTGCAAGCTGTTCGGACGCGAGTGCATCCCCGAGCACCCGGTCGGCGCCCTGATGGTCTCGTCGGAGGGCGCGTGCGCGGCGTACTACAATTACGCGCTGCGGAAGTCCGCCACGGTCGCCGTCTAGACTCGATTCCGTCCTCGCCATGCCGAACGCAGCGCCCGCGATTCGCTTTCATGATTCCCAGATCGAGATGGCGCACGGTGCGGGCGGCAAGGCCACGCGCCGGCTGATCGAGGGGCTCATCGCGCCTCTCCTCGGCGGACCGTTGCTGGACTCGCTCGGCGATGCCGCGCACCTCGAGCTGGGAGGGGCGGGAGTCGCCGTCACCGCGGACAGCTTCGTCGTGCGTCCCCTCCGTTTCCCCGGCGGCTCGATCGGCGATCTGGCTGTGAACGGCACCGTCAACGACCTCGCCGTCTCCGGCGCGAAGCCGGTGGCGTTGCTGGTGACCCTCATCCTGGAAGCGGGGCTCTCGACGGAAGCGCTGGAGATCGAGCTGCGAGCCATCGCCGCCGCCGCCCGCCGGGCGGGCGTGACCGTCGTGGGCGGCGACACCAAGGTGGTGGAGCACGGCAAGGCCGATGGGATGTACATCACCACCGCCGGGATCGGGATCGCGGATCGCCGGGTGCGGTGCTCCCCGGCGGCGGTGCGCCCGGGCGACCGGATCCTTCTCTCCGGACCCATCGGAGACCACGGCATCACCATCCTGCTGGCGCGTGGAGAGATCGATCTCGAGGCCGACCTCTGCTCGGACACGCGATCGGTATTTCCGATGGTCGAGCGACTCATCGACCGGGTCGGGGGTAGCGTGCGCTGGATGCGCGATCCGACTCGCGGCGGCGTCGCGAGCGCGCTCAACGAGCTCGCCGCGGACACGCGGCTCGGGATCGTGGTCGCGGAGGACCGCATACCGGTGCGCGACGAGGTGCGCGGCGCGTGCGAGCTGCTCGGCCTCGAGCCAATGCACATCGCCAACGAGGGCCAGTTCCTGGCTGTGGTCGCGCCGGAGGACGCCGACGCCGCTCTCGATGCCGTGCGCGCCGTTCCTGGTGGGGAGGGCGCGGTCATCATCGGCGAGGTGCGCGAGCACCCTGCGAGGACGGTACTCGCGGCCTCCGCATACGGCAGCAGCCGGGTCGTGGACATGTTGGTCGGGGACCCGCTTCCCAGAATCTGCTGACCGTGCTCGCGGCCCGCGGACATACGATGACCGGCGTGCAGGATGAAGTGCGCGCGGTCGCCGATGGGCTGCTCGCGCGCAATGCCGTCTCCGAGGCGTGCTTCGGGCGCGAAGCGCGGCGTCTGGCGCTCGTGTGTCAGGAGATGTCGGCGCGATTTCTACGCGGTGGCCGGCTCCTGGCGTTCGGCCGCGGAGCGTACGCGACCGATGCGCAACACGTATCCGTGGAGTTCGTTCATCCCGTGATCGTGGGCAAGCGCGCCCTTCCCGGGCTGGACCTGTCGATCGCCTTCGCGCAGTGGGCGCCGGCGATCTGCCGCCCGGACGACATCGCGTTGGGCTTCGGCCCGCCCACCGGCGATCCCGAGGTGAGCGCCGTCCTCGCGGAGCTGCGCGCGATCGGGGCGCTGACGCTCGCTCTGTCGGGCCGGGACGCCGATTACGCGCTCGACCCTCCCTCTCCCGATCCGTTCATCCATCAGGAGATGATCGAGATCCTGTACCACACCCTCTGGGAAACGGTGCACGTCTTCTTCGAGCACCGCGAGCTGGGACATGATGTCGGCGACGCCGGATTCCTCTACCCGTTCCTCGGACAGGCGAAGCAGGACACGACTGGCGTCATCGATGACGTGGCCCGCTCGATCCGGACGAAGGCCCGCGATGTGGAGCGGCTGCGCGAAGAGGTCGCCCGCGGCCAGTCGGAGCACATCGTCCGGGCGGCGCGCGCAATGCATGATCGCCTGGCGAGAGGCGGCAAGCTCATCCTGTTCGGCAACGGAGGCTCGGCGACCGATGCCAACGACTGGGCGATCGACTGCGTCGCGCCGCCCAAGGCGTATCGGCCGATCCCTGCGGTGTCCCTGTCCATGGAGCCGGCGAACATCAGCGCGATCGCCAACGACGTGGGGACGGAGGTAATCTTCCTTCGCCAGTTGATCGCCCACGCCGGCGCCGCGGATGTGGCCGTCGCGCTCTCCACGAGCGGCGGCTCGGCCAACATCATCGCCGCCCTGACCGAGGCGAGGAAGCGCGGCCTGCTGACCGTCGCGCTGCTCGGCTACGACGGGGGCGAGATCCTGCGACGCGGCCTCGCCGACCACGCGCTCGTCGTCCCGTCCGACTACATCCCCCGCATCCAGGAGGTGCACGCGTCGATCTACCACGTAGTGCGCGATGTGATGGAGAATCTGGCCCATGGATGAGAAGACGGAGCTGTACGGCAGCCAGGGCTGTCGCTACACGGCGGAGCTGCGCGAGCAGCTGCTCTGGGAGGGGAAGGCATTCACGGAGTACGACGTCGAGGCCGACATGGTGGCGTTGCGGCGGATGCTCGGGCTGACGGGCGGCCAGCGCACGGTTCCCGTGCTGGTCGAGGGAGGGCGGGTCCTCCAGATCGGATGGCGGGGGCGTGGATGCGTGGTCGCCCTCCCGCGCGACGAGGTCACGTAGCACGCGCGGCGCCCGCTTCGTCCGCGTCCGCGGCGTCGTCCAGGGAGTCGGCTTCCGGCCCTTCGTCTTCCGCCTGGCGTCGGACCATGGCGTCACGGGGTGGGTGCTGAACGCCGGGGACGGAGTGCAGATCCACGCCGAGGGGGGCGAGGAGGCGCTCGAGTCGTTCATCCGGGAGCTCGACGACCACCCGCCTCCGGCCGCCCGCATCGAATCCGTCGATGTGTCGCCGGCGGACGTCGGCAACTTCGACCGGTTCCGGATTCTCGACAGTGTGGGAGCCGAGCGTCCGACCGCGCGGATCTCTCCGGATCTACCCGTGTGCGAGGCGTGCCTGGCTGAGCTGCTCGAGCCGACCGACCGGCGCTTCGGCTACCCGTATATCACCTGCACCGATTGCGGACCCCGCTTCTCCATCATCTTCGGGCTCCCGTACGACCGGGCGAGAACGACGATGGCGGACTGGCAGATGTGCCGGCGCTGCTCCGCCGAATATCACGATCCCGGCGACCGGCGCTTTCATGCCCAGCCTCTCGCGTGTGGCGAATGCGGTCCACATCTCGTGCTCGAGGATGCTGGGCGCACCGTGGCGGGCGACGACGCGGCGATCGGCGCGGCCGTGGCTTTGCTTCGGGCGGGCGGGATCGTTGCGATGAAGGGGCTCGGGGGATACCACCTGGCCTGTGATGCCGAGCAGGGCGACGCCGTGGCCGCGCTGCGTGTTCGCAAATACCGCAAGGATCGGCCATTCGCGGTGATGGCGAGGGACGTCGAGACCGCGCGTGCCGTCGTCGATCTCTCGCCGGAGGCGGAAGCACTCCTCATTTCTTCCCACCGGCCGATCGTGCTCGCTCCGGCGCGCACCGAGCTCCGCAACGTGGCTCCGGAGAATCTCGACCTGGGCGTGATGCTCCCGTACACGCCGCTGCACTACCTCCTGTACGCGGGTGGCGCTCCGAGGCTGCTCGTGATGACGAGCGCGAACCATTCGAGCGAGCCGATCGCCTACCGGGACGAGGACGCGCGCGACCGGCTGTCGGACATCGCCGACGCGTTCCTCATCGGTGAGCGGCCGATCGCCCGCCGCGTCGACGATTCGGTGGCCAGGGTAGGGGCGTTGGGTCCGGTGGTGCTCCGCCGTTCGCGCGGTTACGCGCCGGGCGCCGTAGCCCGCCTGCCGGCCACGGAGCCGATCCTCGCGGTGGGGGCCGACCTCAAGAACACGATCACGCTCGTCATCGCCGGCGAGGCGATCGTCAGCCAGCACGTCGGAGACCTCGAGTACCACGACGCGTATATCGCCTTCGAGGAGACGATTCGCGATCTCCTGTCCATGCACACCGTGACCCCAGAGGAGCTCTCCGTGGTGCACGATCTCCACCCGCAGTACGCGTCCACGGCCTACGCGCTCGCGCTACCCAGCCGGCAGCGGCGCGCGGTCCAGCACCATCGGGCGCACGTCGCCAGTGTTCTCGCCGAGCGGGGCGCCCTGGCCAAGCGCGTGATCGGAGTGGCGTTCGATGGCACCGGCTACGGCGATGATGGGACGATCTGGGGCGGTGAGCTGTTCGCGGGGAGCGTGCTCGATGGCCTGCGTCGAGTGGCACATCTACGCGCGGCAGTGCTGCCCGGCGGCGATGCAGCCGCGCGCTGGCCCGTGCAGGCAGCGGCGGGCTTTCTCTCCGGTGTCGACGGACTGCCGGATCTCACCGCGCCGCCCTTCCGGTTCCCGCCGCGCTACCTGGCGGCGCGCCGCCTGGCCGGCAGCGGCCCGCGGACCTTCCCGACGACGTCGGCCGGCCGCCTCTTCGACACGGTCGCCGCGCTCGTCGGGTTCACCCGCGAGGTGACGTTCGAGGGACAGGCGGCGATCTGGCTGGAGCAGCTCGCGCGCCGGGATGGCTCCGCGCGGTCGTACCCCGTTCCCTTCGCGGGCGGTGAGCTGGATTTCCGGCTGGCGCTGCTGGCAGTCGTCGACGACCGGGCGAGGGGGCGAGCGGTCGAAGAGATCGCGCGCGCGTTCCACCGCGGGCTTGCGCGAGGGATCGCCGACGCGATCATCGCGCTCTGCGATGGAGAAGCGACCGACACGGCCGTGCTGTCGGGTGGCGTGTTCCAGAACGACCTTCTCCTCGCCGACGTGGTGGCATCTCTTGGGACGACGCGCATCCAGCTCTGGACGAATCGTGAGGTGCCGCCGAACGATGGCGGCATCAGTCTGGGGCAGGCAGCTCTTTCGCTCGACGGCGCGGCGGGGTGAGAGGAGCGGCGCAGGGCGGCCGCGGATGTCGCGGCGAAGGGCGACGCGGATCGCTCCGTGAGGGGGCTGAGTGCCGAGCGCCGGGAGTGGGACAGGGCATGGGGGAAGGACAACCCCTCCATGCAGCCTTTATCCGCGTCCACCGCGATCATCCGCGGCCGCGTTGCTCGGACGCAGTCCCCTAGCCGGGAACGAGTCTCTGACGCACGCGTGTGATCTCATCCTCGGTGGGTGGATGGTCGGCGTAGAGATAGGCCACCAGCGTCTCGTCCACCGTCACCGGATAGCGCAGATACAGCCGCTCGGTGAACTCCTCGATCGTCGGATCGGGATGGAACTCGGGAACGGTGATGCTCTCCCGATCGGGCAGGGTCGATCGGGGGGAGGGGGCGAGCAGCTCGACCAGCGAGTCGTCCGCTCTCAGCATCCAGGTTCGGGGCATGGGGGGAAAAGATAAGCGCGCCCGGCGGTACGGCGGGCGCGAGCGTGTTCCTGGAGCGACTGCTGGTGGTCGCCAGACGGTCAGGCGACTCCGCGATTTGCGTCGCGCGACCGGCCGCGGCGGGCCCGGGCGATGGTCATGTCGATCTCCACCGCATCGGCCGACGGATGCAGAGGCAGCTCCAGCTGTACCCCGCTGCTCTCGTGGTCGGGCTCCTCGATGACCAGCTGTGCGGTCTGATGATAGAAGTGCAGCGTCTGGATGGGAGCGATCATGCTGTCGGGCCGGGCTCGCAGGATCGCCATGATCTCCTCGCGGACGCGACGGGGCAGCACCCGTGAGAGCGCGTGCCGCTGGAGGCGGCGGATCTCCGGCATGTTGCGCTCGAGGAGCGCCAGACACAACGAGTCCAGGTACGCGAGCATGAGCCCCCGCGGCAAATATTCTTTTTTAACATATTGCTCTTAATAACCGGGCGCAATGGTGATAGCCGGAATGGCGCCCGGAGCCCGGGTGAGCGGCGATACATGGGGGTGCAGGGAATAATCGCGCCAAGTAACTATTGCGGTCGACAGCTGGCGGCCGCCACGATCAGCCGGCGAGCTCGAGGGGCACCGGATCCGTGCGGTCGAATACCCAGCCGAGCCATCGGACGAGCAGCCAGACTTCCACCGAGATACCGCCCAGTGCCGCCAGCCCACCTCCCACGAGCGCCCAGGGCCCCAGGAGTGCCGCGAGGAGGATCGTCGTTCCGCCACCGAGGAGAAGAGGAACCACCCAGGCAACCGGGAGGAGGAGCAGGGTGGCGATCGAGGTCAGCATCGTCTGCCCCATCCCCTCGATGCCTCCTCCCGACGCGCCCAGTCGAATCCATCCGGGGAAGAGCAGCGCCGCGCCATTCTGGATCGTGAGGGCGACGGCATTGATGGCCGGAAGGACGACGAGCGCCAGCCCCAACCAGAGCGACCGGGTGCCCGGCCCGAGTGGCAGCTTCGGGGCGCCGAAGCTGCTCGCATAGGCCACCAGTAAAAGCGGCAGCTGCAGTGCGGTCAGCGTGATGGTGGACGCGGCGATCTGGGCCCCGACCATCTTCGTCCCGCTGAGGGGATAGGAGCGCAGCAGCTCGAGCTTCTGCATGTCCTGCCTGAGATCGTTGCGCACCCAGAGCGGACCGAGCGCCACGAAGACGGCCACGAGTCCGAGCGCCATCACCGCGACGATCGGGGCTCCGGCGCGCACGCCCGACGAGACGGTGCGCGCGAGGCCGTACAGAGCGACGCTGCCCACGACGACCAGAATGACGATTCCGCGCCGGATACCCCGCGTGACCGAGACGATGTTCTTCCAGACGATTGCGTACGCCGGCTCGCCGGTGGAGCCGAGCGGGATCCACGGCGGCGAGATGCGACCCGGACTGGCCCGGGGTGCGGGACCACGCCGCTCCCGGCGTGCCGAGAGCGCCTGTGCCCGGCGCGCCGACGCCTCAGCGGCTGCTTCCTCGAACGCCGTATCGGAGCGAACCACCCAGAGGTAATGCGCGACCATCACCACGACGGCGGGCACCAGGAGCATGAGCCAGCGAAGGGCGGCGCCCGATCCGCCGGCTCCAAGAATCGCCGGCCCCTCGATCGCTGGCGCGACGACGAGCCGGAAGGGAGAGAGCACCGCGTGCGGGAGGGGCGCCTCCAGCGCGTTCCTCAAGCCGGCCATCAAC
>JALZAQ010000041.1:19607-32971 GCA_030948255.1 Gemmatimonadota bacterium
CCCCGGCGGCCGCGTCGCGGCGGAGTGCGGGAATCGCCGCAACGACGCTGCCCGCGAGCGCCAGCGCCGCCGCTCCGGCGAGCACCAGGGGCAGAGCGCTCCGGCGCAGCCCCGACCGGCCGTGCTCGGCGGCGCTCGAGCGCACCAGGGAAGCGCCGATCCGATGGAGCGAGATCGTCGATAGGAGCGTCCAGAGACCGAGCGCGCGAGGAAGCGCCGCCAGACCGCGCTCACCTCCGCGGCCGAGGAGAACGACCCAGACGACCGTGCTCAGGAGAACCTGGCTCTGAGCGCGGAGCAGCTTGTACTGGATCAGACTTCGGCGGCTGAGCGGTGCCGGAAAGAGGAACTGCACCTCGGCCGGGGTGAATGCCAGCGCGTGGCGATCGGTGCCGATGAGCCACCAGCTGATGACCAGAAGGGCGAGCCCCACGGCCATGATCAGCGACAGCGTCGGGGCGCTCTGGGACGACGCGATCATCGACCTGTTGGCTCCTCCCGGTCGCCAGAAAACTGACCAGAAGTACAGCAGTCCGAACGCCATCACGAGCGCGTATCGCGGCTGCCGCAGACGGGAGAGCTGGCGCCGGATGCGGTTGCTGATCGAGCGCGAAGCGAGGTACCAGAAGATTCCGGTCACGCCCCGCCGATCTTCCTCGTGGACGTCAGGGCGAGGAACACCTCCTCGAGGCCGCGGCCGGCGAGCTGGGGCCGATCCGCGATGATCTCGCTGATCCCGCCGAGCGCCACCAGATGGCCGTTCTGGATGATGAGGATGCGCGTGCAGAGCTCCTCGACCAGGTGCAGCAGATGGGAGCTGAGGATCACCGCCGTCCCTCTCCGCGCGCGCTCGGCGATTGTCGCTTTCATGCGTCGGATGCCGACCGGATCGAGACCAGTCAGGGGTTCGTCGAGCAGGAGCGCCCTGGGGCGGTGAAGCAACCCGCACGCGATCGCGAGCTTCTGCTTCATCCCTCGCGAGAGCTCGCCCGGAAGTGCGTTCCGTTTGTCGGTGAGCTCGAGCTCCTCGAGGAGCGGATCGATCTCCGCGAGCGCATCGCCCACGCCGTAGAGCCGGACGATGAAGCGCAGGTGCTCATCGACCGTGAGGTAGTCGAACAGCTGAGGCTCATCGGGCACGAAGGCGAGCTCCTGCTTCGCCTGTTGCGGCTCGAGCGCCATGTCGTGTCCCGCGATGCGGATCGCGCCGCTGCCCGGCGTGATGATCCCGGCGAGGCTTCGGAGGGTCGTCGTCTTTCCCGCACCATTCGGACCGACCAGGCCGAGCACATCTCCCGCGTCGACGCGAAAGGAGAGCTGGCTCACGGCCGCCAGCTCTCCGTAATACTTCGTGAGCGCGTCGACTTCGATCACGTGCTCAGATTCCGTCACCCGCCTCCTCATCTCCGAGATGAGCGCGCGCGCTGCCGCCGCCCTTCTGCCCGGGCCGCTCGACCGACTCACGCTCGTTGGAGCTCGTGCGCGGCTCACCGCCCCGTCCGCCGTACCCGCTCTCGTGCTCCTGAGTACGTCCCTCGATCGCCTCCGAGCCCATCGCCGACGACGACTGTGGCTCTTCGCCCGAGCGGTTCGATGCTCCGCCGGAGGCCCCACCGCTGCGCTGCCCGCTGCCGCTTCCCGCTTCCTGGATGCCCCTCGCACTCTCGGATCCGGCACCGGCGCCGGTCGAGTCCTCGGCCTTCCTCTGTTCTGCCATGATGTCCTCCTCGTGAAATCGCACCGACCCGTCATCCCGGCTGCATGACATCGGGATCACTCCGGAAGTCGAGCCAGAGTGCATATGTCGTGCACGGAGGCGGGAGAGCGGACTGGCAGTCGCTTTCGACGTGCTGAGGTCACATATTAGCCCGCTCCCGCTGCAGCGTCTGATCGCGTCCGAGTCCGTCGATGCGTTCCGACGTGCGGCTCGTCACGACTGACACCGTCGGACCGCATGACCTCACGACCGTGACCAACGCTCCCCCTCCCGACGCCTCGGCGCCGCAGCGACCCAGCGGCCGCCACCCGGCCGTGACGGGCAGCCATGCGGCGGTGCGCGGTGACCGGCGCGACTTGCGGGAGAGACAGTCCCTTCCCCCCGATCTGCAGGAGTTCCTCCTCAACCTCGCTGTCGCACTGCAGCGCCACGCCATCTATCCGCGGGGTCACCCGCAGCTCATCACTGCCGTGGATACGCTCATCCGCCCCCTGAGCGTGATCCTGGCCGCGCGGGAAACACTGGCGCTCGGGATCGCCCGCGACCAGCTCGTGATCGAGGGGGTCGCCACCGATCCCGCCAATTCACTCCTTCGTGAGATGGCGCAGCGACTACACCGGCACCACCTCGGCGCCCTGCGCCTGATGCCCGGGATCACACGGGAAGAATTGAGCGATCTCCTGCTCGCTCTCGCGGTGGATCCCGTGATCGCCGAGAAACAGCTCGTTCCGATCAAGGTGCAGCTCGAGCGGTGGCCGCATGCACGCCTCTACACGCTGCTCTTCGAGCGGCTCGAGATCCTGAGCCCGGACGCGGATCAGGGGCAGATCTCGGTCCGCGGCATGAGAGTGTGGGGGGCACTCGCCCGCGTCGCGCTGACGGTCGATCAGAGCGATGAGGAAGCCGGCGCGCTCGAGCCGGGTTCGGTGGCGGAGGCGATCGAGCGTCGGTCAAACGATCCCGCGTTCATGCGCACCGTGATGGGCACCATCGTAGCCGCTGGCGAGGAGTTGGCGGCGTCCGGCGGAGCCGGTCAGACCTCACTGCGCCAGCAGGTGAGTCAGATGATCCGCACCATCAAGCCGGAGACGCTCAAGCGATTGCTCAGCCTGGGCGGGGATACCGAGCAACGGCGCAAGCTGGTTCTGGATTCGACCCACGGTCTGGCAGTGGACGCGGTGATGACGCTGCTGAACGCGGCCGCCGAGGCATCGAATCATACCATCTCCCACTCGTTGTTGCGGCTCTTCGGAAAGCTCGCACTTCAGGCGGAGCAGGGGGGCGCGATGCTGCGCGCTGGGTCCGATATGGCGTTGCGGGAGAGAGTGCAGCAGCTCGCCGAAGGGTGGGCGATGGAGGAGCTCACCCCACAGAACTACCGGCAGGCACTCGATCGCATGTCCCGGCTGCGTCTGTTCGCGCTGATGCAGGAGCGCGAGCACCCGTGCGAGCCGAAACGGCTGCTGATGACGGGGATAGAGACGGATACGCTCGGACCCGCGGTCTGGCGCGCGGTGCACGACATGGAGACGCACCGCGACGTCGCGGCGCTGCTGGACACGATCGTGCGCGCCCCCGAGAACAACGCCGTTGCTCAGGCGCTCTGGGAGCATGTCGGGACGAAAGACAATTTCCGTGAGCTCCTGCACGATCCGCAGCTGGACTTCGACCTTCTCGAGCGCGTGGTCGGGCGCATGGGCGTGGAGGTGGTCGACCTGTTACTCTCCTCTCTCGAGCTCGCGGACACGCGCACCGCCCGGCGGAAGCTGATGGATCTGCTCGCCGGCTTCGGAGACCCGATCGCTCCCGCGATCGTGTCGCGGATCACGCCGGAGCGCCCGTGGTACGTGCAGCGCAACCTGCTGGCCCTGCTCAATCTCATGACCCGGTCTCCCGACGGATTCAACCCCAGCCGCCACCTGGCCCATCGAGATGCGCGCGTGCGACGGGAAGCGCTGAAGCTCATGCTGCGGATGCCGGCCTTCCGGGAAGCGGGAATCATCGCCGGCATCTCCGACAGCGATGAGCGGATCTCGCAGATGGCCCTTCTGGCCGCCCAGGAATCCTGCCCCCGCGCCGCCGTTCCACTGATCACGGGTCTTGTCGACAGCAAGAGGCTGCCCGCGCTTCATTGCACACTCGGCATCAAGGCCGTCGCGGCCGCCGGGGGAGCATCCGCCCTCGATTGGCTGCTCGGCCTGGTGCTGGTGCGCAAAGGGAAATGGCTGCTGGCTCGAACGCGTCTCACCGCGAAATCTCCGGAGATGCTGGCGGCTCTTGCGGCTCTGGCATCACATTGGCCGGAAGATCGCCGCGCCCGCGAGGCACTCATGCTCGCGCGGGGCTCGGGCGACCTCCAGATCCAGCAGGCCGCGGACGCCACGCGAGCTGCCCAGTCACGGATCGCGGATCTGCCGCGGAAGGGTGCGTGAGCGATCCCATCCGCTTCCTCAACGCCATCGGACAAGCGCTGTCGGCGAGCTCACTGTACGCCGAGGGGCACCCGGCGCGGGAGCGCGCTGCCATCTCGGCTTACGAGCGGCTGCACGAGCTTCAGCGCGTGAACTCGCGGCCCTCCTTCTCCTTCCTGGATCACGACGTCATCTACAAGAAGATGATGCTCCGGGACCTGCGGGACTGGGAGTGGGGTCTGCGACTCGTCGGCGCCGGCATCGAGCGGCTGGAATTCGACGAGCGTGTGCCGCGCCACGAGTTCGATAATTTCCTCGCCGACATCCTTCAGCAGCTCGGGTCGGGAGCGGCCAGCGTCACCCCGGAGCGAGCGACGAATCATCCGAGCATTCGCTTCGGCGCCATCGGCGTGCGCGGCGAGGGTAGTGTGGCGGTCGAGGAAGCGTTTCAGGGGGCCAGCCTCTCACCGTCGCTCGCCGAGGAGAGCGACTCCATCCGGAACATCTATCGGAAGATCGAATCCGGAGAGGACCTGGACGCCAGCGAAGCCGAGAGCGTCGTCGCATCGCTGTCGGTCGCCATGCACGGGGACAGCGAGATCGTGATGCCGCTGCTGCAGCTCAAGGAGTTCGACCAGTACACGACGACACACTCGATCAACGTATCGGTGCTGGCGATGGCGCTGTCGGAGTTCGCCGGCCTCGGCGCGTCCGACGTCCGCGCGATCGGCGTGGCCGGCCTGCTGCACGATGTCGGGATGACGCGCGTGCCGATGGAGGTCGTCACCAAGGAAGGCCCGCCGAGCGAAGCCGAGTGGGCGCTCATCCGACAACATCCGGTGTCCGGCGCGCGCATGATCCTGGCGAGCGACCCGCAGCTGGATCTCGCGGCAGTCGTCGCGTACGAACACCACATCCTGCTGAACGGGGGTGGCTACCCGGTGCTGCACTACGAGCGCGAGTGTCACTACGCGTCGCGGCTCGTACAGGTGTGCGCGGTCTATGATGCCCTGCGCACGCGGCGCTACCACCGGGAGGCGCTCCCATCCGAGAACGCGCTGCGGTACGTCGAGGATCGCGCGGGCAAGGACTTCGAGCCCGAGGTGGCGCGCTCGTTCACGACGATGATGCGCCAGTGGGATCGCCAGATCGCGGCGGTGGATGCGAACACGCCCATTCGACTTCCCCGAGCGACACCCCGCAGTCTCGCCGCCATCCCGTCCGAATCGGCTCGCGCGTCCGGCACCTCGGGGTACGCCGGAAGCTTCTGACCCCAGGGGGTTGCCCTCGCCCGCGCCCTCTCAGCGCCTCCTGCCCGCGCGGAGAGACCCTCGGTCGGCATTCGCGTAACCTCTGCGCGACTCAATGGTCTGTAATTGGATGGACCCTGCGTGCACGGCCTCATGCCGACCGTGAGAGATTCCCCCCTGTCTGCCCTTCCCGATTCCTCGCTCCTCCAGGCGGATGGCGCTCCCCTTGGCGGGAACGCCGGCTCCATCGCGCCCGCCGGTGCCGCGCTGTCGCGCGAGGTCGCCGATTTTCTGGTCGAGCTGACCACCGCGGTCCAGAACTTCGCCATCTTTCCGGACGGTCATCCCCTGGCGCCCGCGGCGACGTTCGGCCTGATGAGGAGGCTCGAGACGCTGCTCGACGAGCAGCCCCTGGTGTCGTTCCGGGTCGCGCCCAGCCAGCTGCTGTTCGAGGGGATCGCCACCGATCCACAGAGTCTGGTGTTGCGGCAGTTCGCCCAGAAGCTTCAGCGCAGCGGCATCGGCGCGGTGAAGTTCCTTCGGGGAGCGGAGCCGGGGGAGGTGGCCGATGCCCTGCGCTCCGTCGCTCGCGATTTCGCGCGCCCGGGATCCTCGAAGGGCGAGAGCGAACAGGAGCCACTCCGGATGCGGTGGCCGCACGTGCAGCTCTTTCCGCTGCACTATGAGCAGCAGGAGCTGCTGGACTCCACCGAGCTCCCCGACGGCGAGTGGCAAGCCTGGGCCAATCGCCTCTGGCTCGGGCTCGCGCAGGTCGCCCTGGCCGGAGATCTACTGGACGTCAACGCGTCGATGGATCCGGTCATCATGGCGAAGGCGATCGATTCGACGCGCGCCGCAGCGTACGACCGGGAGATCGTGAGCTACCTGATGGAGCTGTTCGCCGAGATCCGCACGAGGGGCGGATCCGAGGCCACGGCACTGCAGCACCGTCTGTCGCAGATGGTGGATGCGCTGGCGCCGGCGACGCGCGGTCGGCTGCTGGAGATGGACGGGGACACCGCCAGGCGGAGAACGTTCCTGGAGGGCGCGTCTCAGCTGCTCGCGGTGGACACGCTGATCAGCGTGCTTCGCGCCGCCGCCCGGGTGACGGAGCAGAGCCTGTCCGGCGCTTCCCTCACCCTGCTCTCGAAGCTCGCCGCGCACAGCCGCGAAGGCTCGGAGATGACGCGCGCGCTCTCCGAGACCGCGCTCAGGGAGAGCGTGCGCGAGCTCATCGCGGGATGGGGAGCAACCAGCGTCGAGCCGGGCGAGGAGACGCTCGAGCCGCGGATCCCCACTGCATCCGCTTTGATGGAGCGCACCGGAGTCCGGCGTGACAGTAGCTGTGAGCCGGAGCGCGTCATACAGATGAGCCTCGAGATCGGCGTCAACGGTGCCGCCGCCGACAAGTCGATCCGGAGGGTGATGCGCGAGGGGAAGATCGGCTTTCTTCTCGACGCCCTCGATGCGACGAGGGACGCGTCCGAGATCAGCGATGCGCTGCGGCTGCGGCTCAGCACCGTCGAGACGCTGATGGTCGTGTTGGGGAGCGCTCCGCTCGACTTCCGCGCAATGACCCGGATTGTTCCGTGGGTCGGCCTCGCGTCCGTGCCGCCGCTGCTCGACGCTCTCGAGGAGGCGAAGGATCGGACCACACGCTGGAAGCTGCTCGACGTCGTGGCGCAGTTCGGCTCCGCCATCGGGCCGATCCTCGTCGCGCGGCTGGAAGAAGGCCCCTGGTACATGCAGCGCAACCTTCTCGTGCTCATCGGCAAGCTCCCGGCGTGGCCCGAAGGCTTCAGTCCGTCCAGCTATCTCTCTCACTCCGACGAGCGGGTGCGGCGGGAGGCGCTCAAGCTCCTGCTGAGGAGCCCGATCACTCGTGCGCGCGGAATCGTTCAGGGGCTGGCAGACTCCGACGACCGCATGGTTCGTCTCGCCCTGGCGGCCGCGGCCGAGGGAGGGGGATGCCCGGAGGAGGCGGTGGCGCCGCTCGTTGCCCTGGTCCAGTCACGTGTCGCTCCGGCGGACGTCCAGCTGCTGGCTATCCGAGGCCTCGCGACATCGCGCGCTCCGGAAGCGCTCTCCTGTCTCCTGGAGCTGTGCCTGCCGGATCGCCCATGGTGGCTCCCACGCCGAAGCCTCGCGGCGCACTCGCCGCAGATGCTGGCGGCGCTTGCCGGGCTGGCCCTGCATTCCCGCTCCGACCCGCGGGTGAGCGAGCTTGTCTGGCTCGCCGCGGCGCACTCCGACCCCGAGGTCCGGGCGGCGGTCACTCGATCCGGTGTCGAGCCGTGAGCATCGAGTCCGATTTTCTCATCTCGTTCGCTCACGCGATCACGGCAGTGGTTCTCTACGGTGAGGATCACCCGGCCCGCTCGCGCGCCATCGACGCCGCCTTCGAGCACCTCTCCGACCTGCAGAGCCGCGAACGCGTGACGTACTTCTCCTTCCTCGGCGACGACATTCTTTTTCGCGAGCGGCCGATCCCGGAGATGAAGGGCTGGCCGTGGGGAACGCGGCTGGCCAAGGTCGGCATGCAGCGGCTCGAGTTTCACGACATCGTGGAGCGCGAAGAGTTCGCGGCTTTTCTCGGAGAGGTGCTCGCTCGTCTCTCGGCGCAGGCCGAGCCCGACGGAGCGGAGCCGGTGCGCTTTCCCAACATCCGATTCGGCGCGGTGGGGATCCGCGGCGCCGGTTGGGACGGCAGGAAGGAGGGCGCGGCATCCACCCATTACTCCATCGTCGAGGAGCAGGACGCCATGGAATGGGTGTTGAGCGAGGTGAGCGCCGGGCATCCCGCACCGCTTGCGGAAGTGGAGGCGATCGTCCGCTCGCTCTCGGTGGCGCTGCACAGCGACGATACCTTCGTGGTGCCGCTTCTTCGCCTCCGCTCGGTGCAGGGCTACGCCGCGACCCACGCCATCAACGTCTCGCTCCTCGTCATGAAGCTCGCCGGCTCTCTCCAGATGCGTGCGGCGGACGTCCGCGATTGCGGACTCGCCGCGCTGCTCCATGATCTGGGGATGGCGTTGATCCCATCGGACATCATCAGCCGCCGCGGGACGCTCACCGAAGCCGAGCGGGGACTCATTCAGCGCCATCCGGTGGATGGGGCGCGGCTGATCCTGGCCAGCAACCGGCAGCTGGAGGTGGCCGCGGCTGCGGCCTACGAGCATCACCTTCGCCCGGATGGCAGCGGATACCCGGCGCTTCGATTTCCCCGTCCCGTGCACCTCGTGACCCGGATGGTGAGGGTGTGCGACGTGTACGACGCCCTGCGCACGAACTCGTCGTATCGGATCTCGTGGGGACCGGAGCAGGTACTGGATTACCTGGAGCGAAAGGCCGGCACGGAGTTCGATGCCGACGTCGCACGGTCCTTCGTGACCATGATGCGCGGCTACGCACGCGAGGGCACGGCTCCATCGCGCGTCTCTCCCCCGGGCACCCTCGAGATACCCGACGCGGTCGTGGAGAGCTCGCTCGCCGACCATTCGGTGCTGGTCGATGACAGCGATCCGTCCGCTGCGGTTGCGTCGGACGCGACGCTGCCGACGTGATGTGCCCTCCTCGGACGATACCGTGACTCAACCGACTTCCGTGAACCGGTTCGACAGCCTGGATGATGCCGAGACCCTGCGCGTTCTCGTTCGGAACCTGCAGGAAGGGATCTACATCTCCAACGCCCGCGGCGAGATCCTCGACGCGAATCCCGCTTTCCTCGAGATGTTCGGCGTCACCTCGCTCGATGAGCTGCGGTCGCACTCCGCCGAGGAGCTGCTGGTGGACCCGGAGCGGCGCGCACAGGAGCTGGAGCTGCTGAACCGCGACGGCGCCATCCGCGAGTTCGAGCTGCGCATCCGACGGATGGATGGGGGAACTCGCACGGTGCTGGACACCACCTACGCGACCCGTGATCCGGTCACGGGCGAGATGTTCTATCACGGCATCCTGATCGACATCACCGCGCGCAAGGCGCTGGAGAATCGACTGCGTGAGCAGAGCCTGCGCGATCCGCTCACGGGATGCTACAACCGCCGGTATCTCGCCGAGCTCGAGCGCTCGATCGTCGATCTCGAAGTGCAGAGCTGGGGATGCATCTTCATCGACATCGATCACTTCAAGCAGTACAACGACCGCCACGGCCACCAGGCCGGTGATCTGGTGCTCGTGAAGATGGGGCACTTCCTCATGGGCCAGGTGAGGGCGGAGGAAGCGGTCGTGCGGCTCGGAGGCGATGAGTTCGCGATCCTCCTGGTGGGCGCCGACGACGAGCGCACCGCCCGGATCGCCACCCGCCTGCAGATCGCCGCACTCCGCCGCGCTCCGGTCGCCTTCTCGCTCGGATTTGCCGTGCGCGAGAATGACGAGGCGTTCGAGCGCACGCTCAACCGGGCCGACCACAACCTCCTGGCGGTTCGCGTGATCGAGCGGAGCCCGGACGCCGATCGAAGGGGAGACGAGTAGAGAGAGCCAGGAGGGGGCTCCCGTCGCGCCGGCCCCGCCTCTGTGCAAGTTCGCCCGCGCCCGACGTCTCCATTCCGACCCGAGTGGAGATCTCATGCGTACCTCGATGCTGGCCCTCGCCCTCCTGTTCGCGCTCCCTGCTATCCCGGACCGGCTCCCGGGCCAGGGAATCATCGTTCCACGCTGTGGGCCGATCCCGGATTGCCGGCCGCCGCTCCCCTGCCTGCGATGCCCCACCTTCGACGCCGCGGTGGTGCGCACGTCGAGCCAGGTGCGGGTCGATCTCTCCGACCGCGTACTCCGCTACGAGGTGGAGGAGACGTTCACCAATCGGGGCGGCCGGCTCGGCGAGGCGGACTACATCTTCCCGCTGCCGGGCGGCGCCGCCTTCCAGGATCTGAAGCTCTCGATCAACGGAGAGCTCGTCGCCGGCGAGACGATGAGCGCGGATCGTGCACGACAGATCTACGAAGACATTGTGCGCCGGCAGCGTGACCCGGCCCTCGTGGAATGGATGGGGAGCGGCATGCTGCGGACTCGCATCTTCCCGATCGGCCCGGGCGAGGAGAAACGGGTCGTGGTGCGCTTCCAGATGATCGCACCACGCGAGGGGGATGCTCTCCGGGTGGACTATCGTCGCGGGGCGCCGCCGGGTTCGGGGCGGGGGGAGCGAGAGGGGCGCACCACCTTCACTCTCACCTATCCGGCGCGCGAGGGCTGGGGCGATCCGTACTCGCCGACCCATGCCCTCGATGTGCACGACACCGAGGGCCACCGGCGAGTCGAGGCTCGCGGCGACGGCTCGGAGGTCACCGTGCTGCTCCCGCTCCGCCACACCACCACCGCCTCGGTGAGCGTGCTCACGCATGCCGACGGGCCGGACGATGGCTTCGCTCTGATCACCCTTGCGCCCCCGGCGGCGCTTCCCCGGATGACGCCGCGCGATGTGACTTTCGTGCTGGATGTCTCCGGCTCGATGAGCGGAAAGAAGATGGATCAGGCGCGCGCCGCGGGCCGACAGCTTCTGCACACGCTGGCGCCGCGCGACCGCTTCCGGATGATCGACTTCTCCACCGACGTGCGCAGCTTTCGGGATGGCTTCCTGCCCGCGACGCCCGACAACCTGCGGGATGCCGAGAAGTACCTGGACGAGCTCGAGGCAACGGGCTCCACCAACATCTCGGGCGCGCTCGCGGAAGCGCTGCGTCCGCGAGAAGAGCCCGGTCGGATGGCCGTCGTGCTCTTCGTCACCGATGGCGAGCCCACGGTCGGGGAGCGCCGCCCCGACGCGATCGCGCAACGCGCCGCCGAGCTGCGGGGCAACCGCCGTCTCTTCACCTTCGGGCTGGGGGCCGACGTGAACGTACCCCTGCTCGAGCAGCTCGCCCTCCAGGGGCGTGGCACCGCCCACTTCGTGCGTCCGCAGGAAGACGTCGAGCGGGCCGTGTCGCTGGTCGCATCGCGGCTGACGAATCCGGTGGTGACGGATGTCCGGCTTGTCGTCGAAGGTGTGCGCCTGTCGAAGATGCTCCCGGCCGGGGCGATCGACATCTTCGCCGGCCAGGATCTGGTGCTGCTGGCGCGCTACTCCGGCAGCGGGCCGGCGCAACTTCGCGTCGAAGGTCAGAGCGCTGCCGGCCCGGTATCGTGGAGCAGCAGCGCCACCTTTCCCGAGCGCGAGCGCGGGAATCCCTTCATTCCGCGACTGTGGGCCACCCAGCGCATCGGTTGGCTCAGCGCCGAGAAGCGACAGGCCAGCGGCTCCAGCGAGCTGGACCAGGAGATCCGGGAGCTCGGCGAGCGCTATGGCATCCCGACGGAGTTCAGCTCATATCTCGTCCAGGAGCCGGCCGTCATCGTGGACGGAAGATTGCCACGCCCCCTGGGGATGGGCGGGATGAACGGAGCAGCCCCGAGCGCTCCTGCGGCGCGCTTCGAGGCCGCGAAGATCGCGACCGCGCAGCGCTCAGCCGTCACGCTGTCGTCTGGCGATTCGACGATGGCCGATGCGTTGCAGAGGCGGCGCGGCGATAAGTCGGTTGGTGCTGTCCGCCGCGTGGGCGATCGCCTCTTCCTGATGCGCGATGGGGTATGGACGGACAGCCGCCTGCGCGAGGGGCTTCGCACCATTCGCGTGAAGGCGTACTCCGCCGCTTACTTCCAGCTGGTGCAGCTCCTTCCGGAGCTGGGCCCGGCGCTGGCGCTCGGCGAGCGGGTGGTCGTCGCCGGCCGATCGATCGCGGTCGCGGTTGAGCCCGACGGTCTCGAGCTGCTGGCGGCCGGTGACGTGAGCTCGCTCCGCAGCGAATGGTGATGCCGTGAACGACGTCGAGCGCCTCTTCCGCACGTATCACGACACGCTCGTCCGCTATCTGACGCGGCGCCTGGGCGACCGCGACTGGGCGGAGGAGGTGGCGCAGGAGACGTTCGTCCGGGCGCTCCGGCAGGAAGAGATCACCAACGAGCGCGCGTGGCTGTTCACGGTGGCGAACAATCTCGTGCGGGACGAGGCGCGCAAGGATTCCCGACGGCGTCGCCAGCTAATGCTGTTGCGACAGGAGGCGGAGGCGGAGTCGGGGTTCGAGGAGATCAGCGCCCTCGAGCGGGCGCAGGAGGCCGCGCTCGCACGGAAGGCCATCGAAGCGCTCGCCGAGCGCGACCGACTGGCCTTGCTGATGCGAGAGGAAGGGCTGGACTACGGTGAGATCGCCGAAGCCCTCGGGCTGTCGGTGGGCTCGATCGGCACCACGCTGGCGCGCGCGCGCAAGCGACTCGTCGAGGCGTACGAAGCGCTTCAAGGCAACGATCGCGGGAGGGGTGGGCATGCAGCATCCTGACGAAGGCACGCTTCACGGCTGGCTCGATGGCGCACTCGATGCCGGCGAGGCGGCGCGCGTCGAGGCACATGTCGCCTCGTGCGCCGTCTGCTCGTCAGCGGTCGCAGACGCACGCGGCTTCATCGCAGCGTCTTCGCGAATTCTGTCGGCGCTCGACGACGTTCCGGCCGGCGCCATTCCGCCTGCGCGCGCGACCGTCGCCGCGCCTAGTGCGGCAGCAGCGAGCGTGCGCCCTCTCCCACGCAGCCTGCTCGCCCGAATGCCCTATGCCCGGGCGGCGGCCGCGGTCGTCTTCCTCGCCGCGGGCACCTTCGCCATCACGAGGCTCGTTGGCCCGGAGGCCGAGCGCGCCGGGCGTCTCACGACAGCCATCCCGGTGGTCATCTCGCCAGCGCCCCCCGCGGCTGCGGTCGTGTCGCCCGCCGTCGCGCCGCCAGCCGCTGCGCCGGCAGCCGTACAGAGCGGCTCTCTCTCCCCGGGCCGGAAGGCCGCGGTGGCGCGACCGGAAACGCTCGGCGCGCCGCTCTCGACCCTCACCGATGCCGCCAAGCCCGCCGCAGCGCTGAGCGTACCAGCCGACAGCCCGCGTGTCGCTTCGGCGGTCAGCCCCTCGGCGGCGATCGGAAATGCCGGCTCGGCGGGATCCGCGGCCAGTGCTCCGCGCATCGCCGCCCAGCTC
>JALZAQ010000081.1 GCA_030948255.1 Gemmatimonadota bacterium
CCGACATCCGAAGCAGACGGGCCGACCGAGTGGGGGGGGGATGGCGTCATCACCGGCGTCGCGGCTCGATCAGTCGTTGCGGAGCGATGTCATCGGATCCACCCGGGCTGCCCGTTGCGCCGGAATGTAGCTCGCGAGAAGTGCGACGGCCGTGAGGAAGAAGGCGACGCCGCCGAAACTCAGCGGGTCGGTGGGCCTCACCCCGTACAGCTGGGTGGCGATGACCCGCGTCACCGCGAACGCGCTCGCGAGCCCGACCGCCACCCCGATCCCGGCCAGACGCGCGCCCTGGCCGAGGATCAGACGCAGCACGTCGCCGCGGAGAGCACCGAGGGCCATTCTGACCCCGATCTCCTGGGTGCGCTGGCTCACGCCATAGGCGATGACGCCGTACACGCCGACCGCGGCCAGAAGCAACGCGATTACCCCGAAGACGCCGAACATCCAGCCGAACAGCCCGAACTGCCAGAAGCTCAACCGCCGTACCTGCTCGACCGTGCGTACCTCGAAGACCGGCATGCTGGGATCCGCGGCGCGCAGCGCGGCGCGGGCGGAGGCGGCGATCTGCGCCGGAGGGATGGTGGTGCGGATGGTGAGCCCCGTGTTGCGGGTTGCCAGCCACGGGTAGGGAAGGTACGCGGCCGCTTCCGGCCGGCTGGACGGATCGAGCCCGTTGTTGCGGATGTCCGGCACGATGCCGACGATGGTGATCCACTTTCCCGATGTGTCTTCGACGAGGCGGAAGCGCTCTCCGACGGCGCTCGCGCGAGGCCAGAACCGGCGCGCCATCGTCTGATTGATCACCGCCACGCCGACGCTGTCGCTCCCCTCGGCATCCGTCAGGTCACGTCCCGCGAGGACGCGCACTCCGATCGTCCGGAAGAAGTGCGCTGTCACGCCGGCATACCAGATATGGGGCTCCTCGCCGCGGGCGGCCGGATGTCCCTCGATGACGATCGAGCTCCCGCCCCCGCCCCCGCCGAAGGGGACAAGGTTGGACGCCGTGGCCGAGACCACTCCCGGAAGTGCCTCCACGCGACGCACGACCTCGTCGACACGGCGGCCGAGCGCGGCACGGGAGCGGTACGGCTCACCGGGCATGTAGAAGCGCATCGACATGAGCGGGGTCGGATCGAAACCGCCACCCGCCTTCTGGAGGTTGATGAAGCTCTGCACGAAGAGCGAGGCGCCCACGAGCAGCACCAGCGACAGCGCCACCTCGACGACGACGAGCGAGCTCCGAAGCCGACTTCGCCGTCCGGCTGTGCCCGCGCCGCGCGTTCCGTCCTTGAGCGCCGCGACGAGGTCGCTCTTGCTCGCCTGCAGCGCCGGCGCGAGCCCGAACAGCACGCCGGTGGCGATGGCGACGAGGAAGGTGTAGATGAGCGCCCGCGAGTCCACGGCCCACGTGATGTAATAGGGAAGCGGATTCTCGGCCGGTATCGCAGCGTACACGAGCCGAACGCCCCACAGCGCGATCAATACGCCGAGGACGGCGCCGGCGAGCGCGATCATCACGGCTTCGGTGAGGAGCTGCCGCACGATCCGGACGCGGCCGGCGCCGAGCGCGGCCCGGAGCGCCATCTCGCGCTGGCGCCCGGTGGCGCGCGCGAGAAGCAGATTGGCGACGTTGGCGCAGGCGATGAGCAGGACGAACGTCACCGCCCCCATCATCGTCATGACGATGAGGCGCACGTCCTCGGGCATGAATCTGCTGCGCAGCGGTCGAACCAGCACGCTCCATCCCCGGTTGTCGTCGGGATAGAGGGATTGCAGGCGCTTCGCGACTCCGGCGAGCTCGCGTTGGGCGTCCGGGATACTGGCACCCGGCGCGAGCCGGGCGACGACGGCCGTCCCACGCGCACCGCGGCGCGCGTCGTGGAGGATCGGCTCGGCCGTCACCCAGGCGAGCGTGTTATCCGGAAATGCGAAGCGCGGCGGCATCACCCCGATGACGGTGTGCGGCAGACCGTTCGCGGTCACCACCGAGCCCACGACAGAGCGATCGCCTCCGTAACGCCGATGCCAGAGCTCGTCGCTGAGGATGAGCACGCGCTCCGCGCCGACCTGGTCCTCGTCGGCGCGGAAGCTCCGGCCCAACGCGGGCGTGATGCCGATAAGACCGAACAGGTTTGCCGTGACCACCCCTCCGATCACCCGCTCTGGCTCACCGCTTCCGGAAAGGGTGAGGCTTCGCTCGTCGTAGGCGGCAAGCTCCGAGAGGCTGCGGCTCTGCTCCCGCCAGTCGAGAAAGTTCCGATACGACGGGTCCGAGCCCTCGTTCGCGCTGCGCTGCTCGTGGATATCCACGAGGCGATCGGCCTGCGCGAACGGGAGCGCCTTCACGAAGATGGTATCCACGATGCTGAAGATCGTCGTGTTGACACCGATTCCGACGGCGAGGCAGGCGACCGCGGCGAGGGTGAAGCCGGGGCTCCGGGCAAGCGTGCGGAGGGCGTAGCGGACGTCCTGCAGGAAGGTTTCCATCCCGGGATCCCGATGAGCGTAGCGGTCGATGAGCGTGGAGTGATACTACGGCGTCATGGGGCGAACGTGTCACTCGGCGCGGAGCGTGATGACGGGATCCACGCGTGTCGCGCGTCGCGCCGGAAGCCAGGTTGCCAGCAACCCCGCCGCGGCGATCACGAGCGCGACGCCGGCGAACGTCACCCCGTCCACCGCCGACAGGCCAACCAGGGTACTTCGCAGGGCCCGAGCGGCGGCGATCGCGAGCAGGAGACCGATCGCCGTTCCGATGGCGGTGAGGCGCAGCCCGCCCCCGACGAACAGACGCAGGACATCGCGCTCGCGCGCCCCGAGCGCCATGCGCACGCCGATCTCGCGGGTCCGCCGCGCGACGGAGTGCGCCATCACGCCGTACACCCCGAGGCTGGCCAGGCCGAGGGCGAGCAGGCCGAATGCGCTCATCAGCTCCGAGCCGGCCTTCTTCTGCTGTTGCCGCTCCCGAAGAACCTGGCCGAGGGTCTGCACGGCGTATACGGGCAGCGTGGGGTCGAGACTCCTCACCAGGCGGGAGACGGGAGCCGCGAGCGCCGCCGGATCGCCGTCGGAGCGGACGAGCAGCGTCATCTGCGAGCGATATCCGCTCTGCTGCATCTCTGGCAGGTAGAGGTACGGCCGGGGCCGCTCACCCAGCTCGTCGTACTTGCCATCGCGCGCCACGCCGACGACGGTCATGAACGGGCCGGCGGGTCCCTCCATGCTGATCCGTTTTCCGAGAGGGCTCTCGCCCGGCCAGGAGCGGCGGGCCATCTCCTCGTTCACCACGACGACGCCGGGAGCCCCCTTGCGATCCCGCAGAGTGAGATCGCGACCCGTGACGAGCGGTGTTCCGATGGTCGCGAAGTAGCCTGGCCGCACGTTGTCGAAGGTGACCGTTGGCCGCCGGCCGCGCTCCGTGTCTCCCTCGAGGTAGACCTCATTCCCCCACATGGTGCCGCCCATGGGCACCAGCGATGTCAGGCTCGCGGCGCGAGCGCCCGGAATGGCCAGCGTTCGCGCGAGGAGCGTGGAGTAGAAGAGCTGCCGTCGCTCGGGTGAATATCCCTGCGTGCCGAGGTCGAAGCTGATCGCCAGGACGCGGCGCGGCTCGAATCCGGGATCGACCTTGTTCGCCTTGGAGAGGCTGCGAAGTAGCAACGCCGCACTGGCAAGCAGCACGATCGAGAGTGCGACCTGGGTGACCACGAAAACCGCTTGCAGGCGGCTGCCGCGCGCTCCTCCCGGCGTGCCGACCCCGCCATCCTTGAGCGTCGGCACCAGCTCAGGTCGCGTCGCATCGAGCGCCGGCACGAGACCGAAGAGCACGCCGGTCGCAATCGCCACCGCGATCGTGACGGCGAGTACGCGCCAGTCGGGGGACAGATCGAGCGGGATGGGGAGTCCGATGCGCGCAAGCGCGGCATCGCTCGTCCAGACCGACGCTCCGAGGCCGACGACCGCTGCCGCGAGAGTCAGCACCATGCTCTCCGTCATCAGTTGCCGCAGCAACCGCGCGCGGCTCGCGCCGAGCGCGAGTCGGATCCCGATCTCGCGGCGCCGTCCGGCTGCTCGTCCCAGCAGCAGATTGGCGACGTTCGCGCAGGCGATGAGCAGCACGATGCCGGTGACGCCGAACCCGAGAATCGCGAGCGGCAGCACCTCACCGACATTGTGGGGATGAACGCCACCGGTGAGACCGCTCACGGACAGTCCGAGCGTCTGGTAGTCCCCCGGGTAGGCCGCGGCCAACCGACTGGCGAGGGCGCTCACCGCACCGTCCGCCCGGGCCCGATCGACGCCGGGGGCGAGACGGGCGATCACGCGGAGCTCGCGCGCGGCGCGTGATTCGAGCAGATCCGGCTCGTTCGGCGCCGCCTGCTGGAACATCATGATCGGCAGCCACACATCCGGAACGCGGTCGTCGAGCTCGGGTCCGATGAAGCGAGGCGGAGCCACACCGATGATCGTGAAGACGTGTCCGTTCAGCACCACAGTCGTGCCGATGGCCGACGGATCGGCTGCGAAGCGGCGCCTCCACAGGTCGTCGCTGAGCACCGCCACCGGATTCCGGCCTGGCACCGCATCTTCCTCGGGCAGGAAGGAGCGCCCGAGCGCGGGCGTCACGCCGAGAACCGCGAAGTAGTCTCCGCTCACCATCTGACCGGCAATGCGCTCGGGTGTGCCCCCGCCGAGGTTGAAGGGAAGCGGCTCGTACGCGGCGATGCCGGAGAAGGAGCTTCGCAGGTCGCGGAGATCCCGAAGCTCGGCGTAGGAGAGGAGCGTGGTGCGTCCGACATCCCGCCGCAGTCCGGCCAGCCACACCAGACGCTCGGGCGCGGTGATGCGCGGCAGTGGGCGCAGCATGGTCGCGTCGAGGAGGGCGAAGAGCGCCGAATTGCCACCGATACCGAGCGCCAGCGTCAGGATGGCGATCACGGTAAAGCTCGCGCTCTTGCGCAACGAGCGGATGGCGTATCGAACGTCGTACAGCAGGGTGTCCATGGAGCGACCGGCGTGAGAGACGAGCGGTGGCCGTGCGGGACGAGGGGCTCAGGACGTCGCGATCCATCCATCGCGCAGGTTGACCACCCGGCTCCCGTACGAGGCATTCACGTCCGAGTGAGTGACCTGGATGATCGTGGTCCCCTCGGAATTGAGCTTCCGGAAGAGCTCCATGATCTCCTGTCCCTGCGACGAGTGGAGATTACCCGTTGGTTCGTCCGCCAGGATGAGCCGGGGACTCGCGACGACCGCTCGTGCCACCGCCACCAGCTGCTGCTGCCCGCCCGAGAGCTGGCGAGGGTAGAGATCCTTCTTCCCGACGATGTTGAAGCGATCGAGGGTGTCGGCGACGATCGACGCGCGCTCGTCCCTCTTCACATTCCGGTAGGAGAGCGGGATGTCGAGGTTCTCGGCGACCGTGAGGTCGTCGAGCAGGTGGTACTGCTGGAAGACGAAGCCGATGTACTGCTTGTTGAGCGCCACCCGGTCCTTCACGCTCAGCGCGTGCACAGCATGGCCATGAAAGCGGTACTCGCCCGTCCACGCGCCGTCGAGCATGCCGATCACGCTGAGGAGCGTGGATTTCCCGGCGCCCGACGGCCCCATGATCGAGACGAACTCGCCGACCGCGACGTCGAGATCGATGCGCCGGAGCACGAACGTCTGTCCGGCCGCGGTCTGGTAGGCCTTCTCGAGGTTGCGAAAGGAGATGAGCGGGCCGCTCAGCGGCGCCGCTTCGGCGGCGCGAGTGGCCTTGAGGGCGGTATCGGAGCGGGATGACCAGAGCGACATGTCGAAGGTGCCTCGAGAACAGCGGGAGAAGGCGGGGCGAGATCGTTTACTCCTGGCGGAGGGCGATCAGCGGGTCGATGTGGGTCGCGCGGCGCGCCGGAATGTAGCTTGCCAGCAGCGCGACGCCGGCGAGCAGAGCGACGATCGCGGCGTAGGTCGGGGGATCCCCGGGAGTAACTTCGAACAGCAGACTGGTCATGAGGCGCGTCAGCACCATGGCGCCGGCGAGGCCGACGCCGATGCCGGCGACGACCAGCCAGGCGCCCTGGCCAACGACCAGTGAGACCACATCCGAGCCCCGCGCTCCGAGCGCCATCCTCACACCGATCTCGTGCGTTCGCTGCGTCACGCCGTAGGAGATGACGCCGTAGATCCCGACGATGGCGAGAACCAGGCCGAGGATCGCGAACGTTCCGAAGAGCATCGCGCTGAGGCGGCTCTTGCCGAGAGAGTCGTCGACATAGCTCGACAGGCGCTTGAGGGACGCGATCGCCTGATCGGGGTCCACCTCGCGAACCGCAGCGCGCACCGGCGCGGCGAGGATCAGCGGATCCGACGCAGCACCCCGCACCACCAGCGTCATCGTGCCGTAGGGCATCTGCGCCAGTGGCCGATAGATCTCCATCTTGGGCGTCGCGTCGAGTCCCGTGTGGTGCACGTCCCCCACGACGCCGACGATCTCGACGTCGAGGAGCTTGTCCCACTCGTAAACGATCCGCTTTCCGACGGCGCTCTGATTCGGCCAGAATGTCTGGGCCAGGGTTCGGCTGACGACCGCCACGTCCGGAGAGCGCTCGTCATCCGACGACGATAGCAGGCGTCCCTGACGAAGAGGGATGCCAATTGCGCGGAAGTATCCGGGAGTGGCGGCGCGCATGTCACCAACCGGCTCCTGACCCTTCGGTGGGGCGGGCCTGTCGGCCGGCTGCACGCTCGTCGCGGAGCGCTCGCCGGATAGCGGCAGGAAGCTGATTGCACCGACCGCCAGCACACCGGGTAGTCCGGCGATGCGCTCCTCGATATTCCGGAAGGCCGCCACTTGGCGGAGAGGTTCGGAGTAGTGAGACCGCAACAGGCCGATCTTCCCCACCAGAACACCGCGCGCGTCGAATCCCGGATCTACGGCCTGGAGCTGCGCGAAGCTGCGCACCATGAGGCCCGCGCCAGCCAGAAGAATCATCGCCAGCGACAGCTCGGCGATAACGAGCGCGCCACGGAGACGCCCGCGGCGGCGGCCCGCGCTGTTGCTCCGCCCGCTCTCCTTCAGTGAGTCGTGAACGCTGGCGCGCGACGTGGCGAGGGCGGGCGCGAGGCCAAACAGAGCGCCGGTCAAGAGCGCCACAGCGACCGTGAACGCCAACACGCGGGCGTCGAGACCGATCTCCGACGCGCGTGGCACCGGCAGCTCGGCCGGGAGGAGCGCGACCAGCGCACTCGTCCCCCAGTACGCCAGCACGAGACCGACCACCGCCGCGCAGAGGCTCAGCGTGACACTCTCCGTGATCAGCTGCCGGAAGAGTCGGCGCGGGGTGGCGCCGAGCGACATCCGGATGGCGATCTCTCGCTCGCGCCCCGCCGCGCGCGCGAGCAACAGGTTGGCCACGTTGGCGCAGGCGATCAGGAGGAGGAAGGCGACCGCGCCGGCCAGCACCAGGAGCGCGGGACGCGCACGACCCACCAGGTCGTCCTGCAGAGGAACGACATTCGTCGTCCAGTTGGTCTCGATGTCCGGCAACAGCTGCACCTGGCGTCGCGCGAGCGATGCCATCTCCGCCTGCGCGGCGTCGAGGGTCGCGCCCGGCTTGAGTCGGGCGATCACGCGCATGAAGCGGCCGGGTACGGTGCGGTGCGCCGGAAGGAAGATGAGAGGCACGTACAAATCCACCGGCTCGAAGACACTCGACCCTCGCGGCAGCACGCCGATCACCGTATACGGCAGGCCGCCGAGAGTGACACTCCGGCCGATGATGTCGGTCCGCGCGCCGAATCGCCGGCGCCAGATGCCGTCGCTGAGAACCGCCACGCTGGGGGCGCCCGGCGCGTCGTCGGTGACGGCGAACAGGCGGCCCACCGAGGGCCTCACACCCAGCATCGGGAACAGCGAGGACGTGGTCGCCCTCATGCGCACCGGTTCGCTCTCGCCGCCCTCGCCACCGAGGATGATGTCGCGTTCGAACAGCGGAGCCATCGATTCGAAGGATGCCGCCTGATCGCGCCAGAGCAGGAAGTTGGCCGGGCCGACAACATTGCGCCTGTCGTCAGAGTCCTTCCGGTGCTCCCACAGCATCACCAGCCTCGAGGGATCGCGATACGGGAGCTCGCGCAGCAGCACGGCGTTGACGACGCTGAACATCGCCGTATTGGCGCCGATGCCAAGTGCCAGCACCAGGACGGTGATGGTC
The DNA here is from genome assembly GCA_030948255.1 of Gemmatimonadota bacterium. Lineage (GTDB taxonomy): Bacteria > Gemmatimonadota > Gemmatimonadetes > Gemmatimonadales > Gemmatimonadaceae > JALZAQ01. The sequence goes on from JALZAQ010000081.1 coordinate 8,199, forward strand.
GTGAACGCCGGGCTCTTCCCCAGTGAGCGAAGGCCGTACCGAAGGTCCTGCATCAGCGAGTCCATGACCACTCCGCGAGCGGGGTCGCCAGCGCTCGTCGCGCCGGCGCGATGTGTCAGGCCGTCTCGGTCGTCTCCTGTACCACGCGTCCATCGAACAGATGAATGCTCCGATCGGCGTGCCGGGCGTAGCGCGGATCGTGGGTCACCATGCAGATGGTGGCGCCGGCGCGGTGCAGGTCCCGGAGCAGCTCCATGACCGCTTCGCCGTTCGTGGAGTCGAGGTTTCCCGTTGGCTCGTCGGCGAGAAGGATGAGAGGCTCACCGGCCACGGCCCGGGCGACGGCCACTCGCTGCTGCTGTCCGCCCGAGAGCTGCGAGGGGTAATGCTTCATCCGGTGCGACATACCCACCTTTTCCAGCGCTTCGGTCACCCGCTTGCGACGCTCACCCGCATCCATGCCCCGGTAGGTCAGCGGCAGCTCGACGTTCTCGTAGACGGTGAGATCGCCAATGAGGTTGAATGCCTGAAAGATGAAGCCGATCTGCCGGTTGCGAACCTTGGCGCGGTCGGATGCCGAGAGGTTGGCGACCGGCTGGCCATCGAGCAGGTACTGCCCCTCGGTGGGTGTATCGAGCAATCCGAGGATGGAGAGCAGAGTTGTCTTGCCGCATCCGGAGGGACCGGAGATCGCGAGGTACTCTCCCGGCTTCACCTCGAGATGAACTTCCGCCAGTGCGTGCGTCTCCACCTCGTCGGTGAAGAAGATCTTCTTGATACCCTCGAGGCGGATGAGTGCCTTGGCTCCGTTGGAGCGCGTCTCCGCGGCGTGGCGGGAATCGCTGGGTTGCATGGCGGGCTGAGAGGGCATGAGAACCTGCTGGTTATGAGTGGGCGGCAATGCGGGAGGAAATCGAGTCAGCGCAAGCGAACCTTCTGGTAGCTGTCCCAGTTGGACATGTCGGAGATGATCACCTTGTCACCCACCTTGAGACCCTGCAGCACCTCGATGGTGTTCACCGAGCTGCGGCCGAGTTTCGCGTTCACGCGGTCGGCCGTCTTGCCATCCTCTTCCAGGCGGAAGAGGCCGACGGTGCTCTCGGATTGGCCGTAGGCCGGCCGGCCGACGTACATGATGTCCTTCAGCCGCTCGATCTCGACCGTGCCATCGATGCTGAGATCCGGTCGCGCGCCGGGCGGCAGGGGGCCATCCAGTGCGACATCCACAGTGACCGTTCCGTTTGTCGCCCCCGGATCCTGGCGGATGACGTGGCCCGGCACGATCCCGTTCCGGGTGTCGATCGACGCGTGCTGGCCGATCATCACATCCTTTGCCTGCGTCTCCGGAATGTGAAGCACGGCCTTGAGCCGACCCGGCTGCGCGACCCGGGCCAGCAGCTGGCCGGGAACGACGTACTGGCCGAGCTCCAGTGACATGTCCGTCAGCACTCCATCCTCGCCCGCCTTCACCTGCATGGAGGCGATGCGGTTCTCCTGGAACTTCGCGATCGCCTTCATCCGCTCCACCTGGTTCTGCTGCAGCGCGAGCTGCTTGGCGTTCTGCTGCGTCACCATCTCCAGCCGCTGCCTCTCGAGGTCGATGCGCGTTTGCAGGTCGAGCGCTTTCTCGCGGGCGCGCTGCAGCTCACCGGCCGAGGCCAGCCCCCGCTGGGCCAGCGTCTCGGCGCTGCTGAGCGTGCGCTGCGCCTCCTGATACTCGGTTCGAAGCAGCGACACCGTGGACGCCTGCGTCAGCCGAGCTTGCTCGAGCGTCGTGCGCAGATTAACGAGCTCCGCTTCCGCTTGGGTCAACTGTCGCTGCGCCTCCAGCGACTGGAGCTGCACATCCGGGTTGCTGAGCTCGAGGAGAGGAGTGTCCTTGGTGACCTTCTCACCGGCGCGCAGCGCGATGTTCTCCACCCGCCCCGCGGTGAGCGCCGAGATCAACCTGATCTGCTCGGGTACGAGCGTGCCGGGCCCTCGCACCTGACGCACCATCTCGCCGCGGCGCACCGTGTCGATCATCAGCGTGGCCCGATCCACCGACGGGGGCGCTGGCTGGAGCGTGCTGACCTTGAAAGCGAGAAGAGCGAGGACGACCGCGCCAACGCCGCCATAGACGTACTTGCGGCGGTTCCTGACGGGAGCGCGTTGGATGTCGACCAAGTCGATAACCTCGGGGATTGGAGCGGACGAAAGCACGTACCTATAAGGAAGTAGCGTGCCGGCTGCCGGCGGAAGGGAACCGGTGTGCTGGCAATCGCTTACGCCGCCTGTTGCTCGCGGAGATGGGCCAGCTTTGTACGACTGTGGGATTACTCGTCCCAATACCGGACAGGCACTCGGGCGCCGGCGCGGGACTATCGAGCGGCGGTGCTCGGCGCGAGGTAACTCCAGGTGGTGATCAGCCAGATCGTCCCGCTCACGATCCCTGCGATCACGTCGGTGGGCCAATGCACACCCAGGCACAGTCGGGAATACTCACGATCGTGAGCACGCCGACGACCAGGTAGGGCCATCGCCACCCGCGCTCCCGATGCAGCAGGAGGGCGAAGGTGAGCAGGACCGAGATGCTCGCGATCATGTGCCCACTCGGAAA
>JALZAQ010000082.1:0-7879 GCA_030948255.1 Gemmatimonadota bacterium
ACCTTGACCACCGTGCGCTCGCTGGCAGGCGCTCCCTCGGAGGGCTCGCGCTGGCGGAAATCGGTGATTGAGTCGGCTACCGACCAGATCGGAGCCTCCATACCGCGGTCGATCGGGATCGGCGCGGAAGACAATCTCACCGTGACGATCGCTCTGGCAGCACAGCTCTCGCTCTCGGGCGCGCAAACTCTCTGCGCCCGTACGGTCGAGGCCAGCATGCTGCCGGCAAGAGCGAGAGCCGTGAGCACTCGCCCGACGACACCCAAGGTCGGAATATCGAGCAAGGTTTGCGGTCCGGTGGAGTCTCGACGGGGACAACGGTATGATTCCACCCACGCCTCAACAAGGCGCCCTCTCGAGATCGGAGGTCAGACATGAACCGGAGATTCTTTCTGGCGACGGTGAACGCGATGTGCTCTCTCGCGCCGTTCAGTCCCACGATCGCTCAACCCACGGCGCATGCGTCGCCGGACTGGGCCGCGGTAGAGCAGGCGCTCGGCCGCAAGGGGATGGCGCAACCGGGAAACGTGATCAAATTCGGGTTCCCGCGCAGCGACCTGCAGGTCGTGGCGAGCGGACTTACCCTGAAGGCCGCCCTGGCGCTCGGGTCGTGGGTTGCATTCGGACGCGCGGGCACCAGCAGCATGGTAATGGGCGACCTGGTGCTTCTGGAAGACGAGGTTGGCCCCGTCATGCGCAAGCTCCAGGAGGGTGGCGTGGAGCAGACCGCGCTCCACAACCACGTCCTCTCTGAGCTGCCGCGTGTGATGTACATGCACATCGCGGCTCGGGGAAATGCCAAGCGGATCGCCGAGTCCATCCTCGCGGCGCTCGCTCTGACGAAGACGCCGCTGGACGCACCCGCGGCGACTGAAGCCGGCATGACCTCCATCGACCTCGACACCGCGGTCATCGCCAGAACGCTTGGCGTCTCCGGGAAGGTGAACGGCGGCGTGTATCAGGTCAGCGTGCCTCGCGCCGAGCGGGTCATGCAGCGCGGTATGGAAGTCCCGCCGTCGATGGGAGTGGCGACGGCGATCAACTTTCAGCCGATGGGTGGCGGCAAGGCCGCGATCACGGGTGACTTCGTCATGACCGCGGAAGAGGTGAACCCGGTGATCCGTGCCCTGACCAGCCATGGCATCGCCGTCACGGCGCTGCACAGCCACATGCTCGAAGAGCGCCCGCGGCTCTTTTTCATGCATTTCTGGGCGATCGACGACGCGGCGATGCTCGCCGACGGCTTGCGTGCCGCCATCGATCGGATGAACGTCATGAAGGCGGCCCGTTAGCCGGGAGCGTGACGCGCCGGCCATGCGAGGTAGGGTGGGTTCCCGGCGAAATTCGTCATCGGGGGGTACAGAGATGACACACCATTCACTGCCGAGAATGTCCTGTCCGCCTCGCTGCCCGCTCACTCGCTTGTGGCGCGGCGTCGGCGCGGCATCGCTGATGATCGCGTCGTCTGTCGCGGCGGTCAGCGCGGGAGCGGCGCAGCAGAGTGCCCTCAAGCGCGTGCCTTTTCTCACCGCGAAGCAGGCGTGTGATTCGCTCGCCGTGCTCACGGCCCCACCGCCACCGATCGGACGGGAAGTGGTGGGGACGCTCGATGCCGTCACCGGGACCTTCACGTGGAATCCCGCGGTGCAGTTGCGCGACGCGATGATCAAGCCGCCTGACCTGAACAAGCCGGGTGGGGTGCTGGGACCGGTCTTCGACGTCACCCATATCCGAGTGATCACTCCGAACCTCGGCCCGGCGGTGGTGAGTCTCCCGCCTGGCATCCTGCTCAATCCCAATTTTCTGGCGAACACGGGCGCGCTCGCGGGCGCAGGGGTCAACGCGAACGCAGCCACTGCCGCCGGCGCCCCGGCGCTCCGCCGAGCCACAGTACCAACCGGCGGTCCCGGGAATCTTCCCTCCCGCTCGCCGATCACCGACCACCCGGGGCGTGGAAAGTGGTATTACCTGCCGGTGAATGGCGGGATGCAGGATCTCGTCTTCCGGGTGACGAAGCTTCCGGCCGGCGGCCAGTTCTCCGTGACGATCGCGGGCCGCACGGCGACGAATGCCGGCTCCGCCGATCCCAGCACGATCGACATCATCGTCCCGGTCGAGGATGGAGCGATTTCACCGTGCAGAGCAGCTCGACCGCGGGAACGAAGAGCTTCCAGGACGTGATCGGCTTCGACCGGCCGCCGGTCATCGGCTGCTTCACGCTCGAGGCGCTCGCGCTGAACGTGATCTACGAGCCGCCGGGCAGCGGAAGCTCGCAGGTCTACAGTACCACGTCCCGATTCGGCACGACGGTGAGGACCTTCAGTGCCAGCGAGTCGAGCGTGAGCAAGCCTCTGGACACACCGTTCAGCCAGGTTACTGACTTCATCAAGATCCTTGGCGGCGCGGGAAAGGTCTTGAGCGCAGCCGGCTCGATTTCCGGCAACGCGGGTGTGAGCAAGGCCGGTTCGATCGTGTCGGGTGCGAGTGATTTTCTCGGGGCGGTCTGGGGCAGCTCGGCCACCGATTCGACGATCACGACGACGGTGAGCGAGGAGCATACGCTCTCGCTCGAGAAGACCGGGACGAGCGGTGCCTTCACGACGGAGCATCTCGGCCCGGGAAAGGGCGATGTCATCGTCTTCTTCATCCACCCCGTCTTCCACTGGTTGGCATTCGAGGACCCCGCGACGGGTCAGGTGTATCTCACGACGGCCTTCTTCAGCTACGAAAAGCTCGGCTCCTTCTCGGCCAGGGCGCTCCGCTCCGGGAATCCGCCCGACATCTCCGCCGCCGCACGAACGCTCCTCCTCAGTGCCGACGCGGTGGCGCTCGAGGCACTGGCGTCACCGAAGCCGGTGTCACGACCGTCAGGGCGAGGCGCCGTCGGACTTCCTGGAAGCGTCGTCGCCCGTCGGGAGCGTCTCGTTCCCGCTGTGCCCCCCGAGCTCGAGTTTCAGGGCTCGGGCCAGGCTGACGGCTACAGGCACAGCGTGACCCAGGAGGACGTCAGCACGGAAACCGAGGTCAGGAACGTCACCACGAAAAATGAAGGCGGCTTCCTGGGGTTCATCGCCGACAAGGTACCGCAGCTCGGGCTCGATGTGCCGCAGAGCGGCCAGACCAGTCTCTCCACGATCCACTCCAGCTCGAGCGGGATCACTGTGGGAAAAACGGTCCTGGATTCGGTGACCTTCTCGGACTCGGCGTTCCACGACGTCAAGCTTCTGTACGATCGTGTGTTCGGGACGATCGCGTTCGAGGATGTCACTCCCGGCGATACGGCCGCGTCCGGGAGCGTCGCGTTCACCGACGGCTCACCCGCGCCGCGGCAGAAGGTGGAGATCGTGACGCGGGATGGCACCTTTCGGAGCTGGACCGATGCCCGGGGTCGTTTCGCATTCCGATCGAAAGGCTTGAAGCCGGGAACCTATACGCTCGTGGTCGGTGACAAGCAGCAACCGCTGACGTTGACGGGGAGCAGGGTGACGACCAACATCGTGGTGCCGAAGCCCCCGCGGTGAGGCGGGGGCCGAACCTTCTGTACCCTGGGCACTCTTCTGAGGGCGGTCGCCGTGCGCACCCTGGTTCCCCGAGTCACTCTCGTCGTCATGCTGGGGGCCGTGGCTTCCGGCGCCGCGGGTCAGAGCCCCGATCTCTTTTCCGCCATGCACTGGCGCTCGATCGGCCCCCCGCGCGCCGGTCGCGCCCGTGCGCTGTCCGGCGTGCCGAGCCAACCGAACGTCTTCTACATCGGATTCGACAACGGCGGAGTGTGGCGCTCCACCGACTACGGCTCGACGTGGGAACCGCTCTTCGATCGGGAGCCCACGGGGTCGATCGGCGCCATCGCGGTCGCCCCCTCCGATCCGAACATCATTTACGTCGGCAGCGGCGCGGGCATCATCCGGCCGGATCTCGCGGTCGGCGATGGCGTCTACAAGTCCACCGACGGCGGAAAGAGCTGGACCCATCTCGGCCTGCGCGAGAGTCAGATGATCGCCATGATCGACGTGGACCCGAAGGATCCGAACCGCCTCTTCGTCGCTGCGCTCGGACACCCCTACGGCCCGAACGTCGAGCGGGGAATCTTTCGCTCGACCGACGGCGGCCGGAGCTTCCAGAAGGTGCTGTACAAGGACGAGTACACGAGCGCCAATGATGTCCGCATCGACCCGAGTGATCCCAACACGGTGTACGGCACGCTCTGGCAGCAGCAGCAGGCGTTCTTCGAGGGCGGCGCGTTCGGCGGAAGCGGCAACGGCATCTTCAAGTCCACCGACGGCGGCACGACCTGGAGGCAGCTCGGCGACGGGCTGCCGGCGGTCATCGAGGCCAATCTCGCCATCGCTCCCAGCAATCCGAGAGTGATCTACGCCACCGTCGCCGGAGCCGCGGCGGACGGCGGCACCGGCCGCGGCGGCGCGGGCGTCGTCGGCTTCTACAAGTCCACCGATGCGGGCGAGCACTGGCGTCTCGCCGTCAACGATCCGAGCGCGCCGACCAACTCGACGCCCCGAGCTCCCGATCCCCGTCCGCTCGTGCGCATCGGCGGCGGCGATCTGCCGACCATCGCCGTCGACCCGAAGAACGAGAACGTCGTCTACAGCTCCTCCACCGTGTTCTGGCGGACCGACGACGGCGGCCTCACCTGGTCGGCCGTGCGCGGGGCTCCCGGCGGCGACGACTACCAGAAGACATGGATCAACCCGAACGACCCCAACATCCTGCTCGTCGTGTCGGATCAGGGCGGCGTGGTCTCCGTCAATCGGGGCGCGTCGTGGAGCAACTGGTACAACCAACCCACAGCGGCGATGTATCACGTCTCCACCGACGATGCCTTTCCGTACCGCGTCTGCGGCGGCCAGCAGGATTCCGGCTCCGGGTGCGTCGACAGCCGGTCGATGGATGGGGAGATCACCTTCCACGACTGGCATCCGGTCAACATCCAGGAATACGGCATCGCTGCGTCCGATCCCAGCGATCCAGACATGGTCTTCGGCAGCATGCGGAACAACGTCTCGCTCTACAACCGAAAGACGGGGCAGACGACGTACATCGGTCCCGACATGACCGCACGCGGCGCGGGCGGCGCAAGCTTCAACCGAAACGTGCGCACGATGCCGATCAACTGGTCGCCGGTCGATCCGAACATTCTCTTCTATGTCTCGAATGCCGTGTGGAAGAGTGTGGACCGGGGCAATAGCTGGACTCGCATCAGCCCCGATCTGGCCCGACAGAGCTGGGTCGTGCCTGCCAGCGCGGGCAAGTATGCGAGCACCGTCACGCCCGCACCGCTGGGGACGATCACGGCGCTGTCACCATCGCCCCGCGACGTCAAGGTTCTCTGGGCGGGGACGGACGACGGGAACATCCAGGTGACCACGGATGGGGGAGGCACGTGGACCAACGTCACGCCGTCACAAATCAAGCCGTGGACGCGCATCTTCAATATGGATGCCGGCCACTTCGACGCCCTGACGGCGTACGCTGCCGCCAACACGTTCCGGATCGATGACCCGAACCCGCACTTCTGGCGGACCCACGACGGGGGCAAGAGCTGGACGGAGATCGACAATGGCATCGCGCCCGGTGCCGTCGCCAACTCCATCCGTGAGGACCCCAGGAAGAAAGGCCTCCTCTACGCGTCCACCGACACGCAGGTCTGGGTGTCGTTCGATGACGGGGAGCACTGGCAGTCCTTGAGACTGGACATGCCGGCGATCTCGGTGCGCGACATCCAGGTGAAGGACGACGCCAGCTGCCTCTGCTCGGATCTCGTGGCGGCCACGCACGGGCGCGGCTTCTGGATCCTCGACGATGTCACGCCGTTGCGTCAGGCCGCGGAGGCTCAGGCGGCGCGTGCTGCCTACCTCTTCAAGCCTGCGACGGCGGTGCGCGTCCGCTTCGCCACCAACGATCCCACACCCTGGCCTCCGGAGCTGCCGGCGGGAGAGAATCCGCCGCCGGGCGCGATCCTCGATTACTACCTCGCCGCCGAAGCCTCGAGCGAGGTGAAGCTCGACATCGTCGATGCGGCAGGGAGAGTGACCCGCTCGTACTCGAGTAGGGACACCGTTCCCAATCCCGATCCGGCGCTCGACCCTGCGGCCTACACCCGTCTCTGCCAGCGCGATCCGACCGCCCCCCACTGTGGGCTGCCGCTCTACTGGCCGGCGCCGGCAATGGCGATCTCCACGCGGCGCGGGATGCATCGTGTGAGCTGGGATCTGCACCACGATCCGATTGCCGGCGCGGGCGATGCATCGGCCGGCGATGATGACGCTACCGGCGCGGTGCCGCACCGGACCTATCCGACCGTCAACGCCCCATGGGCGCCGCCCGGTCGCTATACGGTGCGCCTCACCGTGGACGGAAAGAGCTACACGCAGCCGCTCACGCTGCGCCTGGATCCACGCGTGAAGACTCCCGCTGCGGGGCTGGCCCGGCTGGCGACCCTGTCGCGGGAGATGTACGACGGCGCGCACGCCGCTCACGTTGCGTATGCGCAGGCACGCTCCCTCGTGAGACAGCTCGACAGCCTGCGGGGGAGCGACATGGATGCGTTCAAGGCGCAGGTGGAATCACTGGCACCGGCGCCTGCACCCGCTGGGCGAGCTGGTGCCGCGCGCTTCGGGCGGGCCGGCGCAGCAACGGCCACACCGACGCTCGACGGCGTGAGCAACGCGATGCTGGCAGCGGCGATGGCGATGCAGGGCGCCGACGTCACTCCAACCGCCAATCAGGTGGCCGCGAGCACTCGGGGCCGCGTCCAGCTGCGCGATGTGCTCTCGCGATGGACCGCGCTCAGGATAGGTGGTCTCGCTGCACTCAACGCCAAGCGCAGGGGGGCGGGCCAACCTGAGGTGATCATCCCCAGATGAGCGAGCGGGAGTAGAATCGGGTCGCTCGCGCCGCCCACACTACTCCCCACCGCCCATCGCCCGCCCCAGCCACGTCCAGTACGCCTCTCCGCCGGAGTCGGCGACGTCGTTGTGACCGGCGCCGGGCACGATGAGCAGCTCGCCCTTGCGACGAGAGCGCTCGAAGACCTCCCTCCCCATGCGGACCGGGATGATGAAGTCCCGCTCTCCGTGGGCCACCCATACCGGCGCATCGAGCCGGGTCACCAGCGATTCGGTGTCGTAGTGCACGCGCGAGATGAGCCGCCACACCGCCTCGACGGGCGGCACGATGATGATCCGCGCCATCGCCCGCGCCGAGGAGAAGGGCGACTCGAGAACGACCGCGTCAGGTGGGTCGCCGGCGGCGGCCATCTCGGCCCCGAGCTCGGCGGCCAGCGCCGACCCCAGGGAGTGGCCGTAGACCGCGACATGGCCCGGGGCCCGCGTGAGCGAGTCGTGCACTAGTCGGAGCGCGGCGCGCCCGTCGCGCCGCACGCCCTCGACAGTGGGCCGGCCGGCGAGGCCCCCATAGCCGCGCCACTCAGGGAGCACCACGACGCGTCCGGTCCGCCGCGCCGCTGTTCGCGCCCATGGGACGCGCAACGCCGCCAGGTCGGCGTTTCCATGGAAGGCGATGACGACGCCGCGCGTGTCGGCGGCGTGTCTCCCCTCGCCCACGACGTAGGCGAAGAGCGGCTGCCCGTCCTCGCCGCGGTAGTCGATTCTCCGCACTCCGCCGCTCGCATCGACCTGGGCGAAGGGCGGCCCCTGCGGCTGAAAGACCAGGCGCTCCTGCCACGCCCAGATCCAGAGCAGGAAGGCGACTGCGCCGAAGAGCGTGAGTGCGAGAGCGACGAGGGTCACGCGGACGAGTCGATGGGAGGTCATCGGTTCAGGTCACGGAAACTGCACCTCGGTGCCGGTCGTAGGATCAGGCCAGGTGGCCTTCCTCGACAAGCCGCCGGCGCCCCTAAGGG
>JALZAQ010000082.1:7889-10781 GCA_030948255.1 Gemmatimonadota bacterium
CCCCAGGACCACGATCGCGATGACACCATCACACACCATCGGAATCAGCGTGGCTCTCGTGGCCGCGGTTGCCGTCGCGGGCTGCAGTAGCGCCGGTGGCACGATGAGGGCATCCTCCCAGCCGGTGGCCGGCAGCCCAAGCGAGCTCGCGGCCATCGCCAAAGCCAGGGCCGACAGCGCGCGCTATCCTTATACTGCGGCCGACGTGCACTTCATGTCTGGCATGATCGGCCATCATGCGCAGGCCATCGTGATGGCCGGCTGGGCGCCCACTCATGGCGCCAGCGGCTCGGTGCGCATCCTGTCCGAGCGCATCATCAATGCCCAGCAGGACGAGATCGCGACCATGCAGCGGTGGCTCGCTGACCGCCGCCAGTCGGTTCCCGAGGCGCGCGCCACCGGGATGAAGATGATGATGAACGGGGCAGAGCATGAGATGCTGATGCCCGGGATGCTCACAGAAGCTCAGATGAAGCAGTTGGACCTGGCGAGGGGAGCGGAATTCGACCGGCTCTTCCTGACCTTCATGATCCAGCACCACCGCGGCGCCGTCTCCATGGTGAAGGAGCTGTTCGGATCCTACGGCGCCGGCCAGGACGAGACCGTGTTCAAGTTCGCTTCCGACGTCAACGTCGATCAATCCACGGAGATCGATCGGATGGAGAAGATGCTCACTTCCCTTCCTGCCGAGAAAGGCTCCCCATGACCACCCCGTTGTCGAACGTTTGTGTGTCACACTTTGCCCCATCAGAGGAATCAGCCATGGCTACCGTGTATCAGGCGCGCCGTTTGGCGCGACCCGCCACCGCCCCACCACTGTCTCTCGCGCTCGCCGTCGGGCTGCTGTCGCTGGCGGCCTGCGCCCAGTCCACCTCCTCGTCGTCTGCCGGCAACGTCCCGTCGCCCATGGGTGACATGTCGATGTCGGCGCCGAGCCCCGATCCGCGCATTGGTCTCCGCGCCGGCTTGATGAATGCGGCTGAGGCAGTGTGGAACCTGCGCGTGCTGTCGAAGACGCCGCCGTCGGAGAAGTTCGTGGGCCAGACCAACTCTGATCTCGCGTTCAAGGACCATTATGTCATCCAGGGCAGCTACAACGGGTATCAGCTGTGGGATATCGCGAACCCCAGCCATCCCACGCTGACGACGGCGTACGTGTGTCCGGCATCGCAGAGCGACGTCTCCGTGTACAAGAACCTCCTCATCGTCTCCGGCGAGGGACTCAGCGGACGCGTCGACTGCGGGACACAGGGCGTGAAGGACACCGTCAGCAAGGACAGGCTGCGCGGCGTCCGCATCTTCGACATCAGCGATCTCACTAATCCGAAGAACGTCGGCAACGTGCAGACGTGCCGCGGGTCGCATACTCATACGCTGCTAGTCGATCCGAAGGACACGGAGAACATCTACGTCTACATCTCTGGCTCTGCCGGAGTGCGGTCACCGAGCGAGCTGCCGGGCTGCGTGAACGCGCTCCCCGACAAGGACCCGAACTCGTCGCTGTTCCGGATCGAAGTCATCAAGGTGCCCCTTGCCCATCCCGAGCAGGCGGCGATCGTCAGCTCGCCCAGGATCTTCGCCGATCTGGTGGCTCCAACGCGTCATGGCGAGTCGCCCGAAGACATTGCCGCCAACGCCAAGGAGGTTGCCGAGGCTCGCGCGAAGGGCGCCTTCATCGCGACGATATTCGGAACGGAGCGAGTCGTGCCGCCCAACTTTACCAGGCCCATGTTGGACAGCATCGTCAAGACCCGCAACGGCACCGGTGCCCCGACCGCCGCGGATAGCGCCACGCTGCGTGCGGCGATACCCGGCATCATTGCGAAGATGTTCGGTGCGCCGCCGGCTAGCGGCGCAGGCCCACGGCCGGGGCCAACGCAGTGTCACGATATCACTGTCTATCCGGCGATCGGCATGGCCGGCGGAGCGTGCGAGGGCTACGGGTTTCTGATCGACATCCGCGATCCGATTCACCCGGTACGTCTCGGCGCGGTGTCCGACTCGAACTTCTCCTACTGGCACTCCGCGACGTTCAACAACGATGGCACCAAGATCCTGTTCAGCGATGAGTGGGGCGGAGGTGGTCAGCCGAAGTGTCGCGCAACGGACAAGAAGGAGTGGGGCGCGGACGCGATCTTCACGATCGTCGACGGCAAGATGCAGTTTCAGAGCTATTACAAGATGCCGGCCCCGCAGACCCCGCAGGAGAACTGCGTTGCCCACAACGGTTCGCTGATCCCGATCCCCGGGCGTGACGTGATGGTGCAGGCCTGGTATCAGGGCGGCATCTCGGTCTTCGACTGGACCGACGCCGCACACCCGAAGGAGATCGCATTCTTCGATCGTGGACCGGTGGACTCGACCAGAATGGCGATGGGTGGGTCATGGTCGGTCTACTGGTACAACGGTGTCATCGTCAGCTCCGAGATCGCTCGCGGCCTCGACATCTTCGAGCTGACGCCAAGCGGCTCCATCTCGCAGAATGAGATCGACGCGGCGAAGACCGTGCACCTGGACTACCTGAATACGCAGGGACAGCCCAAGTTGGTGTGGCCGGCGAGCTTCTCGTTGGCGCGCGCGTACGTAGATCAACTCGCGCGGTCGAGCGGATTGGCGGCAGGTAGGATCTCGGCCGTGCGGCAGGCATTGTCGACCGCCGAGCAGGCATCGGCAGGTCAGCGGCGTGACGCCCTGACGCAGCTGGCGACGGCGCTGGACGGGGATGCGGGCGGCGCCGGCGATGCGGGCAAGGTGCGCATGCTGGCGGGCGCAGTGCGGGAGCTGGCCGCGGCATCGCGCTGAGAGACGGGTTTACCGAATGCTGTGAGCTGGCGGTGGATTCGCGGTGTGAGTGCCGAGAAATCGTTGTCCAGCCACAGGAGCAAGGCCCCG
>JALZAQ010000083.1 GCA_030948255.1 Gemmatimonadota bacterium
CTTCTCGAACAGCTTCGTCATGTCGTTGTCGAGCGAAAGGGGGGACGGATCGGAGCCGGGAGCAGTCGTCCGCTCGGGAGCGGAGGGGGAGGAGACCACCGGCACCGCGACCGATTCGCGTGCTGGCGGCATCTGACCAGTGAACAGATCGCCCCCGGAATTTCCGCGACGCGCGCCATTGCCGGCGGACGAACCTGCGTTGGCGAGCGACGGTTGGCCGGTGGCGAGCCGCATCTGGAGCTCGAAATCGGCCGGCTTGGTGGCCGCTGCGCAGGCGACCTCGAACGCCACCTGCCCGCTGTTCACCAGATCCATGAGATGCTGATCGAAGGTCTGCATGCCGTACTGGTCACGGCCCTCGGCGATGAACTCGTGGATCTGGGGCGTCTTGGCCGGGTCGAGAATCAGGTCGCGCATGAGCGCTGTGACGAGCATGATCTCGCACGCGACGACGCGACCCTTGCCGTCGGCGCGAGGGAGAAGCCGCTGCGAGACCACCGAATGGAGCGATTCCGCCAGCCGGATTCGGGCCACACCCTGCTCCTCGGGCGGGAACATGGCGATGATCCGGTTGATCGTGGTCTGCGCGTCGGGGGTGTGAAGAGTCGAGATGAGGAGATGACCGGTTTCGGCCGCCTTCATGGCGGTGTCGGCCGTCTCGCCGTCGCGCATCTCGCCGATCATGATCACGTCCGGATCCTGCCGCAGCGCCGACCGCAACCCGCTCTTGAAGCTCTCGGTATCGGTGCCAATCTCGCGCTGCGTGATCGAGCATCCCTTGTCGCGGTGCAGATATTCGACCGGGTTCTCCAGGGTGAGGATGTGCTTGGTCATCGTCTGATTCATGTGGTTGACCAGCGCGGCGATCGTGCTGGTCTTCCCCGAGCCGGTGACTCCCGTGACCAGCACCATCCCGCGCTCGGCCTGCGTGATGCGCGAGAGCACCGGCGGGAGATTCAGCTCCTCGAACGTCGGCACGCTCACCGGAATGACGCGCATCACGATCATGAAGCTCGATCTCTGGCGCAGGATGCTCACGCGAAAGCGTCCGAGTCCGGAGATGCTGTAGGAGCAGTCGTAGTCGCGGATCTCATCGATCCGCTTGCGCTCGTCGTCGCGGGCGATGAGCCGCATGGCGATGGCCTTCGTCTGCTCCGGGGTGAGGACCTGCTTGCTGAGGGGCACCAGATTGCCGTCGATACGCGCGCGGAACACGTCGCCGGCCTTGATGTGCAGGTCCGACGCCCCACGCTCGACCGCCAATCTGATGATCCGTTCCATGGCCCCTTCCCGTCGCGCTAGTAGCCCGCAGCCTTGTCGACGAGGTTTCGCAGCCGCTCTCCGGCCACGTACCTCCGCCAGTTGTCGAAGAACAGCTCCAGCTCGCGCCCCCAGAAAGCTCGCGGCGAGACAGCAGAGACGTGCGGCGTGAGCAGCACCGAGGGCAAGGACCAGAGGGGGCTCGACGAGTCCAGCGGCTCCTGGCGAAAGACGTCCAGGACCGCTCCGCGAAGACGACCGTCAGCCACGCGCTGAGCCAGCGCCTCCTCGTCCACGAGCGTGCCGCGGGCCACATTGCAGACGATGGCACCCTGGGGAAGACGGTCGAGGAGGGTCGCCGTCACCAGTCCGGAGGTGTCCGCTGTGGCCGGCGCGGCCACGATCAGGAGCGTCGCTCCAGCGGCAAGCGACGGGAGATCATCCGCCGAATGTACGGAGTCGAATCCGGCCGGCGCGCCGCGCTCCGGATGACGCCGGATACCCACGCAGCGGGCACCGAAGGCGGACAGTCGCTCGGCGATGGCGCCTCCGATGCCGCCGGTCCCGATGATCACCGCGCGACACTCGCCGATCTCGCGAACGCGGCTGCCAGGCCCGACGAACGGCTCGCGCGACCACTCGCTGGCCCGCTGCAGTCGGAGGGCGGTCTCGAAGTCCCGCAGCAGGTAGAGGATGCCTCCGATCACATGCTCGGCGATGGGAGTGGCGTGCACTCCCGCGGAGTTGGTGAGCAGCACATCGCTTTCTCGCATCGCCGGAAAGAGCGCGCTCCCCACCCCGGCGGCCGCGGAATGAACCCAGCGGAGCCGGCGCGCAGCCGAGAAGAGCGGCTCGCTCAGCCCGAAACCGAAGTACACCTCGGCATCGCGGATCGCCGCCAACGCTTCGGGCGTGGGAGGGGTCGCTCCATCTCCGTCGGAGACGGCCGGCGTACCGGTGAATCGCACCTGCCACCCCGGAAGAGTGGCGTGGCGAAGACGCACAGCCCCGTCTCCGGACAGCGCCCAGGCGGGAGAGGTAGAGGCGAGATCGCAGACGAGCAGCCTTAAGCCTTCAGTCGAGCTGGACGCTGATCACCCCCGTGCGGCGCTTCAGGTCGGCCGCCGCAGCGTCCATCAACTTGCCGGGCCCGTCCAGCTTCACCTCGAATGTGCGGTCCTCCTCGTGCTCGAACACTTCTTTTTCCACGACGGTGATGCCGTGATCGGCGAGGGCCTCGCGAATGGTCTTGAAATCGACATCGCGGCGTACCCGGATCGTCGCCTGCACCATGCGCCGCCGGGCGAGGATGTAGCGCTCGGCCTTGCCCAGAAACACCAGGACCGATGTCACCAGGACGGTCGAGCCGATCGCCTCGACGTAGCTCCCCGCACCGGCGGTGAGACCGATGGCCGAGACGACCCAGATGGTGGCGGCGGTCGTGAGCCCTACCACGACTCCGCGCGCCTGCAGGATGGTACCGGCCCCGAGAAAGCCGATCCCGGAGACGACCTGGGCGGCTAGGCGCGCCGGATCGCCGGAGCGCCCTCCGCTCGGCGTGATGTCCGCGCCGAGCCGGATGGAGAGGTCCATCAGGAGCGCGGCTCCCAGGCAGATGAGGATGTTCGTGCGGAGGCCAGCTGGCTTGCCAGACATTTCCCGCTCGAGGCCGATCGCCCCGCCGCAGACGACCGCAACGGTCATCTTGGCGAGCAGATCGAGCCGCAGCATCGCCACCAGGTCACCGAGGAGCTGCGAGCCGGCGAGGAGCGTGTGGTCGATGACTGTCTCCGGAGTGGATGCGCCGTCGGAGCGCGGCGCCGCCTAGAGGTTGTTCAGCTCGCGAGCATCGTCGGCGGAAATGTCCGGTGACTGGCCGTCCAGCGCAATGCTTCCGGCAACCGCTCGAACCGCGGGCCGGCTCACACCATCCCCATCCGCTCCTTCACCTGAGATAAGGTCTCCCGCGCGAGCGCGCGGCAGTGCTCGGCGCCGGCATGGAGAATCTCGGTCACGCGATCCGGGTGATCACGCAGATCCGAGGCGCGCTCGCGGATCGGGGCGAGCTCCGCATCGAGCGAGTGCAGCAGGACCTGCTTGCACTCGATGCACCCCCACCCGGCGGTGCTGCACTGCACTGCCACGTGCTGCACCGTCGCCTCGTCGCTGAACGCCCGGTGCAGGTGAAAGATGTTGCAAACCTCCGGCGTTCCGGGATCGGTACGGCGGATGCGGGCGGGATCGGTGACCGCCGGACGCAGCTTGGCCCAGATTGCATCTCGCGGCTCGATCAGGCCGATGGTGTTGCCCATCGACTTGGACATCTTCGCCTGGCCGTCCAGCCCCATGATGCGGCGCGTTGCGGTGAGCAGGGGTTGGGGCTCGGGGAAGAAGGGGTCGCCGGCAGCGAAGCGCGCATTCCACCGGCGCGCCACCTCGCGGCTCAGCTCGAGATGCTGGATCTGGTCATCGCCCACCGGCACCAGCTCCGCCCGGTAGAGCAGGATGTCCGCGGCCTGCAGCACCGGATAGTTGAGAATACCGGCGAATACGCTCTCCTGGCGATGCGCCTTCTCCTTGAACTGCGTCTGGCGCTCGAGCTCGCCGAGCGGCGTGACGGTGTTGAATATCCACGCCAACTCGGTATGTTCGGGAACCATCGACTGCACGAACAGCGTGCATCGCTCCGGATCCAGCCCGGCCGCGAGGAGCGATATCGCCATCTCGCGCGTCCGGCGGCGCAGATCGTCCGGCTCGAAGGGGACCGTGATCGCGTGGTAATCGACGATCGAGAAGATGCACTCGTATTGCTGCTGCAGCTGCACCCAGTTCCTGACCGCGCCGAGAAAATTTCCGATGTGCAGCTCGCCGGACGGCTGGATACCGCTGAATACTCGAGGCATCGGCGCAAGCTAGGAGCGAAGGAATAGGGGTGCAAGCGTCCGACCACTTCTCCGGCGCGCGCGCCGCGGCCGACCTCGACGCGATGGTCGCAGCGGCCCGGACGGCGTCCCGCTTCATCGCCGGGCACGCCGGCGACCTCTCATCGCTCACCTGGACGAACAAGGCGACAGCCGACTTCGTGAGCGAGGTGGACCTCGGCGCCGAAGCGATCATCCGCGACGAGCTCTGTCTCCGCTTTCCCGGCGCCGCGCTGCTCGGCGAGGAGCTCTCGCCCGACGCAGTGACCGGACGCGGGACCGCCTTCATCGTGGATCCGCTGGACGGCACGACCAACTTTCTCCACGGCTACCCGGAGTATGCCGTGTCGATCGCGGCGCTGGTGGATGGTCACCTCCGGGCCGGCGTCGTGCTCAACGCGGCGAGCGGCGAGCTGTTCACCGCTCGCGCCGGCGGGGGGGCCTTTCGCAATGGGCAGCCCATTCGCGTCTCCTCGATCGAGGACCCGTCGCGGAGCCTCATCGGGACCGGCTTCCCGTTCAAGACTCTCGAGTTGCTCGCCGACTATCTGCCGCAGCTCTCGGCCGTCACCCGGCTCAGCGCGGGAGTTCGGCGGGCCGGCTCGGCGGCGCTCGACCTGTGCGACGTTGCGTGTGGGCGGTTCGAGGCGTTCTGGGAGCTCTCGCTCGCACCGTGGGACTACGCCGCCGGCACGCTCATCATTCGCGAGGCGGGCGGCATCGTCACGGATCTGCGTGCCCGCGCACCCGCCTGGAGCTCGACCACCGCGATCGTGGCCGGAAGTCCGGTCATGCATCGGTGGCTTCTGGAGCTGATCACAACCGCTGCGGAGACAAGCCGCCGATGAAGATGGTGGAGTGCGTTCCCAACTTCTCCGAGGGCCGGCGCCCCGACGTCGTGCAGTCCATCCGCGACGCGATCGCGTCCGCAAGCGGAGTCATTCTGCTCGACATCTCGTCCGATGCGTCGCACAACCGATCCGTCATCACGTTCGCGGCGCCGGTCGATCGTGTCGTGGACGCGGCATTCGCCGGGATACGCGTGGCGCGAGATCTCATCGACCTCACGCACCACCGCGGCGAGCACCCGCGGATGGGTGCCGCCGACGTGGTGCCCTTCATCCCGCTCGAGGAGACGACGATGGAGGAGTGCATCGCGCTGGCGCGGCAACTCGGCGAGCGCGTCGCACGCGAGCTGGCGATCCCGGTCTACCTGTACGAGCGAGCCGCCACTCGTCCCGAGCGGGAGAATCTGGCCGATGTTCGGCGCGGCGGATTCGAAGGAATCCGCGACGAGATCGGCCGCGTGGCCGATCGCGCGCCGGACTTCGGCGAGGCTCGGGTGCATCCGACGGCCGGAGCGGTCGCTATCGGCGCGCGCCCCTTCCTCGTCGCATACAACGTCTACCTCGGCGACGCGTCCCACCTCGACATCGCGAAGCGCGTCGCGAAGAAGGTTCGCGGTTCCTCCGGCGGACTGCCCTTCGTCAAGGGACTCGGTCTCGCGGTGGATGGCCAGGCTCAGGTGTCGATGAATCTCGTGGACGTCGCGCGGACTCCGATGCACCGCGCCTTCGACCTGGTGCGCCGCGAGGCAGAAGCGGAAGGAGTGGCGACCACCTGGAGCGAGATCGTGGGGCTCGTGCCCGAGCGCGCGCTGTTGGACGCTGCGGCCCACTACCTCCAGCTCGTGAAATTCACTCCCGAGCAGCTTCTTGAGCGTCGGCTCCACGCGGCTCGCAACAGCGGCGTCTCCCTGAGCGACTTCGTGGCCTCGGTGGCGTCCAGTGAGCCGACTCCGGGCGGCGGCAGCGTGGCCGCGCACGCCGGCGCGCTCGCCGCCGCGCTGGCGCAGATGGTTGCCGGCCTCACCATCGGACGGAAGAAGTACGCCGCCGTCGAGGAGGAGATGTCGCAGCTATCGGAGCGCGCCGCTCGGCTCGTCGGCTCGCTGTCGTCACTCGTGGAGCGGGACGCGCGCGCGTACGGGGCGGTCTCGGCCGCCTACAAACTGCCCAAGGAGCCCGAGGCCGCGCGCGCGCAGGCGATCGCCGACGCGCTGATCGGTGCGTCCGAGGTTCCGCTCGAAACCGCCCGGGCGTGCGCCGACGTGGCGGAGATCGCCGAGGTGGTCGCGAGGCGGGGGAACAGCAACGCGCTCAGCGATGCCGGCGTCTCCGCCCTGCTCGCCGAGGCGGCCTGCCGCGCCGCAGCCTACAACGTGCGGATCAACGTGGTCGGGCTTCCCGATCGCTCCGCTGGCGCGCCGTTGGTGCGCGAAGCCGAGCAGCTGGTGGCACGGACCAGAGAGCACACGCGCGCCGTCACCGCTCTGGTGGAGGCGGCGCTGTGAGCTCTCAGCCGACGTGCGCCACGCCAGCCGCGCGGGTGAGAACGCGCGGCCCCTGCTCCGTGATCGCGATCGTATGCTCGAAGTGGGCCGAGCGAGAGCCGTCGGCCGTCACGATCGTCCAGCGGTCGGGCATGGTGCGCGTGCGGGGGGAGCCGACGTTGACCATCGGCTCGATGGCGATCGTGAGCCCCGGCCGGAGCGGCGCTCCCCTCTTCGGCTTGCCGTAGTTGGGAACCTGCGGCTCCTCGTGGCACTCCACGCCGATGCCGTGTCCGACGAGGTCGCGGACAACGCTGAATCCGGCGCGCTCCACCACCTGCTGTACCGCCGCACCGATGTCGCCGACGTGGTTACCGGGCTGCGCGGCGTCGATCCCGGCCTCGAGCGCTCGCTGCGTGACCTCGAGCAGCGATCGCGATTCGTCGGGCACGGGCGCGAGCGCCAGCGTGGCCGCCGAGTCGGTGAAGAATCCCTCGAAGCCGACGCCGACGTCGATCGACACGATGTCACCCTCCTGGATCAGCCGCTTGCTCGACGGGATTCCGTGGACGATCTCCTCGTTGATCGAGGTGCAGAGCGTTCCCGGGAATCCGTAGAGGCCCTTGAAGGCGGGCGTCGCGCCGGGATGGCTGCGGATGAACTCCTCGGCGAGCCGGTCCAGCTGCAGCGTGCTCATCCCGGGCCTGGCCGTCTCCAGCAGCATCGCGATGGTGTTGCCGGTGATCGTGCCGCCCTCCGCCATCGCCTCGATCTCGCGCGCCGACTTGAGCTGGATCATGCCGCGAGTCCACGCAAAACCCGCTCCGTGATCTCGTCCTTCGGGCCCACCGCATCGACGGTCACGACCCGAGCGCCGTTCTTCCCGTACCAGTCGAGCACCGGCGCCGTCTGGTCGCGATAGACCTGCAGCCGCCGGCGTATCGCCTCCGGCTCATCGTCGGCGCGGCGAACGAGCTTCCCTCCATCTTTGCGGTCGCAGGGCGTTCCGGGAGCGCGGCCAGAGTAAGGTGTCTGGCAGACGTCACACACCGTACGGCTGCTCAGGCGCTGCACGAGCTCGTCGTCGGGCACGTCGAACATGAGCACCGCATCGACTCGACGCCCGAGGTCGGCCATCACGGCCGCGAGCCCTTCGGCCTGGGGCACCGTGCGAACCGCGCCGTCCAGCACCACGCCCTTGGCGGATGCGGGCTCGGCCATCGCTTCCTTGAGGATGCCGAGAATCACCGCGTCGGGCACGAGGTCGCCTCGCTCCATGAAGCTCTTGGCGCGCATTCCCTGGTCGGTGCCATCTCTCAGAGCGGCCCGCAACACGTCCCCTGTCGCCAGCTTGCGGAGTCCCAACCGCGCCGCGACCGGCTCCGCCTGCGTGCCCTTTCCCGCGCCTGGCGGGCCGAGGAGAACGATGTTCATTCCCGGCACCTCCCTGCTCTTCAGTACCCCGTCGCCTGCCGGCCGCGGAACCGCACGCGTCCCTTCTTCATGAAGCCATCGTACTTGCGCAGCAGCAGATGCTGCTGTAGCTGCTGGATCGTATCCAGTCCGACGCCGACGACGATCAGGAGCGACGTGCCGCCGAAGCGGAACGGAACATTGAAGAGCCCCGAGATCCAGACGGGCAGTAGCGCGATGATCGTCAGAAAGATCGCCCCCGGAAGCGTGATGCGGGTGACGACTTTATCGATGTATTCGGCTGTCTTCGCGCCCGGCTTGATTCCCGGGATGAAGCCGCCCTGCTTCTTCAGGTTCTCCGCGATGTCGATCGGGTTGAAGATGATCGACGTGTAGAAATAGGTGAAGAAGAGGATCAGCCCGGCCTCGAGCAGGTAGAAGAGCCATGTACCCGGCTGGAGATATTCCGCCACCGGCTGCAGCCAGCTCGCTCCCGTGAACTGCGCGATCGTGCCCGGCACGACGATCACCGACTGGGCGAAGATGATGGGCATCACGTTGGCCGAGTTCAGGCGGAGCGGAATGAAGTTCTTGGCCGCCTCGCGCTGTCGCCCCCGCGCCATCGTCCGTTGCGGGATCTGGATCTGAACCTTCCGCGCCGCGACCGTCACCGCGATCGTGGCCGCGACCACGGCAACCATCATCACCGAAAGGACCAGAAGGCCCCCGATCGAGATCACATGGGTGTTGACGTAGCCCCACGTTTCCCCGATGCCGGGCCAGATGCGCTCGACGATCGAGAAGAAGATCAGCAGACTGGCGCCATTGCCTATGCCTCGCTCGGTGATCTGCTCGCCGAGCCACATGATGAAGATCGCGCCGGTGATGAGGAACAGCGTCATCTCGATCGTGAACGTCATGCCCGGGTTGCGGACGGCCCCGGGAAAGCTCTCGATGAAGAGCGCGAAGCCGTATGCCTGGACGGCGGCGATCACCACGGTGAGATAGCGCGTCCACTGCGTGACCCTCTTCCGTCCCTCCTCCTCCTTCTGGAGCTTCTCGATCGTCGGCACGACCGCACCCGCCAGCTGCACGACGATGCTGGCGGAGATGTACGGCATGATCCCGAGCGCGAACACTGTCGCGCGCGACAGACCGCCACCCACGAAGAGGTTGTAGAGTCCCAACAGCCCGCCGCCGCCCTGTCGGTTGAAGAAATCGACCAGGGCGCTGACGTCGATCCCGGGAGCCGTGATGTGCGCTCCGATCCGATACACGAGCAAACAGAGCAGCGTGAAGCCGATCTTCGACTTCAGCTCGGGGGTCCGAAACAGGTTCGAGACCGCGGCGGCGGGGTTGGATTGGGCCATGCTAGTCCTCGATGCGGCCTCCGACGGCCGCGATCTTCTCCCGGACCGACGCGCTCATCCTGACGCCGCGCACCGTGACGGGGCGAGTGAGATCGCCCGTGGCGAGCAGCTTCGCGGGCCCTTTGCCGGCCCGGATCAGCCCCGCTTCGGCGAGCGATTCGTTCGTGATCTCCTGTCCCTCGGGCAGTGCCGCGAGCTGGGTGAGACTCACGATCTGATTCTCGACCCGGAAGGGGTTGGTGAAGCCGCGCTTCGGCAGGCGACGCGTGAGTGGCATCTGACCGCCCTCGAACCTCGGCTTGCCGCCTCCCGGACCGTGATGGCCCGCGCGCGCCTTGATCCCCTTGTGTCCTTTGCCGGAGGTCTTGCCCTTCCCCGAGCCGGGCCCACGGCCGATGCGCTTCCGGTCGCGGTGCGACCCCGGCGCGGCGGCCAGATTCTCCAGCGTGATCTTGTCGACGTTCGCCATAGCTCTATTCCTCGACCGGCGTCACGAGAATCAGGTGACGCACCTGCTTGATCTGTCCGCGTAGAGATGGTGAATCCTGCTTGACCACCTCGTCCTGGTGATGCTTGAGACCGATGGCCTCGAGCGTCCGGCGCATGCGCCAGGAGTGGCCGATCTCGCTCCGCACCTGCTTGATGAGAACCTTCCCCTTGGTCGCCGGCTGATCCTTGGCGGTGGTCGTCGGTCCCCGAGTACCATGATACACGAAGCGGCGCGGCATCAGACGGTCTCCTTCGACTTTGCCCGGGAGCGGTACGGGAGGCTCGAGACCTCCACTCCCCGCTCGCGCGCGATCTGCTCGACGGTCGTGAGCTGCGCGAGGCCATCGAGTGCCGCCCTCACCATGTTGTGCGGATTGGTCGAGCCGAGGCTCTTGGTGAGGATGTCGGACACACCCGCGCACTCGAGCACCGCACGAACAGCGCCGCCCGCGATCACCCCGGCACCGGGCGCAGCCGGCTTCATCAGCACGCGCCCTGCGCCATGCTCGCCCACCACCTCGTGAGGGATCGTCCCTCCTGTGAGGGGAACCTGGACGAGGTTGCGGCGGGCCGCGTCCACCGCTTTCCGCACTGCCTCGGACACCTCGTTCGCCTTGCCCGTGGCGACACCGACGCGTCCCTGGCCGTCGCCGACCGCCACCAGCGCGTTGAAGGAGAATCGCCGTCCGCCCTTCACGACCTTGGCGACGCGGTTGATCGCGATCACGTTCTCGACGAGATCGCTGCCCTCACGGTCGCCGCCGCGGCCGCCATCACGACCGCCGCGGCCGCCATCACGGGCGCCGCCCGGACCGCCAGGACCGCCCCGGCCCCCTCCGGGTCCGCCGCGCCCACCGCCCGGT
>JALZAQ010000042.1 GCA_030948255.1 Gemmatimonadota bacterium
GGTTTACACCCCGAAGGGCGTCCTCCCACACGCGGCGTCGCTGCGTCAGCCTTTCGGCCATTGCGCAAGATTCCCCACTGCTGCCTCCCGTAGGAGTCTGGGCCGTTTCTCAGTCCCAATGTGGCTGGCCATCCTCTCAGACCAGCTACCCGTCGTCGCCTTGGTGAGCCATCACCCCACCAACTAGCTGATAGGCCGCGAGCCCGTCCTCGGACGCCCTCGAGTTGCCTCGAGCGCTTTCCTTCCCCCGGGATGCCCCAGAAGAAGCGTATGCGGTATTACCCAGCCGTTGGGCTGGCTATCCCCCATCCGTAAGGGTCGGTCGCTCACGTGTTACGCACCCGTTCGCCGGTTGCTCCTTGCGGAGCCCCCTTGACTTGCATGTGTTAAGCACGCCGCCAGCGTTCGTCCTGAGCCAGGATCAAACTCTCCAATGATCAGATCATTCGACTAGCTCTCCGAACGCGGCACACCAGACGTGAAGTCTGGCTCCACGTCCGGAATCACACAAATTGTTCAGGTCTGAACTCTCCCTCGACCCCCGAACAGGACCGAGATCAATGAGTTCGCCTCGCACAACCTGTCTCTCACTTCGATTGTCAAATAGCTCGTGGTGCCGCTCTCGCAGCACCCGCGTTGCATGACCAGCTCAAGCCGGCCAGCGATAGCCTTCCATTTTATCTGAATCGAACCCGCGAGTCAAGGTCCGAAAGAGTCTTTTTCTCGTGCCACACCACCCCGGAAGCACAACAAAACGACATCCCGGGGAGGGTCTGAATCGTACCCACTCCCGACCGCCTTTTCAAGGGGCGCCCGCCACGCTCGCTCCGTCTCTCGACACCCTACGCCAGCCGCTCCCGGCGCTCCTGATAGTGATCGTAGATCGCGCTCGCGATGCTCTTCCCCAGTCGCCGCAAGACGTCCGCGCGCTCCCCACCCGAGAGGGACGGCGACAGCGACACCCCCGCGATCACCACCTCGACCCGCTGCAGCGCGCCCCGCACGGGAAGCAGATCCGGCTTCGGATACCGAACGCGAACGACTCGCTCGCTCCGCAGGAGGCGCTCGCTCACGCGCCGAGCGAGCTCGCGGGGCGATAGCCCGACCAGCAGCGGCGGCGCGACGTCCTGCGTCGAATGCACCCGAGCGCCGGGCAGGAAAGTCTGGTCCACGAACTCGGGTGCATTCACCGTCCGCTCCTCGTCAATCCATGTGACTCGATCCGCTCGACCGCTGACGACGCCACGACAGTGAGGCACGTGCACTCTTCGGGCCGCGACTCGGAATCGGGGCCGACCTCACGCCGATTGCCGCGCGCGCCTCCCCCGCGCGTCGCTACTGCACTCCGGTCGCGCGGGCACACGGCAGGCTGAAGCCGAAGACCGATCCCACCGGCGGAAACTCCACGTACACCCGCCCGCCCATGGATTCCGCCGTCTCGCGCACGATGCTCAGGCCGAGCCCCGTTCCCACGACCTTCGTCTCCGTCACGCCCGGCGCTCGGTAGAAACGCTCGAACAGACGCCGCCTGTCATTCTCGGCCACGCCCAACCCGTTGTCCCGGACCTCCACCACCACTTCGCGGAGCGCCGGATCGCGCGGCGAGTTTCCCTCACGCCAGTGAATCTCCACTTTGCGCTCGTCCTTCGCGGGGTCCGCGTACTTGATGGCGTTCGAGATCAGATTGGTCAGGCAGAGCTCCACCGCCGCGGCGTTGACCTCGCAGTTCGGGAGATCGGGGGTGATCAAGACATCGACACCCGCCGACTCGGCGAGACCGCGGAGCTGCCGAACGGCCTCCGCAGCCGCGTCCGCGAGGAGAACGTGGCGTTGGGGCGCCAGCTCGGCCGCGCCGACACGGGAGAGCTCCAGGAGATTCTCGAGCACCACGATCATCTCGGTGGTGCTGCGCACCACTACGCCGGCCAACTCCTGACGCTTCGACTCCGTCATGCCGCCGAGCTGCAGGAGGTGGCCTGCGCCCTGCGCCGCGCCGACGCGATTGCGGAACTCGTGGGCGAGGCTCCGGTTGAACGCCTCGAGTCGCTGCTCCCGCTCCGCGAGCTTCTCGTGCATCAACTGGAGATACTGCGTGGCCGTGGCCTGCTGGATCAGCGTGATGGCATGGAACAGGCGCCGGGTGCACGCCAGCAGCTCGCTGCGGCTACAGGGCTCTTCGATGTCATCCACGATGCCTTCCATGAAGGCAAACAGGATGCTGCCGAAGATCTCGTACTCCTTCATGATCTCGTACTCGTCGAATCCCTGGGCGTAGCGCAGCGATCCGAGCTCGCGGGCCTTGGCCACCACCGCGTCGTCCGCCGACACGATGTTGGCCGGGTTCTCGAGATAATCGGCGATGCCGAGCAGGAGCAGCGGGACGTGGTCGAGCAGCTCCTCCGTCGGGAAGATGCGATTGGGGTCGATGCTCACCCGGTCGGCGATGCGCTCCAGCCAGCGTGCGGTCAGAGGCGTCCGCGCGTCGCGCAGGCGAGCCGCGATCGTCGTCGCCAGAGGGCAGTCGGTCTGAACGTCCATAGGTCGGGTGCCTCGCCGAGTTTCACGACAACTCGCGCCGGCGGCAGCCACCCGGCGGCCACCGACTGCGCACCCATGGAAGATAACCGGGAGCGCCTCCGGCCGCCTCCAGCGAGCGAGCCCCGCGAAGACAGCCGAAGCGCGTTGGCGTTCCGTCGCCGGGCGCGGTATACTCTGCCCCGTCACCCCATGCGGCCGTGCCCACGCGCTCGGTTGGTCTCGGCAGCTCGCCAGATCCCCCACTGGAGGAGAAGCATGACCACCCCCCCGCCCCCTTCGACGACGGGCAGCAGCAGCACGGGGCTGGCCCCGAACGTCGCCGGCGCCCTCGCGTACGTGCTCGGCCCGATCACGGGAATTATTTTTCTGCTGCTCGAAAAGGAGAACCGCTTCGTCCGCTTTCACGCGATGCAGTCCATCACCGTCGGTCTGATTCTGATCGCCGTGAGCGTCGTGCTGAGCATCCTGGCCGGGGTGCTGGCGATCGTGCCGATCATTGGCTGGATCATCGGGATCCTGCTGTCGCTGGGTGTGGCGTGCCTCTCGTTCTTCCTCTGGATCTACCTCATGTGGACGGCGTTCCAGGGGCGGGAGTGGTCCGCGCCGATCGCTGGACCGCTGGCGCGGAAGTACGCCGCCTGACGCACCCGCCTAGTCCCGGTCGTGTAGGCAGCGAACACGCGGGATGAAGACAGAGGGCCGTCATCCTGGCGGCCCTCTGCTGTATCAAGTCACGCACTCGCGCGTGCTCCAGTCGCGCGATGGCTCGTTCAGGGCGTCACGGTAACCGCCAGCTGCGTCGGTTTCGGAGCCGGAAGGAAGACGCGCTGGCGCTTGTCGTGCTCATCGCTCACCGGGACTATCACGAGGGCGTAGCTGCCGGCGGTCGGCCAGGTGAGAGTGATCGCCGACTCCTTGGACGGATCGAACGTGCAGGCGCCCTGACCCGTCTGCCACTGACACTTGGAGTTGGCGGCGGGAGTGGCGTTTCCGGTCCACGTCACCCGATACTTCACCGGATTGTCGTAGGGGTAACACGACGGCATTTTCATCTTGAATGCGGCCGACTTGCCGGCCGCCACCTGCGCCGGCGCGGCGACGCGCACGACGAGCGCGTTCGAGCCTCCGGGCGCCAGATCGCGGAACCAGAGGTGCTTTTCGTCCGTGACACGCTGAACATACGGCTTGCCGACGATCTCGCCGGCTATCAGCGCTTCCGCCCGGAGCTCCACCCCCCAGTCGAGGTCCGCTGCGAGGACATGATTCTCCTCTGTGGTGGAGCCCCCACCGACGGTCTGCAGGGCAGACCCTTCTGCGCAGCCTGACGCGACGCCGAGCAGATACGGCTGCGGGCCAACGCGGGCACTCAGCGCGTCCCAGTCGAAGTCCAGCTGGAGTGCGGTGTAGACCGCCGGTTTGACGAAGACCTGGCCGTTGATCTCGGCGCCTTCAGTCATCGTCGTCGGGTCGGGTATGGTCCACGACTTGGATCCGCAGCCACTTCCGCTGCAGTGAAAATTGAACCGGGCCTTGTGCGGGTTGTCGAGCTGGAAGTGTCCCTCGGCCTTTCCTTCGCCGCCCACCTCCACGGTGCCATCGATGTAGACACTGACATCGAGCTCCGCGACCGGCACCCCTCCGATCACGATCGGGATCATCTGGACGGGAATCTTGATCCCCTGGCCACCCGGTGGGATGTCGAAGGTCTTGTCGAATTTTCCGCTGGCATTCACGCTCGCCGTGAGCCGCTCGCCGACCGTCATCACCCCGTTGCCGGAGATTTCCCTGGGCCGAATGGCGAACGGGAGGCATGGGATGTAGAACAGATCGAGCTGCGCGGTGAAGTCGGATTCGATCGGGAAGCCGAGAGAGACCTTGCCCCCGAGGGTTCCGGACGCGGAACCGCTCTTGGACTTCGTCTCGAGCTTGACGCTCAGCTCGGGGCTCGTGGAAAAATTGACCGGGATGTCGGCGAGTGTCAGATTGTCGTCGGCGAAGCAGTCCTCCACCATGCGCCACTGCTTGGTGAGCTCCTTTCCGGCGTGCTTCCAATCTTTGGTGGCCTCCTCGCGAAGCTTTTCCCATTCCTTGGATCCCTGGTCCTGGGCGTGTTTCGCCACCTCGCCCGCACAGTGCATCGACCATTTCTTGCAGCCGGAATGCGTGTTGCTCTCCTTGTCCTTCGGCTTGATCTCGTCCGGCACAGGGTGCGCTTTGATCCACTCCTCGGCCAGCTGGGTGTTGACCAGATAGTGATTGGGCTCGCCGGCCGCGAGAGTTCGGATGTGCATCTCCAGCAGCCGTCTCGCGCCGTCGTTCAGGCCCGGTGCCTTCTCGATGCCATCGAGTCCGCGAAGGTGCAGGACGGTGGCCGTGGTGTTTCTCCCTCCGATCTGCGCGCTCACGGGGCGAGCGTGCGCACGGTCGAGACCGACGGCCCGTGCGACCGTGTGCGGTTGGGGCGTTCCATAGGAGATCGTGGGGATCGACGGCTTCGTCAGCTGCCCGACCGGTTGGGTGCGCGCAACGCCGGTCGGTTGCGCGGCGGCCCGCAGCGCACCGAGAGTGATCGCGGCAGCCAGAACGATCGCGTATCGCATGTATTCCTCCAGTCCACGGTTGGGAGACCATCCGAGATCGACATCGCCGTCGGCGCGGGTGAGGACCTCGCGCTGTGCGCCCTCTTCCTTGTGGAAAGCGGTTCCCGCTCGAAGGCCGACGTTACACCGCGATGAATGCGGCCGCCCGGTGGTCGGCCGGCTCCGTGACAACGGAGAGCGGCCTCACCCCGTTTCCGGAGGAGGCCGCCTCGAAATGCGCCCTGAAGGAATCGAACCTTCAACCTAGTGATTAAGAGTCACTTGCTCTGCCAATTGAGCTAAGGGCGCTCGGACCTGCGTCACGCGCCAGGGAGGACTCGAACCTCCGACCCACAGCTTAGAAGGCTGTTGCTCTATCCACCTGAGCTACTGGCGCTTCTCTCTGCACGGCCCCCGAGCCCTTCCGTGCGGGGCCTGCCCAAGGTCGGGGCGACCGGATTTGAACCGGTGACCTCCTGCTCCCAAAGCAGGCGCGATACCAGGCTACGCTACGCCCCGCAAGCTGGTGAAAGCTAACGATGCCGCCCTCTCTGTCAACCAAAAGATCGCCCGCTTCTCGGACTCACGCTCCCGCCGCTCGCAACACGCTCAGCATCGCGCGAAACGCACGACCACGATGGCTCACTCGCTCCTTCTCTTCTCGCTCCGCTTCTGCGAAGCTGTGCCCCAGCTCGTCGGACTCGAAATAGGGATCGTAACCGAAACCGCCCGCTCCTCGCGCCACGGCCAGGATGCGCCCTCCGCTATAGCCCTCGCACGTGAACGCTCGCTCCGCGTCCACATAGGCCGCGGCGCACACGTAGCGGGCGCGTCGGTTCGCGTGCGACCCGAGCGCGGCGAGAAGCTTCTCGTTGTTCGCATCGTCGAGCGCCTGTCCGGACAGATCGGCACGACCGCTCCAACGCTTGCTCCGCACCCCCGGCGCTCCCCCCAGCGCCTGAACCTCGAGACCCGAGTCATCGGCAATGGTCGGGAGTGACCCGCCCGCCGCCTCGAAGAAGTAGTGCGCCTTGGCCTCCGCGTTCGCCTGGAAGCTCTCGTGCGCCTCGATCTCGCTCTCGGCGTCGCGCGCGCCGATGCCGGCATCGCGCAGATCCATCACTCGATACCCGGCATTCTCGAGCAGCGGACGCAGCTCGCGCAGCTTCCCCTCGCTGCGCGTGGCGAGCAGGATGGGGCGCTCCACTCAGCCGGCGAGGGCTTCGCGCTGGATCTCGAGAAGACGATCGATACCCGCGCCAGCCAGCGCCAGCAACTGATCGAGCGCCACCCGGTCGAACGTTCCGTGCTCGCCCGTTCCCTGCAGCTCCACGAAGCCCCTCTCGCTCGTCATCACGACGTTCATGTCCACCTCCGCCCGCACATCCTCGGCGTACTCCAGATCCAGCCGCGGCTCACCGTCGATCACCCCAACGCTGACGGCCGCCACCCGTCGCTTCACGGGAGAACGGGTGATCTTGCCGCTGCGCACCAGCCAGTCGAACGCATCGACCACCGCCACACAGGCGCCGGTGACCGACGCCGTCCGCGTTCCCCCATCGGCCTGAAGCACATCACAGTCCACGCGGACGGTGAATTCACCGAAGCGGAAATCATCCAGCATGGCCCGGAGACTCCGGCCAATGAGACGCTGGATCTCCTGGGTGCGCCCACCCAGCTGGCCGCGCTCACGCTGGGTGCGCGTGTGGGTGGCGCGGGGGAGCATGGCGTACTCGGCCGTGAGCCACCCTTCCCCCCGCCCCCGACGCCATCCCGGTACTCCCTCCTCCACGCTGGCGGTACACAGCACGCGCGTCGAGCCGAAGGAGATCACACACGACCCCTCGGCGTACGGAGCGGCATTGCGCTCGATGCGAACGTCGCGGAGGCCGCCGGCGGCGCGACCCGCGCGTGGCGCACTGGGATGTTTGCTCGACGCCTCAGTCACGCATCCTCGCGATGGTGGTGGTGGTGGAATGGCCCGGGGTGAGCGGTACGATGACGACCCGCCCGCCCCACGCTTCGACGTCCGAGCGCCCGACGACCGTGTCCGGAGTGTAGTCGCCGCCCTTGACGAGGACGTCCGGCCGCAGATGGCGCACGAGCTCCAGCGGGGTGTCCTGGTCGAACAGCACCGCGGCATCGACGGCCTCGAGCGCCGCGACGAGGTAAGCGCGCTCGGCCTCGCCCCGAATCGGCCGCGTGGGTCCTTTGAGCCGTCGCACCGATGAATCGCCGTTGACCCCGACGATCAGCGCGTTTCCCTCTGCTCGGGCCGCGGTGAGCAGATCCACGTGGCCCGGATGGAGGAGATCGAAGACGCCGTTGGTGAAGACCAGCGGACCGGGCGCACTCCGCCGCCACGTTGCGGCATCGGCCCACGACATCACCTTCGACGTCGGCGAACGGGCGATCAGAAAATCCTCTGGACGTAGGCGCGGAAGGGGATCTCGCGGGTGTAGCGCGGAAACACGACCGTCTCGGTCCAGCTACTGGAGATCTCGATCCCGGCCGTCGTGCGACGGACCGACAGCGCCTGCGCCTCGGGAGGAAGCCCGAGAGAGTCCGCCTGTGCCCGAAGATGGATGACGATCTTCGCATCGCTGAGATGGTCCGCGAAGCGCGCCTCCTGCGCCATCGCATCGCGGAAGCGATAGTAGCGCATATACGGTTGAGCCAGATCCACTCCGAAGTAACCAAGTGCCGCCACGATGAGGAGGAAGACCAGACAGCCGAGTCTGGTCCGCCCTGAGCGATTGGACGCTACCACTGGGACTGCGCTCCGGCGATGACGTCCGCCACGAGCTTCTCGAGTGCCTGCCGCCGTCCGTCATCCTCGCCGCGCTCGCTGTATTCACCGTCCGCGGTGAGTCCCTTTCGCTCCCACAGCACGCGTCCCGACGTCTGATCAACGATCTCCACGTCGACGGTGATCTGAAGGCGGCGGCGGGCGGCGGTGGTGACGCGAGGGTCGGAGCTGTAGGCCGACGGAATGTCGGGCTCATAGCGCAGGATGCGTCCGCG
This sequence comes from Gemmatimonadota bacterium, assembly GCA_030948255.1. GTDB lineage: Bacteria > Gemmatimonadota > Gemmatimonadetes > Gemmatimonadales > Gemmatimonadaceae > JALZAQ01. The sequence goes on from JALZAQ010000042.1 coordinate 8,142, forward strand.
CACGACAGCGTCGGCTCGGCTCTCCGATGCCGCCCGCAGTCCCAGTCGCCCTTCGACCTCGCGGCGCATCCGGTCGTGGAGCTCGCGCTGAAGGGCGGGTGAGGCAGTTTCGTTGTCGAAGGGAAGAACGGCCACCGTGTGGATGTGCGAGGGAAGGCCGCCGCCGGCAAAGCCGTACGACCAGCATCCCGTGGCCAGGACCAGCAGAGCAGGCAGAAATCTCGATCGGAGCCTACCGCCAGATTGCCTCATCGAATCCATCCACGCTCTCCGTACGGGTGACGATCAGCCTCAGAGTGCGCCGGGCACGGAGATCGGTAAAGTGAACGGTGTCCATCGCCGCCCGCGTGACACGCTGCGCGACACGGCCCCCTTCAATGAGCTCGAGCGAACGGAGCCGTCCGGTCACCCAGACGGCGCGCCAGCGGGGATCACTTCCAATGTCGGCGCGCACCGTGTCCGCGTCAACGCGCACGACCGTGTCGCGGGCGGGGCCCAGGCGCAGCTGCCCGAGGGTTCCCCAGAGGAAAGGCGGTGGCGGCACGAGCCCTTTCACCAGCTCGATCCCCGGCGTGCGGACCTCGCTTCCGATGACGACTGCCCTCCCCCCGAGGCCGTTCGGGAGGAAGAAGTCCAGGCGGACGCTATCCGGAGCCGCGATCCGGGCCGCCCCATCCCCGTGCAGGTCGAAGTCAGGATCGGTGTAATGCCAGGTGAAAACCATCTTGCGATGCCCCCCTCCCGGCGGCAGCTCATCGGGCGGGAGCCGGAGACTTACCGGCGCGACGCTTCCCCGGAGCGGCGGAGCTTTGGGGGGGCAACCCATGATCCCGGACCCGAGCAGAGCTCCGAGAATCAGGGGGCGCCAGGCTCGTGATGCGCTCGGGTGCATCAATAGTCGTAGCCGATGAAGAAATCCACGAAGTGCTTGCGGTAGTACTCGCGGACATCCGGGTCGGAGTCATTGCCGTGGAAGGAGAATCGCCGCCCCGCGTCGAGGCGCAGCACGAATCCGGGGATCAGCGGCATCCGCAGCCCGACGCCAGCCGAGCCGAGCGTTCGGTGGTCGTACGCACCGGCGTTCCACGCCTGAGCGAGATCGCCGAACACCGCTCCCTGAAGTTGCGGGAAGCTCACGGCCCCGAACGGGAAGCCGAAGGTGACGAAGTTGGCGAGTGGAAAGCGGTACTCCGAGTTCACGAGCCAGGCGTGCGTGCCGGTCACCTCGTAGCGGGGATAGCCGCGCAGGGCCCACGACCCCGCGATCTGGGTGACGCGGGGGCGGATCCCCTCCGAGACGTAGGCGTAGCCACGCAGCGCGATCGCGGCATGCAGGGATGTCCGCAGGTAGCGGCGGACATCCAGCTGTGTGTACCAGTTCTCGAAGGCCCCGTGAGTGATGTCGCTCACCACTCCTCCGGTGAGATTGTAGCGCATCCCGTCGATCGGGCCGGTGCTCAGCCAGAGCGTGTTGTCACCGACCAGGCTGACGAAGTTCCCCGAGAGCACGCCGACACGGTGGAGCGGTCCCTGGACGAGCACGTTGGCGAAATCGAAGCGATCGGAGTGCTCGAGACTGACGTTTCCTTCGATGCGTGTGAAGCGCGACAGCGGGTAGCGGATGGCGCCGAACACGCCGTAGCTGGTCTCGTTGTAGAGCTCGACGAGATCGCTCTCGACGAAGGTGCCGGCAACGCGAAACGCGCCGACGCCCCAGTTGATGCGCCGCTGCTGGTTCAGGTAGAAGACACTGCCGTTCAGGTTGTTGAAGAAGTCGCTCGAGGCTCCGAGCTGGTAGGACGCCAGGCTGACCGAGATGATGTGATCGCCGAGGAGGTCGCTGAAGTACACGTCGGCCCCCTGCACGCCGCCGATGCTGGGGACGCTCGTCGCCTGACCGGCCGCGAAATCGAGGGTGTAGCGGCGACGATAGCGGAGCGCCCGGGCCTGGGTGGCACGCGCATCGGCCAGCTCCGACCAGCTCCACCGTGCGCTGTCGGTCGCGGCGCGGGCGAAGGTGCGGCGGCGCGAGATGCTGTCGGGCTGGAGCACGTAGAGCGACCAGTCGAGCTTGCTGAAGCCGGTGACGACGACGCGTCCATCGTGCGGCACAGGCGCCGGATCGAACACCCCGCCCTCGACACTCGACTCCCGGCTGCCGTTCCCGAGAGTGTCGACCGAGTAGAGCGCAAAGGTCCCGTCCCGGTCGCTCGAGAAGTAGATGCGCTCCCGGTCCGGATCCCATCGCGGCGACTCGTCCCGCCAGCTGCCGGCGGTGATCGGTGACACCGTGCCACTGGCCAGATCCACTCGATAAAGATTCAGTGCCCCATCGGCACCGCCGCCCGCACGGTCGGAGGAGAAGACGAGGCTGCGCCCGCCCGGCAGCCAGCTCGGATCCAGATCCTCGAATCGGTCCGCGGTGACGTGCGTCAGTTGGTGCGTGGCCATCTCGAAGACGTAGATGTCGGAAACCCCGCTCTCGGCGAGCCCGCTGAAGGCGATGCGGCTTCCATCGGGGGACCACGCCGGGCTGAGGACAGAGACGATGCCATCGAACTGGTAGCGACCAACCACCCTGCTCCGGCCCATGTCGTAGAAGAACAGCGCGTCGCGATCGCCGAACTTGCTTCCGAAGACGAGAATCCCATTGCGCGAGTCGAGACGCGAGGAGAACTCGTGCAGCGACTCGAATTCGGGAGTGCGCTCTCCTGCCACGATCACGCGCGGCCGCGCGCGCTCATCGATCGGCTTGCGATAGATGTTGGTGTAGCCACTGAACGGCGACAGGTAGACCACGTCCGAGCCGGTGTCGGCCCGCCCCACGACCAGCGGCTTGAGGGCGAGAGAAGCGATCTTCGCGCCAGCCAGGCCGATGGGCTGGCGGGCGATGACCGTGGGATAGAACCGCTGGCGCAGCACCTCGTGCCACTCGTCGCTCAGCCGCTCCACGCTCCGCCCGTACACTCCCTTCAGAGCCTCGTCGAAAGTGCCGTACTTCCAGAGCGTCTGATAGAGCAGACCGATGCGCCACTCGCCGTAGCGGTCGGCGAGGAAGTGGTGCAGCTCGCCCCCCAGCGGATACACGATTGGGCTGTAGGTCAGACCGAGCTGGCCGATCGTCGGCATGCGGGAGCTCAGCGCGAGGTCGCGCACGATCATGTCGTCGCGCGAGTCCTGTGGAGAGGAGAGGTATTCGGCCAGTCCCTCGCTCCACCAGAGCGGAACGTTGGGCTGATGGCCACGCGGGTAGAGCGCGAACTGCTGGGTCTCGATCGACAGCTGAAAAACGTGCACCAGCTCGTGACGGAGAGTGTGGCGGAACTCGGAGTAGCTGCCGCGGAAGGGGATGGTCACGCGGCGCTTCAGGTACTCGGTGACGCCGAGAATCCCCTCCGGCGGCACGAAGGGGAGGATGTTGGTCTGCTGGAAGTCGTAGTGCGAGGCGTAGATGATCAGGGGGATGCGGCGGGTGACGTGATGCCCCATCCGGCGCTCGAGCGTGTCGTAGCTCTGCTCGGCGTATGCGAGTGCCATCCGCCCGATCTCCTCCTCGGCCGGGTAGTAGTAGACGTCCACGTGCTCCCCCTTGAGCACGTGCCAGTCGAAGTCGTGATACTGGATTTTGTTCTGCCCGAAGTACTGGAGCTGGGCGGCGGCGTTCCGGGTTGCGCCCAGGGCAACGATCGAGAGAAATGCCGCGATGCCGCGCGCTGTCATGGAATGCGGATGGTCGAGATGCGGTCGCCCTGAATCACACCGTCCATGACGTCGAGTCCGGCCACCACGTGGGCGAAGACGGTGTAGCCGCCATCGAGATGCGGCTGCGGCGAGAGGGTCAGGAAGTACTGGCCCCCCCCGCTGTCGGGACCGTTGAGCGCCATGCCCACTGCTCCCCGATCGTAGTGTCGACGGTTGAGCTCGTCGCGAATGGTGTACGGCGGCCCGCCATTCCCGTCTCCGCGGCGGTCGCCGTCCTGGGCGACGAAGTTCGGCACGACACGGTGGAAGCGCACACCCTGATAATAGCCGGAGCGGGCGAGCGTCATGAAGTTGTCCACCGTGATCGGGGCATCCAGCGCGAACAGTTCCAGGGTGATCGTACCGCGCTCGGTGAGGATCTCGGCGCGCGGGAGGCGGCCGGCGAGCGCAGGGATCACGAGCGAGCGAACCCGCTCCTCATACCACGACAGCGCGTGGCCGGTTCCGGACGGCGTTGGCCAGCGCGAGAAGAGCGAGACGCCGGATGCCTCGGTCGCGACGAGCTGCTCCGTCGGCGCTCTCAACGCCCCCACCACGTCGCGGACCGAATCAGAAAAGCTGGCGCTGTCACGCCGCCAGGATGCAACCAGCCACTTCACCGCAGCGATGCGAGCGTCGGGAAGCGAATCACGCTGGGCGATCGAGTAGGCCTGAACGATTCGTGGCACGTCCCGGACCGAGGCCAGGTGCTCGAGCGCAGCGATCGCTGTGGCACGGACGTAAAAATCGGAATCGGTGACCGCGGCCCGGAGAAGCACGGCGCGCATGGCCGGGTAGCCGGCGCTGTCGGCAAGGGGTGCCAGTGCCTCGTACGCCGCCACGCGCACGCGCGGATCGGGATCGCGCACCCAGGGCTCGGCGAGCTCGGCTATCCGCTGCGCGCGCCGGGCAAACTTGGACGCATCGGCAATGGCGAGCCGTCGTCGCCAATCGGTCGAGCGCGCCCAGCTTCCCGGAGTCGTCGAGTCCAGCGCGGGCAGAGGCACCCCCGCCGCGACCGCCGACGACAGGAGACTGCGGCGGAACATGTAGCCGGTATCGGACTCCCACGTCGAGATCCAATTGGCCCTGGAGCTGTCGAGCACTTGCCCGAGACTCTGCGCCGCCGTCACCCGGACGTTGGGGTCGCGGTCGTGGGTGGCAGCGAGGAGCGCGCTCCGCACCGCTGCACCGGCGAAGGAGGCGAGAGAGCGGACCGCGGCGACCCGCGCGTGCGCGTCCGGATCGCGGGCGAGCTCCGTGAGTGCGGGAATCGCGAGGTCGCGGAGCGAATCGCCGGCCGCCGCGCGCCGCAGAGCGGCGGCGACCTGCGATCGTACCAGAGGATCGGGGTCCCCGCGCAACGCGAGCACCGGTCGCACGCCGGCCGGCACTCCCGGTCTCGCCACGGCATAGACCGCGCGCCAGCGAACGGCGGCATTGGGGTGCTGGAGGAAAGCTGTCACCGCATCCAGCGGCACCGGTCGCACCTTGGCCGCGGCGAGTAACAGTGCTCCGATGAGGGCGTCTCCCCGCTCGCGATCGCTGATCGTGAGCAAGGGGAAGGCCGTGAGCAGCCGGTGGATCGTTGGCCCCGCCGGAGCACCGATCTGTCCGAGCGCCCAGGCGGCATCGGGGGATGCCGGGACGATCCGGCCCGCAAGCTCCTCGAGCAGGGACACCGATGCGCTATCGCGCAACAGCCCGAGCGAGTAGGCCGCATTGGATGCAACGCCGCTGTCGCCATCGGTGAGAAGCCGGCGAAGGACAGCGACGAGCGCCCGCGCGTGGAGCTGTCCGATGGCGAGGGCAGCCTGCGCGCGGAGCGCTGACGGCGATTCCGGAGAGACCGCGCTCGCGAGCGCGGAGCTGTCCACGCGCCGTGCATCTGCGATCTGAAGGAGATGCGCGTACTCGGATCGTGCCGCGTCGCTGAGCTTCGCGTCCGCGGACGCCCTCCGCGGAGCGGGCGCGGCGGCGGGAGCTGCGCCCGAACTGGCGCAGCCTCCCATGCCCAGGATCAGCAGCGCGCTACGGACCGCCCTTGGTGGTGCGCCCCAACCGCTCGCGAAGCTCCACCGGCATGACGCGAACCCGGCCGCCGGCGTCGGTGGACACGAGAAGGGTCCGTGCGGTGGCGAGGCGCTCTCCACTGTCCGCATTCAGCAGCACGTAGTCAAAGGTCAGCGAGCGCGATCCGACGTCGGTGAGAAGGGTCTCGACCCGGATCCGGTCATCGTAGCGGGCAGGCGCCCGGTATCGGACGGTCGCTTCCGCCACCGTCAGTAAGATGCCGGAGCGCTCGATGTCCCGGTAGCTGCTGCCGAGCGAGCGGATGTGCTCGGTGCGCCCCAGCTCGCACCAGACAAGATAGTTGGGGTGATAGACGACGCCCATCCTGTCGGTCTCGCCGTAGCGAACGCGCAGCTCCACGACATGGGGAGCCGCGGTCACGGCGGGAGGATCCCGAGCGCGCTCGCCCGGTCGCGCGCGCTCGGAGTGAGAATGGCGCCAGGCGGCACGGTCTGTCCTGCGCGCGCGAGAGCGAGAACGTCCCGCTCGGTCACGAGCGCGCGCCGCCGGGCGGGTGCGCTCTCCCACCGCACGATGCTCGCCGCGTCGCCGCTGCGGACGCCGGCCGCGAGCGCTTCGTCGGCATCGAGGTGTAGCTCGGTGGCGTGTGTCGGCCCCGAGCGAACGAGCACGCCATGAAAGGTGACAGCGCGAGAGCCGATGCCGCACCGTACGTCCAGCGTGTCGCCATCGCGCAGCCCCCACCGCTGCGCGTCGGCGGCCGCGAGGTGGAGATGGCGCGCGGCGACGATGACGCCACGCTCGAGGGTGAGCGTTCCGGCGTGCCCCTCGAGCTTCACCCCTCCGGCCGAATCGGCGAGCGACCCCGACGCGGCGACGGGAGCCGTGATGCCGAGGCGCCGGCAGTCCGAGGGCGCCAGCTCGAGCTGCGTTTCGCTCCGCAACGGACCCACGACCCGCATGTGCTCGACGCGACCCGACGGTCCGATCACGGTCACCATTTCGGCTGCCGCGAACTGTCCGGGCTGCGCGAGCGGTCGCTCGCGCGTCGGAGCATCGGCGCCGAGCAGCAGCTTGAAGTGAGCCGGTGAGAGGTGCACGTGATGGTTGGAGACACCGATCCTCACTTCGAGGGCTGGAGCGGTGCGCCCGCGACGTCGTCCGTCGAGGGTCACCCGACCCCGTGGTCCCACCTCTGGTGGCGTGCCCCGACCGGCGGCGGCGGCCCGAACGGCGTTCGTCAGCTCGCCCGTGGCGGCGCGGCGACGGGGGACGCCGGAGTCAGCGCCCGGCGCCACATCGCTCAGGTCGAGGGCTGCCCCGCTCCAGAGCGGTGGCTCGCCTCCGCGCGGGGATGTCTCCGGTCGAACCGGCGTCGGAAGCCAGCGACCGCCAGCCGGCGCCGGCGGATCACGCCGCGCCAGCAGCGACTGCGCGATCAGCGCCGCCAACCGGTCGAGCTCGCTCTCGGTCAATGGCGCTGGGCGCGAACATCGCGCAGGAAGTCGTCCACGATGCGCTGCACCTCCGCCGCCGCGAGCGGGGCGGGGCCATCTGCGCGCTCGATCGCGGCCGATCGCTCCTCGGTCGCGATCCGCCCGCCGCGGCGGAGAGGATCCTCGTATTTCCGGATCTCGTACCCGAGCCGCTTGATGTTGATCAGATGGAGCGGCGTCACGTTGTCCGAGGTGCTGCTGCCTCCCCACGCGCCCGGCCCCAGTGTCATCGCCGGCGCGAAGCCCGTGGTATATCCGACTGCCCCGATGGAGGTGTTGCTGTTGACGACGATGCGAAACGCCGGCTTCTCGAGGAAAAACTGCTGAATCACGTGGGCGTCCTCGCTGTGGAGGCCGAGCGAGTGCCCGATCCCGCCGTACCGGAGCTGCTCGATGGCGCGCTGGCAGCACCGCTCCCACCCGTCCTCTACGAAAAAGCCGAGTACCGGCGACAGCTTCTCGCGACTGAGCGGATCGTCGCGGCCGGTTTTCTTGAGATCCACGATGAGCAACTTGGCGTCGGGGGCGATGGCGAAGCCGGCCATCTGCGCGATTTGCTGCGGCTGCTTGCCCACAATCTCGGGGCTGATCCCCTTCCCCGACGGAGGAATCATGACGCGCTCGAGTGCGCGCTTCTCGTCCGGGGAGCAGAAATGCCCGCGCTCGATGCGAAAGCGCTCGCGCACCCGCTGCTCGACGGGGGCATCGCAGATGCAGGAATTCTCGGCCGAGCAGAGGACACCGGCGTCGAAGGTCTTTCCGTCCACGATGTCGGCCACCGCCTTGTCGATGCGTGCGGTACGCTCGATGATCGCGGGCACGTTGCCGGGACCGACGCCGTATGCCGGCTTCCCCGAGGTGTAGGCGCTGCGCACCATGTCAGTGCCGCCGGTGGCGAGAATGACCGCCGTCTGCTTGTGGCGCATGAGCGCCAGAGTTCCGTCGAGGGTCGGCGTCGACATGCAGAGGATGAGTCCGGCCGGAGCGCCCGCGGCGGTCGCGGCCTCCTCCATGATCCGGGCGCTCTCCACCGTGCAGCGCACCGCCCGCGGGTGCGGCGACATGACGATCGCATTGCGGGCCTTGATGGAGATGAGGCCCTTGTAGATCGCGGTCGACGTCGGGTTGGTGGTCGGGATGATCGCCGCGACGACCCCCATGGGCACGGCGAGCTCCTGCACTCTGCGCTCCCGATCCTCGCGCAGAATTCCGACCGTCCGGAGGGGAAGAATGTACTCGAGCAGGATCTCGGAGGAGAAACGGTTCTTGATGATCTTGTGCTCGTACACACCCATCCCCGTCTCATCGACCGCGAGTCGCGCCAGATGCTCGGCATTACGGGAACAGGCGCCGGCGACCGCGCGGACGACGGCATCGACCTGATCCTGCGAGGCGCGCGCGAACGCCGATTGCGCCGCGGCCGCGCGGGCCACCAAGTCGCGCGCTTCCTGGATGCTCCGGAGATCCGCGTCCACGCGAGTCGGCGCCCGCGACTATCCGTTCAGGGCGCGGAAGGCATCGAGCAGCTCGTCGCGGCCGGCGCGCGCGATCTCACGTCCCTTGATCGGGAAGTTGGGAATGCGCCGCGCCATCGCGCGCAGGTCGACCACCTTCGCATCCCCGAGGGCCTGGACATCGAACGGTGGGCCGCCGAGAGAGCCCGCGCCCCGAGTGGCGCCATGATCCTCATCGTCTCCCTCGATGCGATCCAGCTCCGGATGCGGGCGGGGGATGACATGGCTGGAGACCAGCTGACCCACGCGCTTGGCGGCTTCGGATCCGGCATCCACTGCCGAGCGAACCGCTGCGACGTCCCCGCCAAACATGACCGTGACGAGCCCGGCGTCTGCCCGCTCCTGCCCCAGCAGATCCACGTTCGCGGCCTTCAGTCCGGCATCGGCCGCCTCGATGGCACCGACCAGACCTCTCGTCTCGACCAGGCCGAGGGCCCGACCACTCCAGGTCATCTCAGCCGTTATCCGGCGGGCCGGCGGGGATGATGAGATCGAGATCGTTGTGGGGACGAGGAATGACGTGCACGCTCACCAGCTCTCCCACGCGCTCGGCGGCGGCAGCCCCGGCGTCCGTCGCCGCCTTCACCGCGCCGACGTCGCCCCGCACCATCACGGTGACGTACCCGCCGCCCACCTTCTCCTTGCCGACGAGCCGGACATTCGCGGCCTTCACCATCGCGTCCGCCGCCTCGATCGCTCCGACGAGTCCCTTGGTCTCGATCAGCCCGAGCGCGTTCTGGGGCATTCTTCCTCCATAAGTGGTAGCACCAAGCGCTAGAATGGATGCTCCCGGTTCGTTTGTAAAGAGTGATGGACGCGGCTAGTATGTCCGAATGCTCGCCTCGCCGTGCTACGTGATCTCGGATACGCACCTGGGACTCGACTCTGCCGCCCTCGAGCGGCAGGTCGCGTCCTTTCTGCGTCATCTCCAGGGGCGTGCCGGGTCGCTGCTCATCAACGGCGATCTCTTCGACTTCTGGTTCGAGTGGCGCTCGGTGGTGCCGCGCGGAAATTTTCGCACCCTCGGTGCTCTCGCCGAGCTGCGGGACGAGGGCGTCGACGTGATGATGATCGGCGGAAACCACGACTGCTGGGGCGGCGATGTCCTGCGGAAGGATGTCGGGCTGTCCTTTCACCTCGGCGAATGGGAGGGGAGGCTGGGTGGGTGGCAGGCGCACGTGGAACACGGCGATGGGCTGCGACCGGAAGCCGACAGGAAGTATCGGATGCTCCGGCGCGTGCTCCGCCATCCGCTCTCGGTCGCCGCCTTTCGCTGGGTCCATCCCGACTGGGGCACGCGGCTCGCCCGAGGCAGCTCGACCGCAAGCAGAGCGCACCAGCCGGCCGACGAAGGGGAGGGGCTTCGACGCATCGCGCACGAGCGACTCGCCAACCACCGCGGGACCGAGCTGGTCGTCTTCGGTCACTCCCATCGGGCGACTCTCGAGCGCGGGCCGCATGGCGTGTACGCGAATCCCGGCTCCTGGCTCGACGCTCCGACCTTTCTGCTCGTGCGTCCCGAGCGGATCGAGCTAAGGAGCTGGAGCGGGTCAACCGAGGGTGATCTTCTCCACGCGGTCGATCGTGGATCCGAGGAAGCGCTGACCGAGACGTAGAAACTGGTCGGGAGCGTCAGAGGAGATGAAGCGGTGCGCCCCGCGCTCCTCCGGCGGAGCGCGCAGGCCGCGCGCGTCGAGCACCCGGGCGGTCTCGGCGGCCGTCTCCCGCGCGCTGTCGATGAGTTGAACGGCGACGCCGATCGTCTCGCCGAGCACGGTCTTGAGAAGGGGGTAGTGGGTGCAGCCCAGAACGAGCGCGTCCACGCTCTCATCGGCGAGCGGCGCCAGATACTCGCGCGCGATCAGCCGGGTCGCCTCCGTATCCAACCACCCTTCCTCGACGAGCGGAACGAGCAGCGGACAGGCGCGAACGACGATGTGTGCGTCGGGCAGCAGCGCCAGAATCGCCCGCTCGTACGCCCCCGATGCGATGGTCCCGGCTGTCCCGATGACCCCGATGCGGCCGGTCGAGCTGGCGGCGACGGCGGCGCGGGCGCCCGGCTCCACCACTCCGATCACGGGAACGCTCTCGCGTGCCTGGAGCTGGGGGAGGGCGTGCGCGGTCGCAGTATTACAGGCCACGACGATCGCCTTCACTCCTTCAGCCGTCAGAAAATCGGCGATCTCGCGGCTGTAGCGGCGCACCGTATCGGGACTCTTGGGCCCGTACGGGACGCGGGCGGTGTCGCCGAAGTAGATGATCCGCTCGGCAGGGAGCTGACGCATGAGCTCGCGAACGACCGTCAGTCCACCGATGCCGGAGTCGAAGACTCCGATCGGTGCGGCGGCTGCGGAATCCGATGATCCGCGGGTCACCACGCGACGCTCGCCGCCACGGTGAGGCCGCGCTCGGCCGGCACGAGGGAGACGTGTGCGGGCAGATCCCAGAGCTGCGCCGACACGAATGCTTCGGCAGCGGAGATGAAGTGATTGAAGATGAGGAGCGCCGTCCAGTCCTCCACCTGCTGGCGTCGGCTGTGGACGATCGGCACCCAGGGAGATTCCGCCTTGGTCGTTCGAGGCGGGGTGACGCTGCTGTCCACGCTCACGACGATGCTGTCGGTGCCCATACGCTTCGCGAGCGCGAGATTGTGCCTGCTCTTGACCGTCATGAAGAGCGAGGCCGCTTCGACCAGACCAAACGCGGTGGCGGTGCGTGGACGTCGCAAGGCGGCCTGACCGAGACCGGGCAGGGCGAGAGAGCGTAGGAAAGCGCTTCTCGGGGAGACCGGCGGGCCGGACGAGCTATCGGCGGCAACGACGGCAACCGATCGGCGGACGCCGACGCGCGCGCTGTCGGTCTGCTGCGCCCCCAACCGGGGGGAGAGTGATCCGAGCAGAAGGGAGGCGAACAGGACGACGATTCCCGACCGTGAGGTCGTGCTTCGTGGGAGTCGCTCTCGGATCGCGATGCGGCGCGATCGGCGGGAACGTGTGGGAATCGAACCCACCCGACCCGACGAAGTCAGGTCACACCAGTTTTGAAGACTGGGGAAGCCACCAGGCCCCATCCGCCCCCATCCGTCACAGAAGAACGATATCGTGAGTTGCCCGCGCGCCCACGACACCGATCTCGATTGCGTCGGGGACGAGAGAAAGATAACGCCGCACTGAGGCCGGTGGGACGGAGAGCAGCAGTCCTCCGGACGTCTGCGGGTCGAGCAGCAACGCCCGCTCGATGTCCTCCGTCTCGCCCCACTCCACTCGCTCCGCGAGGTACTCCTCGTTCCGCTCGGCGCCTCCCGTGCGCACCCCGCGCTCGGCAACGGCCCGGGCGCCGGGCAGAATGGCGAGCGCGGCCGTCCGGATCCGGAGCGTTACCTGGCTCGCTCGGGCGATGTGCGACGCGTGGCCCAGCAGTCCGAATCCGGTGACGTCGGTGGCGCACCGGGCGCCGACCTCGAGCGCAGCGCGGCTCGCCGCTGCGTTGAGGGTGCGCATGCTCTCGATCATCGCGATGCGGTCCGGCTCAGGAAGATCGCCGGCCTTGGCGGCGGTCGCGAGGAGACCGGTGCCGAGCGCCTTGGTGAGAATGAGATGATCGCCCGCCACGGCGGCCGCGTTCGTCAGAAGGCGTCGCGGATCCGCTCGACCGGTGACCGCGAGACCGTACTTGATCTCGATGTCGATCACCGTGTGACCGCCGGCGACGACGGCACCCGCTTCGTGCACCTTGTCCTGTCCACCGCGGAGGATCTCGGTGAGCACAACGAGCGGCGGCTCGCCGCCGGCCGGGAAGCCGACGATATTCAGCGCCGTCAGCGGCTCACCACCCATCGCGTACACATCGGAGAGGGCGTTGGCGGCCGCGATCTGGCCGAAGTCGTACGGGTCGTCGACGATCGGCGCGAAGAAGTCCACCGTCTGCACGAGAGCGAGATCCTCGGACAGCAGGAAGACCCCCGCGTCGTCAAAGGTCTCGCGACCGACGAGCAGGCGGGGATCGGCGCCCAGGGGGAGTGGTGCGAGAACGCGCGACAGGTCACCCGGACCCATCTTGGACGCTCAACCGGCGCAGCGCGCGAAGGCGGTGAGCCGGAAGAGCTGCTCGCGCGTATTGTTCTTGTCGCCGCTCATGTGGTCCTCCCCGCGCGCTCAGTCCGCGACGCGCGCAATGACATCAATCTCCACCAGCGCGCCGCGCGGCAGAGCCGCCACCTGGACGGTGGAGCGAGCCGGCCGGGCGTCGCCGAGCCTCTTCCCGTAGATCTCGTTCATCGTCGGAAAGTCGGCCAGGTCGACGAGGTAGACGGTCGTCTTCACGACATCACCCCACGCCGCGCCGGCGGCGGCGAGCACGGCGGTGAGATTCGCGAGCACCCGCTCGGCCTGCTGCACGATGCCGCCCTCGGCCATCTGCCCCGAGGAGGGATCGAGCGGGATCTGACCGGCGGAAAAGAGAAATCCGTTTGCGACGACCGCCTGAGAGTAGGGCCCGATCGCCTTCGGGGCCGTCTCCGTGGTGATGCTCCTGACGCTCACGTGCCGCTCCGGAAGAGGAGACCGAAATCTGGGATGGATCAGGAGAGCCCGACGATGGTTCCATCCGGCTCGATGGACATGCGCTCGGCTGCCGGCTCTTTGGGCAGTCCGGGCATGGTCATGATGTCGCCCGCCTGGGCGACGACGAAGCCGGCGCCGGCGAGGGGATACACATCGTTGATCGTGATACGGAAGCCGGTCGGGCGGCCGAGGCGCGCCGGATCATCGGTGACGGAATACTGCGTCTTGGCCATACAGATAGGCGTTTCTCCGAGACCAAGGGACTCGATGTAGTCTATCGCGCGGTCGGCCTTGGGGGCGTACTCCACCCCGTCGCCGCCATACACCTTGCGCACGATGGTGTCGATCTTCTCGCGAATCGGGCGCTTCGCGTCGTAGATGGGCGCGAAGCGGGAGCCGCCCCGCGCGAGCGCGTCGAGTATCTCGCGGGCGAGATCGAGCCCCCCTTCCCCTCCCTTTTGCCACACCTCGTTCAGCGACACCCGCGCGCCGCAGCGGCGAGCAAAGTCCATCACCATCTCGAGCTCGGCGTCGCTGTCGCTCGTGAAGCGGTTCATGGCGACAATGACGGGGACGCCGAACTGCCGAACGTTGTCGATGTGGAGGGCGAGGTTGGGGAGCCCGCGCTCGAGGGCACCGAGGTCCTCGGACGCCAGTGCCCTCTTGTCCGCGCCGCCATTGAGCTTGAGGGCGCGGACGGTCGCCACGAGGACCGCGACCTCGGGATTCAATCCGCCGAACCGGCATTTGATGTCGAAGAACTTCTCCGCACCGAGATCCGAGCCGAAGCCCGCTTCGGTGAGCACGACGTCCGCGAGCGCGAGTCCGGTCTTGGTCGCGAGGATGCTGTTGCATCCGTGCGCGATGTTGCCGAATGGCCCCGCGTGCACGAGCGCCGGGCCACCCTCGAGCGTCTGCACGAGGTTCGGACGGAGGGCGTCCTTGAGCAGAAGACCCATGGCGCCGGCGGCTTTGAGCTCCGAGGCATGCACCGGCTTCCGCTTCGCGCCGGCGGTCGCCCCGACGATGATGCGCCCGAGCCGCTGCTGCAGATCCTCGCGGCCGGAGGCCAACGCCACGATGGCCATGACCTCGCTGGCAGGGATGATGACGAATCTCTCCTCCCGGACGACACCGTTGGCGACCCCACCAAGGCCAATGACGATGTCGCGCAGAGCGCGGTCGTTCATGTCGATGGTGCGCGGCCAGGTGATGCGTCGCGGGTCGATGCCAAGCGCGTTTCCGTGGTTCAGATGATTGTCGAGCATGGCGGACAGGAGGGCGTGCGCGCTCGAGATGGCGTGGAAGTCGCCGGTGAAATGGAGGTTGATGTCCTCCATCGGGACGAGCTGCGCGAAGCCGCCGCCGGCCGCGCCTCCTTTCACCCCGAACACGGGCCCCAGGCTGGGCTCACGCATGCAGAGAACGGCATTGGTACCGAGCTGCCGCAGAGACTGGGTGACGCCGACGAGGGTCGTGGTCTTTCCTTCACCAGCGGCAGTGGGGTTGATGCCGGTGACGACCACGAGCCGCCCGCGCGACGGGCGGAGCGCTACGTCGAGCGCGATCTTCGCCTTGTACTTGCCATACAGATCGAGCTCATCGGGAAGGAGGCCGAGGTCGGCCGCGACGTCGACGATCGGGCGTAGTCGTGCCTTCTGCGCGATCTCGATATCGGAGGGGACGGAAGACACGAGTGGATTGATGCGAGGCGCGAGTGGGTCTACTGGGGAGCCGACAGACCGAAGCTAATAGCGCGCCGGTGAGCGGGCCGCCAGCCCGAAGAGTGCGGCGGCGTTGGCGCGTACTCGGTGGCCGAGCAGTCCCGCGCTGACACCGCGCGCGGTGGCCAGGCGCTCGATGGTGCGGCCAACCCACGCGGGCTCGTTACGCCGCCCGCGGTGCGGGATGGGGGCGAGATAGGGGGCGTCGGATTCGGCGAGCAGCCTGTCGTCCGGGATCAGCCGCAGCAGAGCGTCATCGGTCCACGACCGGAAGGTGACGATCCCGCTGAAGGAGATGTACCAGCCGGCATCGAGCGCGGCACGGGCCAGCGCATGGCTTCCGGTGAAGCAGTGCAGCACGCCGCGCGTGCCCGTCCGCGAGGCTTCCATCAGCAGCGCCTCGGTGTCCGTCTCGGCATCACGGCTGTGCACGACCGCCGGCACATGGAGCTCACCGGCGAGCGCGAGCTGGGCCGAGAAGGCTTGTCGCTGCACGGCGCGCGGCGCATTGTCG
Organism: Gemmatimonadota bacterium; assembly: GCA_030948255.1. Taxonomy (GTDB): domain Bacteria; phylum Gemmatimonadota; class Gemmatimonadetes; order Gemmatimonadales; family Gemmatimonadaceae; genus JALZAQ01. The sequence continues at coordinate 23,727 of JALZAQ010000042.1, forward strand.
TAGTGGTAGTCGAGCCCGCATTCCCCCACCGCGACCGCGCCGCGCCCCACGTGCTCGCGCAGGAGGGCGACGTCGCGCGGGGCGTCGAATGTGGCCGCGTCGTGGGGATGGATGCCGGCCGTCCAGAAGAGAAAGTCGGGGTGGCGCTGCGCCAGAGCAGCGGAGCGCTCGGCCGCCGGGAGTGACTCGCCGATGCAGATCACGGCGGACGCTCCGCTCGATCGGGCCCGGGCGATCACGTCCTCCCGATCCGGGTCGAAGGCCGGATCGGCGAGGTGAGCATGGCTATCGATGAACGGGAACGTCGTCAGCGCGTGGGAGCGGGTTGCGTCTGGCGCGGAGGGCGCGACGCCCTGTCCGGCTCGCGACCGGGCGCCGTGCGCGCACCGGCTCCGCTCTCGTCGCCGACGCGTCGCGGCCAGCGGGTCTCGATCCAGAGCAGGACAGGCGCCGCCACGTAGATGGAGCTGAACGTGCCGGTGAACACGCCGAAAAGCATCACCACCGCGAACGGGCGGATGACCTCGCCACCCAGAATGGTGAGTGCGAGCAGTGTCGCGAGCGCGGTCGCGTGGGTGAGGATGGAGCGCGGCAGCGTCTCGTTCACCGAGCGGTTCAGGGTGTCGTAGAGCGACTCCTTTCTCTTCCTCCGGATGTTCTCGCGGACGCGGTCGAAGATGATGATCGTGTCGTTGAGGGAGTACCCGATCATCGTGAGCACCGCTCCGACGACGATCAGGGAGATCTCGAGATTGGTGTACTTGATGAACGCGAGCGTCGCGAGGATGTCGTGCGCCGTCGCGGCGATCGCGGCCACGCCGAATCGCCATTCGAAGCGCCACGCCAGATAGATGAGGGTGATGAGGAACGACGCGAGGATGGCATACAGCGCCTTCTGGCGAAGCTCCTGTCCGACCTTCGGCCCCACGGCCTCGGTGCGGCCCACCTTGTATCCGGCGGCGCCATAACGGGACTTGAGCGCGGACGAGATCAGCGCCGCCACCGACGCGGCACCGCGCTGCTGCAACGCGACGGATTCCCGGTTCTGCGCTCGGATGACGTACTCCGTGTCCGAGCCGAAGGTCTGCAGCTCGGCGCCCCGGACCCCATTGCGATCGAGCACCGCTCTCAGGTCGGCGGCATCCGGCTTCCGGGCGAACGCGACCTGCATCAGCGTTCCGCCCGTGAACTCGATGCTGTACTTGAACGGGCTCGCGGCGAGCCAGATGATCCCCGGGATGATGAACAGCAGCGTGACTGCTGTCGTGATCTTCCAGAGACGGATGAAGTCGATCGTGGTCCCGTGCAGGATGCGCAGCATCAGATGCTCAGCGTCTGGGCCCCGCGCGAGCGCTGGAGCCACAGGAGGAAGAAGGTGCGGACGACGAAGATCGCGCTCACCATCGACGCCGCGATGCCGGCAATGAGGGTCACCGCGAAGCCCTTCACCGGCCCGGTCCCGAACTCGTAGAGGACGGCGGCGGTGAGCAGCGTCGAGACGTTCGAGTCCACGATCGCGCTCATGGCGTGACGGAAGCCCTCGTCGATGGCGACCCGCACCGTCTTGCCATGGTCCAGCTCCTCGCGGATCCGCTCGAAGATGAGGACGTTGGCATCGACGGCGATGGCGACCGAGAGAACCAGCCCGGCGAGGCCGGGCAGCGTGAGCACGGCGTCGAAGCCCGCCAGCATGGCAAGGGTGAAGAGCACGTACAGAAGCAACGCCGAGACGGCGAGCACCCCCGAGAAGCGGTAGTAGCCGATCATGATCAGGATCACGAGCGCCACGCCGAGGACGCCGGCATGCATGCCATCCCGAATGGAGTCGGCTCCGAGGCTGGCGCCGATCGACCGGACCTCCACCACCTTGAGGGGAACGGGCAGCGCACCGGCGCGCAGCGTGAGCGCGAGGTCCTGCACGTCCTGCAGCGGGCGCCCGCGCATGGTGATCTGCCCGCGTGTCCCGATCGCCGTCTGGATGACGGGCGGCGTTCCCATCACCCGATCGTCGAGCACGATCGCCATGTTGTTGCCGACGTTCTTGCCGGTCTCGGTCTTGAAGCGACGCCCGCCCTCGTTGTTCAACGTGAAGACGACGACGTTGCCCTCGATCGGATCGGTGCTCGGCTTCGCATCGGTGAGGTACTCGCCGGTGATGATCGGTCGCGCATCGACCACATAGAGCGAGCGATACGGAAGCTGGCGTCCGTCAGGGGAGGTCTCGTCGACTCCCCACTTGATGGCCTTGCCCGGGGGCAGCGCCGCCTGCACCTCGGGATAGGAGAGGTACTGCTCGATCGTCGGCACGTCGTTCTTGGCGACCGTGAACTGTCCGGGCATGCCGCCGGGTTGAAGCAGCTTGGAGAACGCACCGGTGCGCGACCCGGTGAGCAGACTAGTGTCGGAGGCAGCGGAATCCTTTGTCGCGCTGTCTCCCTTCGCCCGGGGCCCGCTATCGACGGCAGCGAACAGGCCGGAGATCGCGCTCGCTCTCTTGGCCGTATCTCCGCCGGCGATCGGCGCACCGGACGGCCGGGTGGCCAGCGTGGCGCCGGCTCGTCCCTTGACTGCCGCGTCGATGCGGGACAGCGCCTTGTCGAGCGAGTTGGTCTTGTCCGTCATCTGGAACTGAAGGAACGCAGACCGCTCGACCACGCCGCGAGCCCGCTCGGGGTCGTCGATGCCCGGGAGCTCGACGATGATGCGTTCGGTTCCGACCTTCTGAACGTTCGGCTCGGAAACGCCGAACTCGTCCACGCGCGTGCGCACCACCTTGAGCGCCCGGTCGAGCGCTTCCGACTTGTTTTGGACCACGCCCTTCGACTCATCGACTTCCAGCGCGAGGTGCATCCCCCCCTGCAGATCCAGACCGCGCTTGAGGGGCACGCGCTTCTCGGACCGCTCGGTGAACACGCCCGTCCGGGGATCGCGGTCGCGCATCCGCACCGTCCGCGGATACAGGGCGGCGAGCGAGGCGAGCACCAACGCTGCAATGAGGATGACGCGATATCGTATGTTGGACATGCCGACGTGCGGTGGGTGGGAGGGTGACGACAGCCATCAAAGTTAGGGAGCGCTCGCACTCCATGTCAACGCACGCCGGGCGGACTCGGCATCCACGCGGAGCTGGGCCGCGAGGGCCTCCACCCCGGCGAAGCGCTGCGTGTCGCGAAGGCGCGCGACGAAGTCCACGCGAACGCGCGAGCCGTACAGCTCCGCCGTCGCATCGAAGAGATGCACCTCGAGGCTGACGGTGGGATCGCCGAACGTCGGACGGGCGCCGAGGTTCATCATTCCCCCGAACGCCCCGGCGCGCGTCTGCGTGCGCACGGCGTAGACACCGGCCGGCGGCAGCAGCTTCCGATCCGGCGGCGCCCCCAGGTTGATCGTCGGAAAGCCGAGCAGTCGTCCCCGCCTGTCGCCCTCCCGAACCGTGCCCGACACCGAGTACGGCCGCCCGAGCGCGACCGCCGCGCGATGGAGGTCGCCGCCGGCGACTGCCCGACGGATGAATGTCGAGGAGAGGGGCCGTCCGTCCGGAGCGGTCACCGCCTCCACGACCTCGACCCCGAACCCGCGCTCACGGCCGAGCGCCCACAGCACCTCCACGTCGCCCTCGCGCCCCCGTCCGAAACCGTGATCGTGTCCGATCACCAGATGCCGCATGTGGAAGCGCCGTCGCAACACCTCGTCCACGAACTGCGCCGCACCATAGCGCGCGAGCGTCCGGGTGAACGGGACGACCGCCATGTAGCGGATTCCGCTCTCGGCGACGATCTCGATCTTTTCCTCGCTCAGCGTGAGGAGCGGCGGGGCTGCCGTCGGATTCACCACCTCGAGGGGATGCGGATGGAAGGTGACGAGGACGCTGTCGAGCTGCAGCTCCTCGGCCCGCTGAGCGATCCGCTGCAGGACATCCCGGTGCCCGCGGTGAACGCCGTCGAACGTTCCGACGGTGACCACGGTGCCGGGCGAGCGTGGAGGCAACCCGGAATCCTCCCAACCGGCGAAACGCTCAGCTCTCATGCAGCACGACGCGGGGTTGCCACTGTCCCTCCTGACGGTCGGCCACGGCCAGCAGCGCTCCCGACTCGGTGAGGAGGGCGGCCTGCTCTCCCTCGACCGTCGCGACGATGGTCAATCCGCGCTCGATGCGGCGCACATCGGCGCCGCCGAGCGTCTGGACCGGCATGCGCCCCAACGCCTCCGCCGCCGGATGCAACTCGCTCGATCCGTCTCGAAGCATCTCGAGCGACGTCGCCCGATCCACCGAGAACCGCCCGCTTCGCGTCCGCCGGAGAGCCGACAGATGCGCCGCGCTTCCCACGAGCCGGCCGAGGTCGCGCCCGAGGGCCCGGATGTAGGTTCCTCCGCCGCAGACGACGGTGACATCCATCTCGGCCGTTGCCTCACCTTCGCGCCACCGATGGACGTGCCATTCGTGCACGCGGACGGCCACCGGAGCGAGCTCCAGCATTTCCCCGGAGCGCGCGGCCTGATACGCCCGCCGCCCCCCGACGCGCTTGGCCGAGTAATCGGGCGGCCGCTGAAAGAGGTCTCCGGTCAGCGCCGGCAGCGCGGCGCGTACTACCGCCTCCTGCGGTGGCGGAGCAGAGCGGGTGATGGCTCCGAGGAGGTCGTCGGTCTCGGTTTCCGCCCCGAAGCGAACCGTCGCGTCGTAGACCTTCGGCTCCCCATCGAGGTACGGCAGCAGACGCGTGGCGCGTCCGGTGAGCAGCACCAGAAGTCCGGTCGCGAAGGGGTCGAGCGTGCCGGCGTGGCCTATGCGGCGCTCCCCGAGAGCACGGCGCGCGACCAGCACGACGTCGTGGGAGCTGACGCCGGCCGGCTTGTCCACGAGCAGCAGGCCGTCAATCGGCCCGACCCTCGGCTCCCGGCTCGGCGCCATCGCCGGGAGAGGACGGCGGCTCCGGCGGCTGCGCATCGCGAATCTGGGCGAGGAGCGACTCGATGCGGCCGGCGCGCTCGACGCTCTGGTCCCGCCGGAATTCGATCTCCGGGGCAAAGCGCAACCGCAGCGACTTGGCGAGACGGGTGCGCAGATGCCCGGTCACGCTCTGCAGCCCCTCGAAGGACTCGTTCTTCGCCTGCTCATCCCCGAGGAGACTGACGAAGATCTTCGCGTGGCGCATGTCGGGCGTGATGTCCACGCCGGTCACGGTGACGAACGCCGTGACGCGCGGATCCTTGACGCCATCGGTCAGAAACGTTGCCGCTTCCTCGCGAATCCGCTCGGCCACGCGTTCGGAACGTCGATTGTCACGAGGCATTGAATGATCCCGGTCGGCATCGCGCCTACGCCAGCGTCCTCGCCACTTCTTCCGTCTTGTAGCACTCGATCAGATCGCCGACCTTGATGTCGTTGAAGTTCTCGATGCCGATGCCGCACTCGAACCCTTCGCGCACCTCGCGGACGTCGTCCTTGAAGCGGCGCAGAGAGCTGATCATCCCGTTGTAGACCTCGCTGCCATCGCGGATCACGCGCGCCCTGTTCTGGCGGCTGATCACGCCGCTGCGCACGGCGCAGCCGGCGATGACTCCGATCTTCGGCACCTTGAACAGCTCGCGAACCTGGGCCTCGCCGACGATGACCTCGCGCTCCTCGGGGCGGAGCAATCCCTCGAGCGCGGCGCGCACATCGCTCACCGCCTCGTAGATGATCCGGTAGAGTTTGATCTCCACGCCCTCGCGCTCGGCCGCGGCGCGGGCATTGTTGTCGGGGCGCACGTGGAAGCCGATGATGATCGCCCCGGACGTGCGGGCCAGCAGGACGTCGGTCTCGGTGATCGCGCCGACGCCGCGGTGGATTACGTCGACCTGGACTTCGGCGTTCGACAGCTGCTGGAGCGCATCCGCGAGCGCCTCGGCCGGACCGCCCTGGTCGGCCTTGATCACGAGGTTGAGGGTCCCCTTCTGGCCGGCGGCGGCTTTGGACATGAAGTCCTCGAGCGTCACGACGCCCGTTCGCGACGTGCGCCGGCTCTTCGCCTCTCGATCCAGACGCTGGCGGCGCTGGGCGATCTCGCGCGAGTCCGAGGCCTCCTCGACGACGAGCAGCTGGTCGCCGACGGTCGGCACGTCCTCGATGCCGAGGACCTGCACCGGGATCGCCGGTCCGGCCGACGCGACCGTCTTGCCGCGCTCATCGAAGAGCGCCCGCACACGGCCGGAATACATGCCGCAGATGAAGTCCTCTCCGACGTGCAGCGTCCCGCTCTGGATGAGGACGGTTGCCACGGGACCCTTCCCCGGGTCGCGTTGCGCCTCCACGACGACGCCGCTCGCGCGCTTGTCGGGATTCGCCTTGAGATCGAGGATCTCCGCCTGCAGCAGGATCTGGTCGAGGAGGGTGTCGATGCTCGTGCCCTTCTTCGCCGAGATCTCGGTGGCCAGAACGCTCCCGCCGAACTCTTCGAGGACCACCGACTGCTGCAGCAGCTCCTGCTTCACCTTCTGCACGTTGGCCGAGGGGAGATCGATCTTGTTGATCGCGACGACCATCGGCACGCCGGCATTCCGGGCGTGTGAGATCGCCTCGATGGTCTGCGGCATCACCTGATCGTCGGCCGCGACCACCAGGACGACGATGTCCGTGACCTGTGCGCCGCGCGCCCGCATGGCGGTGAACGCCTCGTGGCCCGGCGTATCGAGGAAGGTGATCGCCTTTCCGTTGGGAAGCTTGACGTGGTAGGCACCGATGTGCTGCGTGATGCCGCCGGCCTCGCCGGCGACGACGTTCGCCTTCCGGATGTAATCCAGGAGGGATGTCTTGCCGTGATCGACGTGGCCCATGATCGTGACCACCGGCGGTCGCGGCCGCAGATCCTCGACCGCATCCTTCTCGATCTCCGTGGTCTCGGCGGCATACTCCGCCTCGCGCACGGCCTGGAATCCGAATTCGCCGGCGATCAGCTCGATCTGATCGAACGCCATGCGCTGGTTGATCGTGATCATGAAACCGAGGTTCTTGAGCGCGAACGCCACGATCTGCGTCGCCGGGATCTTGAGGATCTCGGCGAGCTCGCTGACCGTGATGAACTCGTTCACGCGGACGGTCTTGCGCTCCCGCTCGGCGGCGGCGGCGCGCTGCGCCTCCATCTCCTCGCGGTAGCTACCATCGTCGGCGCGGCGGCTCGCTCCGCGACGCGGTGCCGGACCGGCGAGCGTCGCCATCGTGCGCGAGATGTTTGCCGTCACCGCTTCCTGATCGACGCTTCCGCGCTTTCCCTTTTTCCGCTTGCCACCGCGCTTGTCGTCGCGGCGACCCGGAACGCTGGTCGAGGCACCCGGAGCGGCGGACGCCACCGGGCGCGGCTGAGCGAACGGGGAGCCCGACGCGATCGGCCGCGGACGCGGCGGTCCCGGGACGACCGGACGGGGCCGCTGCCAGTCCGGCGAGGACGGTGCGGAACGGCCGGGTGCTGACCGCGCGTCGGCAGGCGCAGAGGAAGCGGCAGCGGGGCGGTACCCCTCCTGATGCGTGCGCTCCTCGAAGCCGTCGTGCCGCGGCGCGTCGGCGTCGGCGGGTGAGCGCTCGCCGGAACGGGGGCGCGGCGGGGGCGGGCGGTCGACAGCCCCGGATCCCCGACGGCTGTCGGGATGCGTGACGGCTTCTCCGCCATCGCGCGGAAGAGCGGACCCTCCGTGCGGGCGCGCTCCGCCGAACGTCTCCGTCTCGTCGGCGACCGAGGGAGCCGCCGCTTCCACGTCGGCAGCGTGTGCGGCCGCCTGCACCGCGGCAATCTCCTGCGCGGCGGCCTCTTCTGCGGCGGCGGCGACGTCGGCAGCCTGGCGCCGACGCCGCTGGGGAGCGGCCGGCTCGGCGACCGGCGCCGGAGCCGGGGGCGCGACGACGGCTTTGCGGCGC
>JALZAQ010000084.1 GCA_030948255.1 Gemmatimonadota bacterium
GGGGAATGCAGCACGACTACCTCCTCTTTCCGTCAGCCGAAGCGATCCTGACCGAGCTGCTTCCGCTCTACGTCCGGAATGCCGTTTATCGCGGGCTGGTGGAGACGGCGGCCGGCGAGCAGGGCGCCCGGCGCACGGCGATGAAGAGCGCAACCGACAACGCGGGGGACATGATCGACGTCCTCCGCCGCACATACAACCGCGCCCGCCAGGCGCAGATCACGCAGGAGATCGCGGAGATCGTCGGCGGGGCCGAGGCGCTGAGCGGGTGAGCCGCCCGGGCGATCACGAGACACAAACCACGGAATCCACGATGGCTGTCACGACCGCAGAAGCGACGCATGTGGGCAGGGTAGTCCAGGTCATCGGGCCGGTGCTCGACGTCGAGTTCGAGGCCGAGCACCTGCCCGAGATCTATAACGCCCTCCGCATCGAGAGCGACGTCGACGGGAGGCACATCAACGTCGTCGTCGAAGTGCAGCAGCATATTGGTCGCAACCAGGTGCGCGCGGTCGCGATGTCGAGCACCGACGGAGTCGAGCGCGGCATGGATGTGGTGGACACCGGCTCCGCGATCACGGTACCGGTCGGCGAGGCCGCGCTCGGCCGCATCCTCAACGTTCTCGGAGAGCCGATCGACAACGGGGAACCGATTCCCGCCGACACGCCGCGGTGGCCCATCCACCGGCCGCGTCCCGACTTCGTGAACCTCGAGCCGAAAACCGAGATCTTCGAGACCGGCATCAAGGTCATCGACCTGATCGCGCCCTTCGTGAAGGGCGGCAAGATCGGACTCTTCGGCGGCGCCGGCGTCGGCAAGACGGTCGTGATCATGGAGCTGATCAACAACGTGCAGAAGGGGCACGGCGGCCGCTCCGTGTTCTGCGGCGTGGGCGAGCGAACGCGCGAAGGAAACGATCTCTACATCGAGATGAAGGAGTCGGGCGTGCTCGGCGCGACGGCGCTCATCTACGGGCAGATGAACGAGCCGCCCGGTGCGCGGCTGCGCGTGGGCCTGAGCGGCCTCACCGTCGCGGAGTACTTTCGCGACACCGAAGGCGCGGATGTGCTCGTCTTCATCGACAACATCTTCCGGTTCACCCAGGCCGGCTCGGAGGTCTCGGCGCTTCTCGGTCGCATGCCGAGCGCGGTCGGCTACCAGCCCACGCTGGCGACGGAGATGGGCGACCTGCAGGAGCGGATCACGTCCACCAAGAGCGGCTCCATCACCTCCGTGCAGGCGATCTACGTGCCGGCCGACGATATCACGGATCCCGCGCCGGCGACGGCGTTCGCACACCTGGACGCGACCGTCGTCCTGTCGCGCGCCATCTCGGAGCTCGGCATCTACCCCGCAGTGGATCCGCTCGCGTCGTCGTCGCGCATCCTCTCGGCGCAGTACCTCGGCGAGCGGCACTACAATGCCGCCACCCAGGTGCAGCGCACGCTGCAGCGCTACAAGGAGCTGCAGGACATCATCGCGATCCTGGGGATGGAGGAGCTGTCGGAGGACGACAAGCTGATCGTCCAGCGCGCACGCCGCGTGCAGCGCTTCCTGTCCCAGCCATTCGCAGTCGCCGAGCAGTTCACCGGCATCCCGGGCAAGTACGTGAAGCTCGAGGATACCATCTCGTCCTTCGAGCGCCTGGCGAGCGGGGAGTTCGACAATCTGCCCGAGCAGGCGTTCTACATGGTCGGCAGCATCGAGGAGGCGGTCGAGAAGGCCGCCCAGATGAAGGGCTGAGCGTGCTCACCGTCTCCGTGATCTCGCCCGAGCGCGTGCTGTTCGAGGGTCAGGTGAACTCGGTCATCGCCCCGGCGTTCGATGGCGAGGTGGGCATCCTCACCGGCCATGCGCCGATGATGACGCTCCTCGGAGCGGGCTCGCTCCGGCTGGACGGTGGCGGGTCGCAACGTTTCCAGGTGGAAGGGGGATTCCTCCAGGTGGTGGATGACGTCGTTCGCGTCGTCACCGAGCGCGCGCAGGCGGAGTGATCCCGGGCGGCTGGCGCCCCAAGTGTACCTCGATCGGAGAATCCAGTGCGTGCTCTTCTGACGGTGGCGGTCACGGCAGGGATGGGTCTCGCGAGTGCGACCGCGACGGCGGCCGCGCAGATGCTGGGCGTGCCGGTGCTCCAGAACGCATTCTACAATTCGGGTCTCACCGTGGCCGGCAACTACGGCACGGGTGACCACATGAGCGCGTTCGGTGGCGCGGCGGCGTGGGCTCCGGGCTCAGGGCGCTTCGTTCTCAGCGGAGGGGCGGGCGCGTACAAGCCGTCGGGTGAGTCGAGCCAATTCACATGGGGAGGACGGCTGTCGCTTCCGATCTATCAGCTGATGAGCGGTGCGGTCGGCGTGGCGCTCTTCGGCGGGCTCGGCGGGGCTTCCACCACGACGACGTTCTTTCCCCCCTGTCTCCAGATAGTGGAATGCCCCGGTGTCCCGACTCGCGTCACGATCCTGCGCGTCCCGGCCGGTGCGGCGCTCGGCTACCGGGCGGCGTTCGGCAGCCGAGGGGTCTCCGCCTACGTCGCGCCCTTCTATGGCTGGTCGCGAGTATCCGTCTCGGGTGGCTCGAGCGTCAACGCAGCGCAGTTTCGGGTGTCGGTCGGCGCCGACGTCGCGCTGCTTCCGGCGGTCGGCCTCTCGGTCGGTTACGAGAGCGGCGCCACGGCAAAGAATGGCGACCCCGGACCCACCGGAGGCCTCTTCGGGGTCGGACTGTCCTACGCGCTCCGGCGATGACCGGGAACCGGCCGGCGCGCCATCACCACGACATGAGCGGAGCACGACATGGCACTTCGTAAGACTCCTGCGCGCGCGGCGATCCTGGTCGTGGGCGCGATCGCGATCGGCGGTGTGCGACCTGCTCATGCGCAGGCCTGGAACTACCCCGCCTTCCAGCCGCCGGTGCTGGTCGCGCGCGAGTTCAACTTCGGCGTGGCGAGCGCCGGCGACGAGGGGACGACCGGAATCTTCCAGTGGCGCGAGCACGTCGGGCCGCGCAGCCAATTCGCTCTGGATGCGGGAATCGCTTCGCCGAGCGGGGGCAAGAACTATGTCCTCCTCGGCGCCAGCGGCGGCTACCAGCTCCTGCAATCCACCGCCGACATGCCGCTCGATCTCCTCGCCACCTTCGGCGGATACGCTGCAGTGGGCAGTCCAACCAACATCGTTCGGCTCCCGGTCGGCGTGAGCATCGGCCACCGCTTTCCGCTCGAGGGCATGCTGGCCGTGACGCCGTTCGCGCATCCGCGCGTCTCCCTCGATATCTGCTCCGAGAGCCGCTTCTGCGGCGACAACCGCTCGAAGCTGAACGTGAACTTCGACGTCGGAGCGGACCTCGAGCTGTCGCGCCAGCTCTCCTTGCGGGGCGCGGTGACGTTCGGCGGCACGGGCTACGGCGGACGCGATCGCACCGGCTTCGGCATCTCTCTCGCGGTCAGACCACAGGGGCTCGTGCGGCGGTAGCGCGACCGCGCGCTCCGTGCCATGATCAGAGATGGCCATCAGCGTTCTCGTCATCGACGACAACCACGACAACGTCGACATCGTCCGGGAGGGGCTCGAGGCCCGCGGCTACGCCGTCTCCGTTGCGTATAGCGGAGAGGAGGGACTCGCGCTCTTTGAATCGGAGCGCCCGACGATCGTGCTGCTGGATGTCATGATGCCGGGCCGCAACGGATGGGATGTGTGCCGGGTGATGAAGCAGCATCCGGAGCATGGAAAGAACATGAGGGTGATCATGCTCACGGCGCTCGGAGGCTGGGATGACAAGCAGACGGCGCTGCAGACGGGCGCCGACGATTTCATGACCAAGCCGATCGACCTGAGCGAACTGGCCGAGCGAGTGCAGCGGAATGCCGCGCTGGTGACCCCCGCCTCTTCGTCGTGAGCCATCCGCTCGTCCTGACAGACACCACCGACGAGCAGATCGCGGCTGCGGTCGCCCTGCTCCCCGGGTGGAGGCTCGAGGTCGCCGAGGGCGAGGCGGTGCTGAGCACCGTGGTCACCGCACCGGAAGTACGCGCCCTCGTGCTCACGACGGAGAACCCCTCGCGGCTGCGGATGGCGATCGAGAAGGCCAAGCTGCGCCGGATTCCGATCGTGGTCGGCGTGCGCGACGATGCCGAGCGCCGCCGAGCGATCGAGCTGCGAGCCGACGAGTGGTATCGCCTGCCCGCCGATCCAGAGGAGATCGCCTTCCGTGTGCGCTCGGCCATCGGGCGCACCGCCTCGAGCGGGGTCGACCTGGCCGAGCGCGTCGAGAAGGTGGAGTTCGAGGAGATGCTCTACGACACGCTCACCGGCCTGCCGACCCTGCCGGTGATGCTCGAGCGCACTCGCGCCCTGATCAAGGAGCGCGGAGAGCTGGTGGTGCTGTACCTGCACTTCGTGCGCTACGGCAAGATCGAGGAGATCTACGGGTGGGAGAAGCTGGACGAAGTGCTCGAGACGACCGCCGTCGCCGTGCGCGAGTGTCTCGATGACAACGAGTTCCGCTCCAGCCGGATGATGGTCACCTTCACCAACGACGACGACTTCGTCTTCTTCCACGTGCCGGCCGCGGGCGTTCCCGCGGCGACCGATCGGGAGATCACCGAGGTGGCTCGGCGCCTCCAGACGCGCGTCGCGCAGCGTCTGGATGAGGTGCACGGGGAGGAGATCGCGTCGCTCTTCGACATCTACGTCGGCACCTCGCACATCTACTACAATCCAAAGATTCGCCTCGAGCGGCTGATCTATCGCGGCATCCGGGAAGCCGCCAACGCGGCCAAGAGTGTCGAGGAGCGCGAGCGCGGCCGCAAGGTCGCGGACCTGAAGCAGCTGCTGCACGACGGCGGGGTGTACGTGATGTACCACCCGATCGTGTCGTCGGACACGGGAGAGATCTTCGGCTACGAGGCGCTCGCGCGCGGGGTGCAGCGGCAGCTCCGGAGTCCCGAGGTCATGTTCGAGGTGGCGGCCGAGGCGGATCTCGTGTGGGAGCTGAGCCGGCTCTGCCGCATCCGGGCGCTGGAGGGCATTCGCGATCGCCTCCGGAACGGCCAGCTGCTCTTCCTGAACGTGGACCCGCACGACTTCAACGATCCGGCCTTCGGCGACCTGCTGTCGATCGATCCGCACTGCGTCGTGATCGAGATCACGGAGCGCACCGCGATCAAGGATTACCCGAAATTCCGCGGCAAGCTCAAGGCGTTCCGCGATCAAGGATATCGCTTTGCCGTGGACGATGCCGGAAGCGGATACGCCGGCCTCGGCTCGATCGCGAATCTGGAGCCGGATTTCATCAAGCTCGACATCTCCCTCATCAACTCGATCGACACGAACTTCATCAAGCAGAATCTGGTGGAGACGATGGTGAAATTCTCCGAGGAGCATGGCGCTCAGGTGATCGCCGAGGGGATCGAGCGGGCCGAGGAGCTGGAGACCGTGAAGCAGCTGGGCGTGCACCTGCTGCAGGGCTTCTTCCTGCATCGCCCGTTGCGGTTCGACGGACAGATCCCGGTGGCATCAGCGGAGGCGCAAAAGGTTCGCTGATCGGTGGGCACGGCCGCCCAGATCATCGGTCGAGTAGCGACTCCACGAGCGTTGCCGACCGTGCCGACGCTCCCCGCCCTCCCCGCACCAGCTCCCGCGCTGCCGATCCGGCGACCGTGCGCGCGCTCGGATCCGCTAGCATTCTCTCGATCCAGCTCGCCAGCGACGCCGCGTCGTGCGCCGAATGGCCGGCGCCCGCCGCTACGAGCAGGCCAGCGTCGCGGCTGTTGGTGAAACGAGGCCCGAAGAGCACCGGCGCCCCGAACGCCGCCGGCTCGAGAACGGAGTGCAGGCCAGCGGAGTGAAATCCGCCACCCACGAAGGCGACATCGGCCAGCGCATAGAGATCGCCCAGAACTCCGACCCGATCCACCACCAGCACGTCGTGCTCGGCCGCGGCGTCATCCAGCCGTGCGAATCGCAGCCCCGCGCGACTCGCCCATCGCTCGATGGCGGAGAGATGCGCGGGGGTCGGCTCGTGGGGCGCGATGATCAGCCTAAGCCGCGGATGCCGGTCGCGGACGGTTGACAGCGCCGCGAGCAGAGGAGCCTCGTCGGATGACCAAGTCGAGCCGGCGACGAGCGTCGGCCTCGTGGAGCTTAGCCTTCCGAGGAGAGGGCCATCGCGTGCCGCGCGCCCGGCGCGCTCCCAGACCTGGTCGAAGCGCGTGTCACCGGTGATCGTGATCGCCCCTTCTCGCACCCCGAGCTCCGCCAGCCGGGTCGCGTCCTCCGCGCTCACCGCGCCCACCGCGTCGAGCGAGCGATAGGCATCCCTGAGGAGCGCTGCCGCCATCCCCCCACGCCGCGACGAGTCGCTGGCGAGCGTGGCGCTCACCAGGCCGAGCCGGACACCCCGCGCCTGTGCCTCGCGCACCAGCACCGGCCAGACATCCAGCTTGCTGAACACCAGCGCGGTCGGGCGAAGCGCGTCGAGCGCCGTGCGCGCATCGGCGGCGGTGTCGAAGGGGAGATAGTCGCGAAAGTCTACATCCAGCGCCTGCGCGAAGCGCTCGGCGCTCGGTGAGAACCAGCTGTAGGCGAGCTGCAGCTCCGGACGGGCCTGTCGCAGCGCCTCGAGAACCGGCTTCGCCTGGAGTCCTTCCCCCACCGATGGGGCGTGCATCCAGAGAAGGGGGCGAGTGGAGTCGCGCGATGTGCGTCCCCAGCTCGCGTAGCGTGCCGCGACGCCGCGTCGCGCCCGAAGAGAGCGCAGGAGCTTGGTGCGACCATGTGGTGCGATACGTGCCGCGGTCCGCATCAGGGATGCCGCCCCGCCGTACGCGAGGCGAAGCACGGAGAGGGGAATCACGCCGCGGAAGAGGAGCGCCGCGCGCTCAGCGCCCGCTGCTCCCTGCGCCCTTCGCCTTCGCGAGCGCGGCGTCGATCACCTTGCGGAAGTTGTCGATCGGCTGGGCTCCCTCGATGAGCTGATCTCCGACGAGGAAGGTCGGCGTCGAGTTCACTCCCGCCTTCACCGCCCGGTCGTAGTCCGCCTCGATCAGCGCGGCGAGCGCGCTCGACTTGACGCAGGCGCGATACGGAGCGGCGCTGACGCCCGACGCCGTGGCGAGAGAATCGAAGATGCTTGCGACATCGGTCGCCTTCTCCCATCGCGGCTGGCTGACGAACAGCGCGTCATGCATCGGCCAGAACCGACCCTGCGCGGCGGCGCACATCGCCGCGTTGGCCGCTTCCCGCGCATGTTGATGCATCGGCAGGGGAAGGTTGATGTACGCGAAGCGGATCTTGCCGGAATCGATGTACTCCTTCTTGAGCTGACCGTAGGTCTCCTCGTGCCAGTTGCGGCAGAACGGGCACTGGAAGTCGCTCACCTCCACCACCCAGACCATCGCCGATGCGCTCCCCTGAATCCGCGCCTGGTCGGCACGAGAGCTGAGCGGATCGGTCGGCGACGGCGAGCGACGAGCCGTCGAGCCTGATCCGGTGCTGTCGGTGGCCGGCGGCGCAGGTGACCGAGCGGCAGGCGCTGCCGGAGCCGAAGCGGTCGCCGTCGCGGACGGGGCCGCGTCGCCGCGCGCACCCTCGGAGCGCCGGCAGGCCATGGCGAGAGAGAGCCCGCTGCCCAGAAATGCTACGAGCAGCATCGGATGTCGCATGGTAGGAGTCATCAGTCCTGGAAGTCGGATGGGATGCGGTGCAGCGCGCTCGTACGGCCGCGATCGATCACATAAGTGTAGCCGCCGCGGGAGACCAGCGCGGCAGCGAAACCGAGCTCGTGGACGAGCCCGATGGTCACGGGAACGCTGGGGCCGGCATCGAGCAGATAGACCCCCTCGGGGCCGGCGGCCACGTAGAGCCGGCTGCCCACGAGCGAGACGTCGTAGGCGAAGTGGGCCGTGGTCCAGCTGCCGGTGCGCCGCGGTGCGGCCGGGCTGCCAATGTCGAAGAGTCTCAGCCCGCGCTCTCCGGCGGCGATCACCGCTCGCGTCCCGTCGATCGCGAGCCGCCGCGCCGTGAAGTCCAGCGTCGCGCTGCCGATGCGGGTGAGGGAGTCGCCGGTCGTGCCGAGTGATACGAGCTGCGAGTCGGTCACCGCCCACAGAAGGCCGCGGGAATCCAGCTCGAGGTCGCGCACCGGAGAGCCGAGCTCCACCCCGGGCCAGACGCGCGTCGTGTCGGCGTTCAGGGGCGCGACCTCGACACGTGTGCCGACGCCGAAGTACACCGCGGTCGAGCTCATGGCCACCGCGCCGACGCTCCCCTCTCGGACCAGCGTTCCAGCTCCCTTGAGCGCCGGATAGAGGTAGAGCCCGGACACCGAGCCAAGTGAGAGCTGACCGCTGGACGGGGCGATGTCGACGGCCATGATCCCGCGGACGCCGCCCGCGCGCTGGCCAGCGGCGGTCAGGCCGGCACCGCTGCGGAAGAGCTGAACGCCCACGCTTCCCCCCACCAGCACCGTCGAGTCCCGGGCGGCGATGACCACCGGCTCGCCCGCCAGCGCCGCCGTGGTCATCACGGGATGGAGGGGAGCGCCTCCGCGATATTGCAGCTCGTGCAGCTGATCGTACTCGCGGCCGATGATGTAGCCGATCAGGCCGCCCACACCCACCGTGACGGTCACGACACAGCTCGCGCTGCCGCAGGTGCCCGGCTCGGACTGACCCTGGGTAAAGATGTACGACGCTCCCGCTCCCGCTCCGGTGATCGCTCCGAGAAACGCGTAGAGGACGCTCCGCGGCCTGCGGTGCTCGACGCGGGGCGTGGCGATGCTCTGGGATCGAGCCGGGCCGGGGATCGCGAGGAGCGTCGCGCCGGTCGAAGCCGCGAGCAGCGCGCGTCTCACGGCGCTCGTCCTCACGGCTCTCTCACCTGCACCACGCGCTGTTGGGTCACGGTGCGCTGCGTCACGAGATCCTTCACCGAGAGCTGCAGTGTGTAGACTCCCTCCGGGGCCTCACCGAGGTTGAGCGCGAGATAATCCACGGTGCGGTCGCTGCCGTCCAGAGAGACCACCCTGTCGTAGCTGAGCGTCACACGCTCGTCGCCCTTGGCGCTGAGGCCGGTCGCATCCAGGAGCCCGCCGATGATCCGGACGACGACCCCGTCCTGGCGCCGGATCTTGTCCACGCGCAGCGAGAGGTCGATGTGCACCTTGGCCGTGTGGGTCGAGTCGCCGGTGAGCCCGTACGTCTCCCAGTAGAGGAACATCGTATCGCTTCGCGCAAAGGCGAGCGAGCCGTTGGGATTGATGAGGAAGTCGGAGCGCCGGCGCGGGGTCGCGCCGGGCACGAGAGGAGCGATGCGGCGCGCGACGAGCACGTCGGAGAGCGAGAGCTGCCCCCGCGGAAACTCGTTCACCTGCATCACCGCCAGGCCGCGGGCGCTGCGCCCGCTCACACCCTGCCGGGCCTCGACGCGATACAGATACTCGCCAGGCTTGAGGGCGCGGTGCCAGGAGCGGGCGGAGACGGCGTCGGGCTTCTCCAGCCGCACGACCGCAGAGTCGCGCGCCTCGACGACAGTGTGCCGAGCGACGTCGGAGATGAAAAGCCCGGTCTCGAGCGTCGCCTGGTGCACATCCGAGCCGCGGAGCAGCCTGGCCGCGGGCACGTCGGCGAACAGGGAGACATCGGTCAGGCCGGGCCGGTCACCGCGGAAGCGGGCGATCTGCACCGGCACCGAATCGATCGGGAGCCGCGATGCGAGGTTGTCGAACCGGATCGGTGTGATGTGACGTGCGTTCTCCGCGTACGCCCGGAAGTCCCCCGCGAAGTTCTGGACATCGAACGCCGGTGGGCCGACGAAGATGAAGCGCAGCTTGCTCTCGGGGTACCACCAGACGGTGGTGATCCGGGCGATCGCCTCCGAGTTGTGGATCTCCTGCGTTTCCGGTGAGAGGGTGCCGACCATCGGCGGCTGGCCATACCGGATGAGGACCGTGCCGCGATCGGTCTGCCATCCGTGGAGGTGGAATTCGGGGGAGGAGAAGCGCAGGTCCGCGTGTGCTACGCGGGCGAGAAACTCGACGTGCGCCTCGTTCACCGGGGTGAGCCGGAGGGGATCGGCCACGTCCCAGTAGAGCGCCTCGAAGGAGGCGCGCCCGCTGTCTCCCAGCGCGGCATAATCCGAGGCGGCCTCGCGCCGGAGCACGCGCTCGAGACCGAGCATGTCCCGGCGCTCCCCGCTCGGGAGCAGCCCGATGGCGGTGTCGAACGCGAATCCCGCGTCGGCCTCGCGATCGAGTCGGTGATAGGCGAGCCCGAGCGCGAGGAGGAGGCGCGGCTCGGCCGCCTGAGCGCGTCGCAGCGCCTGAGCCACCGAGATCATCTCCTCGTAGCGTCTCGCCTCGAGCAGCAGCCCGAGGAGGCCGATGGTTGCGCCCAGGTGGGTGGAGTCCGCGCCGAGCGCCGCCCGGTAAAGCTCCTCCGCCTTGTCGAAATCCAGCTCTCCGGCGTTGGGGACGGGCACCGACCATTGCGCGAAGAAATCGGCGGTGTAGTGCCAGTCGGAGATGGCCTCTGTGACGTCGAAG
>JALZAQ010000005.1:0-992 GCA_030948255.1 Gemmatimonadota bacterium
CTCGGGGAGCGAGCGCTCGGTCGACAATGGCCGGAAGTATTATCAGATCAACTGCGCGGTCTGTCACGGGGCATCGGGCGCGGGGACGGGTGCGGCAGTGAAGTACGGGGTTCCAGCACCGAATCTTCTCACCCCGATCACCGTGGCGCGCACCGATGGATATCTCTTTGGCATGATCCGCAATGGACGGGGCCTCATGCCGACGTACGACCGGATCGAGGAGAGCGATCGGTGGGATGTGGTGAATTATCTGCGCGCGCTTCAAGGGAAGCTGGCGGCACGACCGGACACCTCTCCCGCCGGCACGCCTGGACAGAACGGCACTTCGGTTCCGGCTGCGTCCGAGAGCGCGCCGACCCGCCCCTCGAGCTATCGGCCACGGGAGATGCATCTCAACGAGATGCGCGGAGCGGCGATCAATCCGGATAGTGCGCGGCTGAGGCCGCCCGCCGCCGCCCCTCCCCAGGGAGCACGCCCGTGACCGTGCACGACGACGCCCACCTGCCCACGCGCGCCGACATCGTCGATGCGACGGCCAAGCCGGTTTCCCGCTCCCTCACTCTCCTCTGCGCCGGGATGGCGGCTCTCGGAGCGGTGGCCTTCGCGATCGGCGCCTTCACCGGAAGCGATCGCGCCTGGCAAGCGCTGCACGTCAACTGGCTCTTCTTCGCGACGATCTCCCAGGCGGGGGTGATCTTCGTGGCCGTCCAGCGGATCACCACCGCGCGCTGGTCACGCCCCATCGTCCGCCTGCTCGAGGGCTACGTCGCCTTCCTGCCGGCTGCCTTCCTGCTTCTCGCGCTCCTGTTTCTCGGCCGCCACCACGTCTTTTCCTGGGCGATGGCGACGCCGACGGTCGCCGAGAAGCGGATGTGGCTCAACCCCCCGCTCGTCGCAGCGCGCGACCTGATTCTCTTCGCTCTGCTCTCCTCGCTCAGCCTCTGGTATATCTACCGGTCGGTGCGCCTCGATGTGGGCCTCCTGCCCGAGAG
>JALZAQ010000005.1:1002-84875 GCA_030948255.1 Gemmatimonadota bacterium
CGCGCTGGGCGCAAGGCGTTCGCGCGCGGATGCGGCGCGGCTTCGCCGACGAGCGGCGCGAGATCCACTCGACGCACTCCATGCAGGGATTGCTCGCAGTGGTGATGTGCGTCTGTTTCGGTTTTTTCTATACCGTGCTCGCGTGGGACCTGTCGATGTCGATGGATCTGCACTTCCAGAGCACGCTCTATGGCTGGTGGTTCTTCATGGGAGGCTGGCTCGGTGCGCTCATGAGCTGGTCCCTCCTCACGATCGCGTGGCGACGATACCTGAACGTGTACGACCTGATCACCGAGCATCACCTCCACGATCTCGGTAAGCTCTGCTTCGCGTTCACGGCCTTCTGGGGCTACTTCACCTTCGGCCAGTACCTGGTGATCTGGTACGGCAACATGGGTGAGGAGACGCACTGGTTTCACCAGAGGCTTACCTCGCCGTGGATGTACGTCACGCTCGCGGTCGTCTTTCTGATGTTCGTGCTCCCATTCTTTGGGCTGGTCTCGCGCGCGGCGAAGGTTTTTCTGCCGACCTTTGTCGGGTTCGCGCTGTGTAGCCTCACCGGCCTCTGGCTGTTGCGATACACCGAGGTGTATCCCGCCATTCACCTTGCGGCCACGTCGCTCCCCCTCGGCCTGTGGGAGCTGGCGATCTTCATCGGATATCTGGGACTCTGGGGAATCTGCTACTCGGGGTTCATGGACGCGTTTCCCCGGATGCGAACCACGCTGATGACCTCCGCCTTCCGCGACGAAGTGCAGGTGCCGGTAAATCCCGACACGATGGAGCCCCTACCGGCGCACGAGTGAGCGGAAGCCTGCTGCGCGCGCTCTCAGCCCGCTCGCGCGAGCAGAAGCTGCAGCTCGCGCGCGCCCACCGCGCCGGTGCGTCGCGCGACCTCGCGCCCGCCGCTGAACACGATCACGGTCGGGATGCCCCGGACACCGAACCGCTCCATCGTCCGCTGGTTGCGATCGGTGTCGAGCTTCGCGATCAGCGCTCGACCCTGCTGGTCCGCGGCCAGAGCGTCGATGACCGGCGACATCTGCCGACACGGGCCGCACCAGTCGGCGTAGAAATCCACCAGCACCGGCACCTCGCTCTGCGAGATCGTGCGGTCGAAGCTCTCGTCAGTGATGGGAAGGGGACGATCGAGCGCGATCCTCATGCCGCACCTGCCACATTTCGGGCCTTTGGCCGCGCGCGAAGCCCGTATCCGGTTCCAGCTCCCGCAGGACGGACAGAGAACCATCAGCTGCCGCTCACCGGTCTGCGTTTCGGCCATGATGCCTCGCCTCGTCGCCTCGCTCGGGTCGTCTGCGCGCGTTCCCGCGCCGCTGTCGCTGCCCGACGATCACGCAACTGGCGTTCCCATCCGCGCTTCCATTATCATTCCCCCACCGGGGCGTTAGCTCAGCTGGGAGAGCATTCGGTTTGCAACCGAAAGGTCGCGAGTTCGAGCCTCGCACGCTCCATACGACGTGAGCCACGTCACGCGCTCGAGCGCACGAGGCCGTGCCTGGCCGGCGAGCGGCGGCCCCACCGCAGGCGCCGATGATCGATCCCCTCGAGCTGCTGGCCCGCCAGGACAAGTGGTACCTGTCCGGAGGCGACGGCATCCTGTTTGCCCCGCCCTTTCCCGTCTGGCTCGACGCGCCCGGCTTCTGGGACGAGGGGACGATCTACCAGTACGCCTACGCTCCCCTGTTCACCGTGAGCGCGCTCGACGCCGAGGGGCGCGAGATCCCGATGCGGGCGATCTCGAGGCGCTGGACGCCCGCCGACCTGACAGTCCAGTACCGGCTGGGGAACGGGATGACCGCGATCGAGGTCCGGAGCGTGCAGCCGGGCGGCGTGTTCGCGTCCGAGTGGCGGCTGCAGGCGATGCGACCGGCGCCCCTGCACCTCGTCGCGTGGACGGCGCAGGACGGATCGTCGGTGGACCTCCCGTCCGCGCGTTGGGATGACGAGATCCGCTTCGTCCGCACCCTGATCGACCGGCGCGAGGTTCCGATGAAGGTGACGGCGCAGCTCTCGTGCTCCGGAGGTGCGACGAGCTGGGCCGCTTCGATGAGCGAAGCGAGCGCGCCACAACCGCATTGGCGCTTCACGCCATTCGTCGAGAAATGGCGTGCCGACGGGCTTCCCCGGGAGATTCGTCTCGAAGGTATTTCGTCCGCCGGACTCATCTACGCGGCGGTCCACAAGGCGATTCACGTGGGCGCCGACGGCGCGTCCGCCACATTCGCCATGCGGCTCTCGCCGACCCAATCGATCCTCTCCCGTGCGCGGGGGAAACAGAGCGCTTCCGAAGCCAGCACGCTGGCCGGCACGAGTCGCCAGCGATGGCGGGAGCGCTTCGCCCGGGTGCCGGAATTTCGCTGTTCGGATCCCTACCTCGAGCGCTATTACTGGTATCGCTGGTACGGCCTCTGGTTGAATGCCATCGAGCCCGGCGTCGGCAACTACTCGCATCCCGCCATGTGCGAGGGGATCGGATTCTTTCACCAGCCGATCACCTACAGCGCCCAGTGTCATGCGCGGGAGCTGCGCTGGCTCAGTGATCCCGAGCACGCGCGAGGAATCTTTCGGACGTTCTTCGCGCACCAGAAGAGCGATGGCAGCCTTCACGGGCGCATCTACGTCAACCACCTGTCCGGCACCGACTTCTATCACGCGAACTGGGGCGACGCGCTACTCGCGCTCGACTCCGCGTGGCCGGACGACGCTTTCCTGCGCGAGATGTACACGCCCCTCTCCCGTTACGCGCGATGGCTGGTCGTCACGCGAGACCCGGAGCGGAGCGGCATGTTCGATGTGGTGGATCAGTACGAGACCGGTCAGGAGTACATGTCGCGCTATCAGGCGGTGGATCCAGAGGCGGACAGCTACGGCTGGGAAAACCGGCTTCGGCTCAAGGGCATCGACGTCACCGTGTACACGTATGCTCTGTTCCGCGCCCTCGCGCGAATCGCGCCGCGGGTTGGGGCCGAGGGAGATGTCGACGGGTGGCAGTCGCTGGCCACGCGAAGCGAGGAGGCCGTCCGCACGACCATGTGGGATCCCGACGAGGGGATGTTCTTCGACGTCGACCCGGCCACCGGCCGCCGCACCGGAGTGAAGGCGGCGGTGTGCTTCTATCCCTACTTCACCGACCTCGCGGAGGTGAGCCACATCGAAGGGCTCGAGCGCCACCTCCTCGATCCCGATCAGTTCTGGACGACCTTTCCCGTTCCTTCCTCGTCGGTGGATGACCCACTCTTTGACGCGTTTGCCGAATGGAAGGGCAAGCGGCATGTCTGCCCGTGGAACGGACGCGTGTGGCCCATGACGAACAGTCACGTCGTCGAGGCGCTTGCGTATGCTTCTCGGCTCCAGAGCCCTCAGCTCCGCGGCGCCGCCGCCCAGCTCGTGCACCGCTTCGTCCGCATGATGTTCCACGACGGCGATCTGGATCGCCCGAACTGTTACGAGCACTACCATCCCTTCACCGGACACGCCTCGGTGTACCGCGGCATCGACGACTATCAGCACTCCTGGGTGGCCGATCTCATCGTCTCCTACGTCATGGGTGTCAGACCCCACGACCGCGGCGTCACGATCGATCCGTACCCCTTCGGGCTCTCGTACGCGGAGATCACCGGTGTTCGCGTACGCGGGAAGATCGTCGACGTGTTCGTCGAGGGAGAGCGCATGACCGTGCGGATCGACGGCGAGACGCGCCCCTGGCCCATGGGGATTCCGATGGAGCTGGCCTGGTGAACCGGGGGCTCATGCTGCTGATGGCCGAGAGCGCCGGCGCCGGACGAATCGCCCGCGCGGCCGGCGCCCCTCGGTGACCATCGGGTGCCGCCGCCCCCTCAGCTGCGGCTGCCCTCCTAGCTCTTCCCCCGCGTTGCTGGCGACCATCCGCTCGTCGCCCGCCTGGCTTCCGCGGCTGTTCCCACTCGAGCCACGGCCGCTGCTCTGCTCGCCCTTGCTCGACGTCGAGCCACGCGGCTGCGAGCCCTGAACCTGTTCTGCCCCTCGGCAGCGATCTGGATCTTGCGCGGCTGCGGGAGTGCGCTCTTGGGAACGTGGACGGTCAGCACTCCGTGAGTGAAGTCGGCACTGATCTGCTGCTCGTCGACACCCTGAGGAAGCTGGAAGGAGCGGAAGAACGATCCGTACGACCGCTCGACGACGTGCCAGCGCCCGTCCTCACTCTCTTCCCGCTGATCGGCACGCTTCTCACCGCGCACCGTTAGAACGCCGTTCTCGACACTGATGTCCACATGACTGGGCTCGATGCCAGGGAGCTCGATGTCGAGCGAGAGCTCCTTGTCGCTCTCGCGAATATCCAGGGCGGGGGTCCAGTTCGCCGCACCACTCCGGCTGTTGACCGTGTCATCAAGTTCGGCGAGAGGGAAAGCAACCCGCGTGCCTGCAAAGACTTGCCAGCGAGACACGGCCTTCTGTCATCTCGACAAGCGGGGCGCCAAAACCGCAGGCGAGCACCCGGAGCCCGTTCGGTCATCTTGTCCGAGAGGCTGAGCGACCGCTATGTTGCCGGGACCCCGACTTTGCGTGAGGTCGCTTGACCCGCACCAATTCCCCGGCAGCGTCTAGCACTCCGTCCGCGCCTCCCGATCGACCGCCTTCGCCCCCGGTAATCGCACTGGTCGCCGGGATCCTCGCCCGAGGATCCGGCCTCGCAGTTGCGCTGCCCCGTGCGCTGGCCGAGGTGAATGATGCTTTCGGCGCCGCCGGATGCTCGCTGGTGGACTCGTCGAGTGGGCAAGCGACCCTTCTGGGCGCGGCCGGTGAGCGACCGCCCACGGTGACGGAAGTTCAGGAGGCGGCCCGGCGCGACGAATCGACCGGGGGCGAGATCCTCGTCGCCCCTGTCCGCTATGCGAGCAAGGCGCTCGGTCTCCTCGCCGCGCGCGCTGCCAGCCGCGCCGATGCGCCGGAGCTGCTCGCGCTCGTCGCGGACATGCTGGCACCCAGCCTCACCGCCGACGCCCTGCGGCGGCAACTCGAGAGCGCGGTGCACGAGCGCGCGCACGAGATCGACGCGCAGCGACGCTTCATCCAGCGGATCATCGACTCTCTCCCCGTCGGTCTCCATGTCATCGATCGCGACTATCGGGTGCAAGCGTGGAATCACAAGAGAGAGACGGGACTGCTCGGTGTGCTGAGAGAGGAGGCGATCGGCCGGACCATCTTCGAGCTGCTCCACCGTCAGCCCGTCGACATGCTCCGCGCCGAGTTCGACGAGGTCTTCGAGTCGGGTGACATCCGCCAGTACTACATGGATTCGGCGGCCACTGGCGAGGAGCGGAGCTATCGCGTCACCAAAGTGCCGATGCGGGTCGATGACGGAGCCGTGACGCACGTCATCACCATCGGGGAGGATGTGACGGAAGCGAGGCGTTCCCGCGAGCGCGTCGTACAGGCGGAAAAGCTCGCCGCCATCGGCCAGCTCGCCGCCGGCGTGATGCACGAGATCAACAACCCGATGGCGACGATCGCCGCGTGTTCGGAGAGTATCGCCCTCCGGCTCGCCGAGCGGGACGCATCCGCCGACCTGCGCTCCGCCGTCGCGGAGTATCTCGCCATCGTCGATCAGGAGATTCGTCGTTGCGCGCGGATCGTGAACGGTCTTCTGGACTTCAGCCGACCCGGCGCGCGCGCACGCGCCGACGTGAGCGTGAACGATGTCGTATCCGAGACGCTGTTCCTGCTCAAGCATCATCCCGGCTTCCGCAGCATGGTCGTCGAGCGCGACTTCGACGCGACCTTGGCTCCCATCCCCGGTAACCCCGACGCGCTGATTCAGGTGGTGATGGCGCTTCTCATCAACGCCATGGATGCGATGAACACCGGGTCGGACGGTGTCATCCGGGTCATGACCGGGCGCCATCCCACCGAGTCGGACCGCGTCGTGATCGAGATCCGCGACTCGGGCAAGGGCATCCCCCGGTCGGAGCTCCCCAAGGTTTTCGAGCCGTTCTACACGACCAAGGGTCCCGGGCGCGGCACCGGGCTCGGTCTCGCGATCTGTTACGGCATCATCCAGGAGCACGGCGGCCGCATCGAGGCCGAGAGCACCGTGGGCGTGGGAAGCACCTTCCGCGTCGTGCTTCCCGGCGGCGACCAGCCGCAAGCGAGCGGGGCGTGAGCGACACACGGATCCGGGTGCTGGTCGCCGAGGATGAGCCTCACCTCGGTGCCATCCTGGAAAAGTTCCTCTCCCAGCGCAACTACGACGTCACGACGCGGACCGACGGTCGGGCTGCTCTCGACGCACTGCGCAGCGAGAGCTTCGATGTCGCCCTGCTGGACATCGTCATGCCCGAGATGGACGGGCTGGAGGTGCTCCGCCAGCTGCAGGAGGAGTCCGCCCCGCCCGAGGTCATCATCATCACCGGAAATGGGACCGTCGAGACGGCGATCAGCGCGATGAAGCTCGGCGCGTACGATTATCTCTCGAAGCCGTACCGCATGGCCGAGATCGACGTGCTGGTGCGGCGTGCCTGGGAGAAACGCCAGCTGGCCCGCGAGAACACTCTGCTTCAATCGCGGCTCGGGCGGCTCGACGCGACGCCGCCGGTGGAGACCCGCTACGCCCCGATGCAGGCCGTGCTCGCTCTGGTCGAGCGGGTAGCCCGGAGCGACAGCGCCGTGCTGATTCACGGGGAGTCCGGTACGGGGAAGGAGGTGGTCGCGCGCACCATCCATCGCCTCTCTCACCGGGCCAGCGGGCCGCTGGTGGATCTCGACTGTGCGTCTCTGCCGGAGTCGACGATCGAGAGCGAGCTGTTCGGCTATGAGAAGGGAGCCTTTCCGGGGGCGTCCGCGCGCACGCTCGGTCTGTTCGAGCTCGCATCCAAGGGGACGATCTTCCTCGACGAGATCGCCGCTCTGGAGCAGAGGCTGCAGGGAAAGCTGCTTCGAGTTCTGGAGCAGGGCACGTTCTACCGGATCGGCGGCACGCAGAAGGTGTTCACCGACTTGCGGGTCGTCGCGTCGACGAGTCGCGATCTGGCGGAGAGCGTCGCGCGCGGCACCTTTCGCTCGGACCTGTACTACCGGATCAACACCATCAGCATCCGCCTGCCACCTCTTCGCGAACGGTCGGTGGACATTCCTCTTCTGGCGGCAAGCTTCCTCAGGACATTCGGCGGACCGACTCCGCCGGTGCTCGGCGACGAGGCGCTGGCGGTGCTGCAAGCGTATCGCTGGCCGGGCAACATTCGTGAGCTGCGCAACGTCATCGAGCGTGCCGTCCTCCTGTCCACCGGCGGCGTGATCCGGCCCTCCGACCTTCCGATCGCCAGCGCCGATGCCCGACCGGTAAGCCGGGGGCGGGTCGAGGACCCGCTGATGTCGCTGGAATCGGTGGAGCGATCACACATCGAGCGAGTCCTCGAGCATGTCGGCTGGCATCAGGGTCGGGCGGCCGACGCGCTGGGGATCTCGCCGAAGACCCTGTATAGGAAGATTCGGGAATACGGCTTCCGCCGTCCACCCGAGCCCACGAGGCTCGGCGGGTTGCGCCCGGGTGGCGAGGCCGGCCGCGGATGAAGATTCTCGTCATCGAGGATGATCCGACCGTCGGAGAGTACGTGAAGCGCGGCCTGGAGGAGCAGCGCTGGGGTGTCGACCTCGTCGCAAACGGCGAGGAAGGAGAGCGTCTCGCCGGGTCCGAGACGTACGATCTCATCGTGCTGGACATGCGCCTCCCTGGCCGGTCGGGGATGGAAGTACTGAAGACCTTGCGCGCCCGCGGGTTCGAGCGTCCCGTCCTCGTGCTCACGGCGCAGGACGCGGTGGACGCCAAGGTGAAGGCACTTCGCGCCGGCGCCGATGACTACGTCACCAAGCCGTTCGCGTTCGAGGAGCTGCTCGCCCGGGTGGAGGCGCTGAGCCGGCGTCCTCAGGCGATCGCCGCTCCGACCCTTCGGGTGGCCGACCTCGAGCTGGACAGGGACACCCGCGAGGTCCGCCGCGGTGGCGAGTCGATCGAGCTCACGCCGAAGGAATACACCGTGCTGGAATATCTCATGCGCCATGCCGGGCGCGTCATGAGCCGCACGCTGATCACCGAGTATGCCTGGGGGTACCACTTCGACCCGGGGACGAACATCGTGGATGTGGTGATCAATCATCTGCGAAAGAAGGTGGATGCGTCTCGAGAGCTGAAGCTCATCCACACCGTGCGCGGGGTCGGCTATGTCGTGCGCGCCTGAGGGAGGGGAGGCGGCATGAACAGCATTCGGGCTCGACTCACGATGGCCTACGCTGCGGCGCTTCTCGGAACCATGCTGGCGTTCGCGATCGCGCTCTTCAACCTCCGGCGCGCCGGCCAGTTCGACGAGCTCCAGCGCTCGGTCGTCACCGAGGCCAATCTCGCCCTGAACCTCATCAGGCAGACGGAGCAGGCCGGCCAGAAGGTCACGATCCTCACCGACAGCATCCTCGGTCCGACGATCAGCCCCACCTTGCGGTCGGTGCTGGAGGGAGTTCCCGATTATCTGCTGGTGCTCGATCGCGACAGCCGCAGTCTCTATATCTCCTTCGCTGCCCGCCAGCTCATCCCGGACGATCTGGCGGAGCTTCAGGTGGCGGCGTTCAGCGCTCCCACCGGAGGAACGGCTCGTGCCATCGTGATCGGCGGAGAGAGGCTGCTGATCGCCGCTGCCGAGCCGACGGAGGCTGGCTCGACGATCGCTCGCGTGTCGGTTGCGACCTCACTTCGCAGCTCCGAGCTGGCGCTCCAGGATCTGGCCCGCTCGATGCTGACGATCGCGCCGCTCCTCCTCATCGCCTCGCTGGGCATCGCCTACGTCATCGCGGGGCGGGTGTTCGACCCCGTTCACCGGATCATCAACGAGGTGCAGGCGATCACCGACGGGCGCAGCCTGCACCGGCGGCTGCCTCTCGATGAGACGGCTCAGGAGATGGCGAGCCTCACGATCACGCTGAACGAGATGATCGAGCGGCTCGAAAAATCCTTCTCCGCGCTCCGGCGCTTCACCGCCGATGCGAGCCACGAGCTCAAGACGCCCCTCACCGTTCTCCGGGCGGACGTCGAGCGCGCCATGAGCTCTAACGCGACCCGGACGGAGAAGATGGTGGCACTGGAGGAAGCGCTGCAGGAAACGACACGGATGGCGGATCTCGTGGAGAGCCTGCTCACGCTCGCGCGCGCGGATGAGGGACGATTCGATCTGCATCTCGAGCGAGTGGAGATGGAGCCGCTGACACTCGAGGTGGCGGAGACCGCGCTCATCCTCGGTGAGGCCGCCGGGCTCAACGTCAGCGTGCCGACGGTAGAGCAGGCCACGGTGATGGGCGACCCGACTCGACTCCGCCAGCTCTGTCTGAATCTCGCCACCAACGCGATCAAGTACACCCCGCGCGGCGGCAGCGTCGAGATCTCGCTCACGTGCCACGAATCGAGCGTCGTCTTCTCGGTCCGTGATACCGGGGTCGGCATTTCGGCGGCCGATCTCCCGCACGTGTTCGAGCGTTTCTACCGGGCCGACCGCGCGCGCCCGCGGTCCGCCGAGCGCGGCGGATTCGGGCTGGGGCTGGCGATCAGCCAGTGGATCGCGGAGGCGCACGGTGGGACAATCTCGGTCCGCAGCCGTCTGACCCGCGGGAGCACCTTCACGGTGACGCTCCCTCTCGTCGACGTCTCGGAAGAGGCGCTGTCCTTCCCGCCGCCCGAGATGCGCACGGCATGAGGGCGCGGGCGCTTCGGCGCTTTGTCACTTTCCCTTCACCATTTCTTAATCTTTCCTCGTTATGGAGGCAACCTCGGGCGCGTAGCTTGCCGGTCAGGATATCGGTGCATGGACATTCTCCCTTCACTTCCGGGTGAGACCAGCATGTTCGACAACCTGCTCGAATCCAAGCCCCAGAAGCAGAAGAACGGCGGCGGCGCGGTGGCGAGCGTCATTCTGCACACGCTCCTGATCGTCGGCGCGGTCTACGCCACGGCTAAGGCCGGCATGACCAAGGATGACAAGGTCAAGGCGGAAGACGTCAAATTCGTCGAGACGGTGAAGAAGGAGCCGCCGCCGCCGGACCCGGTCAAGCAGCAGCCGCCGCCCGAGCTCGCCTCCGCGCCGCCGCCGCCGAAGGGATTCCAGGTGCTCACGGCGCCGATCAACATCCCGGACAAGCTCCCCGACATCGACCTCTCCAAATCCGTGACCAACGAGGCGGATTTCAGCGGGAAGGGCGCCGTCGGTGGGACGTCGAAGGGAGTGATCGGAGGCACTGGACCGGTGAACTCGGATCAGCCGATGTTCGAGTTCCAGGTGGACAAGCCGCCGCTCCCGCGCGAGGGAAATCCCCAGCCGCGCTTCCCCGAGATGCTCAAGTCGGCGGGGATCGAGGGCAGCGTGCTGGCGACGTTCGTGGTGGACACCTCGGGGCGAGCGGAGATGTCGACCTTCAAGGCGCTCAAGTCCTCGAACGAGCAGTTCACGGCGTCGGTGCGCGCCGTCCTGCCGCAGATGCGTTTCTACCCGGGCGAGACGGGTGGCCGCAAGGTGAAGGTGTGGGTGCAACAGCAGTTCGAGTTCGGGATCAGCAAGGGTTGAGCTGTCTGGCGTCGAGCGTCTAAACCTGTCTTGCGGAGAGTGAACGTATGAACATGTCGATTCTGACCCTCTGGTCGCAGATGGCGTGGTTTGCCCGCGGGATCGTGATCGTGCTCGCTTTCATGTCCATCGCCTCGATGTCGATCGCGGTGCAGAAATGGTGGCGGCTGAGAAAGGCGCAGAGCGAGACCCGCAAGTTCGCTCCCGAGTTCTCCCAGTTCCTCGAGGAGGACAACCTGAACGAGGCGATCAAGCTCTCGGAGACCTACAAGCGCTCGCACGTCGCGCGCGTGCTCGGTGGGGCGTTGGGAGAGGTGAAGCCGCTGATCCAGGACGGCTCGGTCACGGTCGCCGACATCAATTCGGTGGAGCGAGCGGTCGAGCGGAACATGATGATCATCATCTCCGAGCTGAAACGCGGTCTCGCGGTTCTCGCGACCGTCGGAGCGACCGCCCCCTTCGTCGGCCTGCTCGGCACGACCATGGGCATCGTGAACGCGTTCACCGGCATGGCGACGTCGGGCACCGGCGGCATCGCGGCCATCTCCGCGGGTGTGGCCGAAGCGCTCGTGACGACTGCGTTCGGACTGATCGTCGCGATCCCGGCCGTGTGGTTCTACAACTACTTCACGACCAAGATCGACAATCTCTCCGTCGAGATGACCTACACGTCGAAGGAGATGATCGACTACCTGATCAAGGGAGTGGCCGGCGAGTTCGGCCGCTCGCGATTCACCCGCGAGTTCAACACGTCGACCACCGGCGCGGGCGGCGCACTCACCAGCCAGTGAGCCACGGGCTCAGAGAGGAGAGTTAGCCCATGTCAATGGCGACGGGGAGCGGGAGCGGAAGCGTTCGGGCTGACCCGAACGTCACCCCCATGATCGACGTGATGCTGGTGCTACTGATCATCTTCATGATCGTGACGCCGGCGCTGCTGGCAGGCTTCTCGGCGGTGCCACCGGAAGGTGTCAACCTCAAGTCGCATCCGGAGGAGGACACCGATCAGGTGCTCGGCATCGACCGGGACGGCATCTACTATCTGAACAAGTCACGCATTCCGAACGACAAGCTGGCGAGCGAGCTGAATCGGATCTATACCGCTCGCACGGCCGACAAGATCCTGTTCGTGAAGGCGGATCGGAATCTCGAGTACGACAAGGTGCTGACCGCGATGGACATCGCCGCCAAGAACGGGGTTCGCGTCGTCGGAGCGATCGCCGACCAGCACCCGGGGACGGAGTCCACGGTCGCGGGGGATGTGATCAAGACCGGTCCGGGCGCCAAGAAGCCATAAGCGGAGACGATCACCATGGCCATGACGACGGGAGGCAATACCGGCCTCACGAACGAGATCAATGTCACACCGATGATCGACGTGCTGCTCGTGCTGCTGATCATCTTCATGATCATCCAGCCGATGTTGCGCAAGGCGATCGATCTGCAGCTGCCCGATCCCACGCCGCAGCCCGTGACCACCGCCACGCCACCCAATCAGATCGTGCTGATCGTCAATGCGGATGGGACCTACGCGCTCAACAAGGAGGCGGTGCCGAAGGACAAGCTCGCCGCGCGGATCAAGGAGGTCTACGATCCGCGTCCCGAAAAGATCATCTTCGTGAAGGGAGACCCCAAGGTGAAGTACCAGGACGTGATCTTCGCCATGGACGTCGCACGCGGGTCGGGGGTCAAAGTGATCGGGATCCCGCCCAAGGATACGAAGTAAGAACGGTCGGGCCGGCGCTCGGCTGGATACGGCGGACGAACCTTCGGGGACGTCCGCCGTATTATCTTTCTGTGAGCCCCATCCCGAGAGCATGAGCGCCTCGCTGTCACCCCGTCCCGTCCGGCCCCTCGACCGCCCCTCCTATCGGGTGCCGCTGGGACTCCCCCTCCAGGAGGAGGGGCGCTGGGGTACGCCCTTCTCGGCGGTGATGCACGCTCTCATTCTCTTCCTGATGATCACCCCACTGTTCGATCGCGCGCCTCTCCTGGACCCCGTTCAGGGAGCTGGTGGACCCGGTCCGGCCGGCGGGGGTGGGGGAGGGCGGCGCGGAAGCGGCGGCGCCGAGCGGGTGTCGGAGCGAGTGCAATACCTGACCGCGTCCCCCCCTGCCGCCCCTGTCACTCCGCCCCTCGTGCCCCTCCCACAGCTGGTGCAACCTCCGCCGGTGGTAGCGGTGCAGAGCAAGCCGGCGGACCCTCTCGTCGTCAAGCTCGAGGTGCCCCGGACGGACATCGACATGGCGCTCACGCGCGGAGTCGGCGGTGGAACGGGAAACGATGGCTCGACGGGGAACGGGCCGGGGAGTGGTGGTGGCATCGGCTCCGGTGTCGGGACGGGCCGCGGATCCAGTATCGGAGCCGGGACGGGCGGCGGCCCCGGAACCATCTATCCGCCGACGACCACTCAGGTCTTCATCCCGCCACTCCCGGCGCCGGAGCGCATCAAGCCGTACCGGCTGACGGCGACTTTCGACGTGGACTCGACCGGCAAGGTGCTGCGCGTCGAGTTCAACCAGTCGAAGGACGGGAGTTACAACCGCCAGCTCAAGGAGCGGCTGGACCAGACCCGGTTCCGCCCGGCGACCCGGTGGGACGGAAGTCCGGTGCGCGCCACTGCTCAGATCACTTACGACTTTCCCTAGCCAATCGCTCGGGCTGCCGTTACTTTCCCGCGGCTGTCTCCCCGCTCTACATCACTCTTCGACGTCTCCCTCCGGCGCGCCTGCCCGCCAGAGTTCGGCCCGCACACGAGGACCGGCATGACCAGCGTGACCGCTGACACCCCGATGCGCGAGCCGCACTCGGAGTTCGTGAAGGCGATGACGCTCACCGATGCGACGATGCTGGTGGCCGGCTCGATGATCGGCTCCGGAATCTTCATCGTCTCCGCCGACATCGCGCGCACGGTCGTGACCCCGTTCTGGCTGATCATGGCCTGGGTGCTCACGGGCGTGATCACCCTGCTCGGCGCGCTCGCGTACGGCGAGCTCGCGGCGATGTACCCTCGAGCCGGGGGGCAGTATGTCTTCCTGCGCGAATCGATGGGTCCACTCACGGGATTTCTCTACGGGTGGACCCTTTTCGTCGTCATCCAGACTGGTACGATCGCGGCCGTCGCCGTGGCCTTCGGCCGCTTCCTCGGGGTGCTCGTTCCGGCAGTGACACCGGGGCGCTTCGGCTGGTTTCCGCATCTCGATGTCTCCACGCCGGGTGGTCTGGTAGAGCTTGGCCTGTCCCCCCAGCGCCTCATCGCCCTCGTGATGATCTGGCTGCTGACCTGGGTGAACCTGAGAGGAGTGCGCGAAGGCAAGCTCGTTCAGACGACGCTCACGACCGCCAAGACGGGTGCACTTGCCCTGCTCATCGTGCTCGGACTGACGATCGGCCGGAATGCCACCGCGCTCACCGCCAATTTCGGGGCCGGCGCACCCGCCGCGCCGTCGCTCACGAGCGCATTCGTGATCGCCGTTGGGGCCGCGCTGGTTGGATCCCTCTTCTCGAGCGATGCGTGGAACAACGTCACGTTCGCCGCGGCCGAGGTACAGAACCCGAAGAGAAACCTTCCTCTGGCGCTCCTGCTGGGGACGGGGTTGGTGACGCTCCTCTACGTCTGCGCCAACTTCGCGTATCTGAACGTGCTTCCGCTGCATGGGATCGAGGGCGGAGCGACGGTCCTCGAGCGGGGAATCCAGCATGCCACACAGGATCGAGTCGGCACGGCCGCCGCGGAGCAGATCTTTGGATCGAGCGGTGGTGTGCTCATGGCGATCGCCATTCTCGTATCGACCTTCGGCTGCAACAACGGCCTGATCCTGGCCGGGGCGCGCGTCTTCTATGCGATGGCGCGCGATGGGCTGTTCTTCCGCCGGGCGGGAGTGCTCAATGCGCAGCGCGTGCCGGCGCGGGCCCTCGTCCTCCAGGCGGTGTGGACCTCTCTGTTGTGCCTCACCGGCACATATGGGCAGCTGCTCGACTACGTGATCTTCGCCGCCTTGATCTTCTACGTTCTGACGACCGCGGGATTGTTCATCCTTCGCGTGCGTCGTCCCGACGCCGAGCGTCCGTACCGCGCGATCGGCTATCCCGTGCTCCCCGCGCTCTACCTGCTCCTCGCGGCGGCGGTCGCCGTCATTCTGCTGATCTCGACCAAGACCCGCGCCCAGGCGTTGTCGGGGCTCGCCCTCGTGGTGATCGGCATCCCCGTCTACTACCTCTGGCGACGAGTGGAAGGAGCCCCGATCGCGTCCTCTGACGCGGTCTGATCCACTCGGCTGACCCCCGCACCGTTCGCTTTCACTGAAGTCGCACCACGCACTCGACCTGGAGATGCTCAACGATGAATCGGATGGACACAGCATTTCGACGTGCCCTCCCGCTGTTTCTTGCGGCCCTGCTCGCTCTCTTTCCGGTCCCGTTCGCGGCCGTCCTCCTCGCCCAGCAGCCGGCGCACGCTCCGGGGGGTGAGGCCAATCTCATCATCCCGAACCTCACCCAGGAAACGTTCCACGGGATCCCGGGGCGCAGCCTCCTGATGGCGGGACTGCTCGTCTGTGGCCTCGGCCTGCTCTTCGGTATCGTCATCTCCGGCCAGCTCAAGCGCATGGCCGTTCACGAGTCGATGCGCGAGATCTCGGAGCTGATCTATGAGACCTGCAAGACGTATCTGGTCACCCAGGGAAAGTTCATCCTCATCCTCGAGCTGTTCATCGGGTTCGTGATCCTGCTGTACTTCGGCGCGCTGCTGCACTTCGAGGCGGTGAAGGTCGCGATCATCCTGCTCTTCAGCCTCATCGGGATCGCGGGCAGCTACGGAGTGGCATGGTTCGGAATCCGCATCAACACCTACGCGAACTCGCGGACTGCGTTCGCCAGCCTCCGCGGCAAGCCCTATCCCTGTTATGCGATCCCGCTCAAGGCGGGAATGAGCATCGGAATGCTGCTGATCTCGGTCGAGCTGGTTCTGATGCTCTCCATCCTGCTGTTCATTCCCGGAGATTATGCCGGCGCGTGCTTCATCGGCTTCGCGATCGGCGAGTCGCTCGGCGCGGCCGCGCTGCGTATTGCCGGTGGGATCTTCACGAAGATCGCGGACATCGGGTCGGACCTGATGAAGATCGTCTTCAACATCAAGGAGGACGACGCGCGGAACCCGGGAGTGATCGCCGACTGCACGGGTGACAACGCCGGCGACTCCGTCGGGCCGAGCGCCGATGGCTTCGAGACCTACGGCGTCACCGGCGTGGCGCTGATCTCCTTCATCGTCCTCGCGGTCAGGCAGCCATCGGTCCAGGTCCAGCTGCTTGTCTGGATCTTCGTCATGCGCATCATGATGGTGATCGCGAGCGGTCTCTCCTACCTGCTCAACGAGGCGGTGGCCAAGGGCCGCTACGCCAACGTGGACAAGATGAATTTCGAGGCGCCGCTGACGTCGCTCGTCTGGCTCACGTCGATCGTCTCGGTCGCGGCCACCTACGTCGTCTCGTACTTTCTCATCCCCGATCTCGGTGATGGCTCGCTCTGGTGGAAGCTCTCCAGCGTGATCACTTGCGGCACGCTCGCGGGGGCGATCATCCCCGAGCTCGTGAAGATCTTCACGTCCATGGACTCGACCCACGTCAGAGAGGTCGTGACGTCATCCCGCGAGGGTGGCGCGTCGCTCAACATCCTCTCCGGGCTCGTGGCCGGAAATTTCAGCGCCTTCTGGCTCGGGATCACGATCATGGGGCTGATGTCGATCGCCTATGGGGTGAGCACGACAGGCTTCGAGACACTCATGATAGCTCCCGCTGTGTTCGCCTTCGGGCTCGTCGCCTTCGGCTTTCTCGGCATGGGTCCGGTGACGATCGCCGTGGACTCCTACGGTCCGGTCACGGACAACGCGCAGTCGGTGTTCGAGCTGTCGGTGATCGAGACCATTCCGGGAATCCACCAGCAACTGAAGCAGCAGTACGGCTTCGACGTGAACTTCGAGAAGGCCAAGCACTTTCTCGAGGAGAACGACGGGGCGGGGAACACCTTCAAGGCGACGGCGAAGCCGGTGCTCATCGGCACCGCGGTGGTGGGTGCGACGACGATGATCTTCTCGATCATCGTAGCGCTGACCCATGGTCTGCAGCCCCAGTACCTTCCCAACCTCTCACTTCTCCACCCGCCCTTCCTGCTCGGCCTGATCACGGGTGGCGCGATCATCTACTGGTTCACCGGCGCCTCGACCCAGGCCGTGACCACCGGGGCGTACCGGGCGGTCGAGTTCATCAAGGCGAACATTCACCTCGAGAGCACCACCAAGGCGTCGGTGGAGGACAGCAAGCGGGTGGTGGAGATCTGCACGCAGTACGCCCAGAAGGGAATGTTCAACATCTTCCTGACGGTGTTCTTCGCGACGCTCGCGTTTGCTTTCGTCGATCCGTATTTCTTCATCGGCTATCTGCTGTCGATCGCGATCTTCGGCCTCTACCAGGCGATCTTCATGGCGAACGCCGGCGGCGCCTGGGACAATGCGAAGAAGATCGTGGAGGTCGAGCTCAAGCAGAAGGGAACGCCGCTGCACGCGGCGACGGTGGTCGGGGATACGGTCGGCGATCCGTTCAAGGATACCTCGTCGGTCGCGCTCAATCCGATCATCAAGTTCACGACTCTCTTCGGGCTCCTCGCCGTCGAGCTGGCGGTCTCGCTCACCGGGCAGCGCGGCGCAGGTCTCACCCACGCCCTCTCGGCTGTCTTCCTCGCGATCGCGCTGCTGTTCATCTGGCGCTCCTTCTACGCCATGCGCATCGAGAGTGGTCGGGAGCGGCCCGTCGCGATGGCTCACTAGCCGTCGTCGATGTCGTCGCTGTTCTCACGCAAACCGATCGCGGCGCTTCTTGCCGAAGGGGACAGCCCGCACGGCCTGAAGCGCGCGCTCGGTGCCGGCGATCTGATCATGTTGGCGATCGGCGCCGTGATCGGTGCCGGCATTTTCGGGGCGATCGGCTCGGCGGCGGCGGGTGAGACCGACGCCGCCGGTCACGTGGTCCGGAGCGGGGCCGGGCCGGCTCTCATCCTGTCGTTCATCCTGCTCGGCGTCGCGTGCGCCCTTGCGGCGCTCTGTTACGCTGAGCTCGCGGCCATGATCCCGCAGGCCGGAAGCGCCTACGCGTACTCGTACGCGACGCTGGGCGAGGTGGTCGCGTGGATCATCGGCTGGGATCTGATCCTCGAATACGCCGTCGGCAATGTCGCCGTTGCGATTTCCTGGGCGGACTACTTCAAGACGCTGGTCGGCGCGGTGCTGCACCTGCCCGATTGGGTCACGACAGGCTATCGTACGGCTCTTCTCAGCCCCGATCCACATCTGCACGGATTGCTCGCGACCGCTCCTCGCGTCGCAGGCATCCCCGTGCTGGTGAACATTCCCGCCGCGGGCATCGTGCTCCTGATCACCTGGCTCCTATTGCGTGGTGTGCGGGAGAGCGCGCGGGCCAACAACATCATGGTGGCCGTGAAGCTCCTGGTGCTGGCGCTCTTCGTCGGCGTCGGTGCGACCCACATCCACACGGAGAACTATCACCCCTTCGCACCGAACGGCTTCACCGGCATTCATCACGGCGCCGCGATCGTCTTCTTCGCCTACATCGGCTTCGATGCGGTGTCGACGGCGGCGGAGGAGACCAAGAATCCTCAGCGCAACTTGCCTATCGGCATCCTCGGGGGCCTCGCCGTCTGCACGCTGATCTACGTGATCGTCGGAGCCGTGCTCACCGGCATGGTGCCGTCGTCACAGCTCGCGGTGGCTGATCCCCTGAGCCGTGCGCTCCAGCTCTCCGGTCTGACCACCGTCGGCTGGTTCGTCGCGCTCGGCGCCGTTTTCTCGATGTCGGCGGTGCTGCTCGTCTTCCAGTATGGACAGCCGCGCATCTTCTTCTCGATGGCGCGAGACGGCCTTCTGCCCTCGTGGGCGGCCCGTGTCCACGGGAAGTACCGTACCCCCTACGTCACCACACTCATCACCGGTGTCCTCGTGGCCGCGGGGTCGCTCGTGGGGGATGCGGGCGAGACCTACGACCTCACCAATATCGGCACCCTCTTCGCGTTCGTGCTCGTGTGCCTCGGCGTTCTCGTTCTTCGCCATACCGAGCCGGAACGGCCTCGTCCCTTCCGCGTTCCCTTCGTCTGGGTGGTGAGCCTGCTCGGCGCGGCGGCGTGCGTCTTCATCATGTACGGCCTGCCGACCAAGGCGTGGGTGCGCTTCGGGTGGTGGCTGGCGATCGGGCTGGCACTGTACTTCGGTTACGGGTACCGGCACTCGACGCTGCGCCGCGGCGGCCCACCTGTACCCTCCAAGAGCTCATGACCGCGGCAGCTGACGACACGGCGTCTCCAGCCAGCGCCTGGTCGCGCCTGCGCTCGGTTCCGCTCACGCGATGGATCGTGCTGTCGATGGTGGTCGGCGTGCTCATCGGCTGGCTTGCCCCCGATGTCGGCAGGAGCCTCCAGCCGCTGGCGACCATCTTCCTGCGGATGATCAAGTCGCTGATCGTCCCTCTCATCTTCTCGACGCTGGTCGTCGGCATCGCCGGGCACGGCGACGACATGAAGAAGGTGGGGAAGTTGGCGCTCCGCTCGATCATCTACTTCGAGATCGTGACGACGCTCGCCCTCGTCGTCGGTCTGCTGGCCGTCAACCTGCTCAAGCCCGGCGCGGGCGTGCGCCTCGATGCGGCATCGGCCAGCACCGGAGCGGAGCTCGCGACCAAACACGTCACGATCGCCGGAGTGCTGGAGCACATCGTCCCGCAGAGCTTCTTCGAGGCCGCTGCCGGGAACGAGGTGCTGCAGATCGTCTTCTTCGCGATCCTGTTCGCGGTCGCACTGTCGCGGGTGCGGGGCCATCCGAAGACGCTCATGCTGAATGCCCTCGAGAGCCTGTCCGAGATCATGTTCAAGTTCACCGCTCTGGTAATGGCGTACGCGCCCATCGGCATCGGCGCGGCGATCGCAGTGACGGTGGGGAAGAGCGGTCTCGGTATCCTTCGGAATCTGGGCTTGCTGGTGGTGACGCTGTATGCCGCCCTGGTCGTTTTCGTCCTGCTCGTTCTCGTGCCCGTGGCGCTGGTGAGCCGCGTTCCTCTTATCCGCTTCATCAGGACCGTCAAGGAGCCGTGGCTGATCGCTTTTTCGACCGCGTCATCCGAGGCCGCGCTGCCCCTGGCGATGAAGAAGATGGAGGCGTTCGGCGTCCCGCGCCGGATCGTCGCCTTCGTGATGCCGACCGGCTATTCGTTCAACCTCGATGGCAGCACCCTCTATCTGGCCGTTGCCTCGGTGTTCGTCGCCCAGGCGGCCGGTATGCACATGCCGATCAGCGAGCAGCTCCTGATGATGCTCACCCTGATGCTCACGAGCAAAGGAGTGGCCGCGGTGCCGCGCGCCTCGCTGGTGATTCTCTCCGGAGCGCTGGCGCAGTTCGGCCTGCCCCTGCAGGGAGTGGCGGTCATTCTCGGCGTGGACGCGGTCATGGACATGGCTCGGACGTCGATTAACCTGGTCGGAAACTGCCTGGCGACGGTCGTCATGGCGCGCTGGGAGAACGACCTGGGTTCGCCGATGCCGGACGATATCGATCCGGCGTCGCTGCCTGACGCGCGTGTGTACGTCACCGAGGGTGCGGCGTCCGACCCGCCCACCGCAACGCTCTCCTAGTGACTGCATCGGAGATGTGGTTCGCACCAGACGTGGATGCGCCCGCTCCAGGAGGGGAGAGGGGGAAGAGGAGGGCAACGCGGCCGCCGAGTGCAGTCATGATCTCAGCCGCGGTTCAGTAGCTCACCGCTCGGCCGGGGGCTTCTCGCCGGTTAGCGCCGCGAGCGCGTCAGGCGGGAACAGTGCGCTGTCCTCGAGCAGGATCCGCCAGCGCCCTCCGTCGCGCTTCAGCGACAGCACATCGACCCGCCAGGGCTCGTCGTAACGTGCCTCCTTGCTGCGCTCCCGATAGAGTACGTGCACCAGCGAGTCACCCTCGGCCACTGCCGAGACGGGAAGAAACGTCGCCGCCGGCATGTCCGGATCGGTCGACGCGGTCTCGTGTGTTTGCGTGATCCACCACGCGAAGAGCTCATCGGGCGGAAGGGACGCCATCTCGGCAAGCGTGCGCGGCCGCGACGAGCCCGGAGTTTCGGAGCCCCGCACTGGTGTTTTTGCGTACTTGGCGATCAGGTCCGACGGCACGGGCCCGGGGCCCGATAGCCCCGACGAGTCGCGCCGCGCGCTACGGCGCTCGTCACCTCGCTTCGAGTGAGCGTACCCGGCCTGGGCGATGACCGTGAGGAGAAGACGCCGCCGAGCGGACTCGATCACCTGCGGATGTGTTCGCGCTGCCACGCCCCGGCCGTCTCCGCGATCGAGCGCCGACAGGGCGGCGACGGCGACGGCTGATGGCGTCGACTCCTCGGGTAACTGTGCATCGGCGGTGGCCGCACCGATCACGAGGCCAGAGAGAAGTGGTAGCATCCAGCGATGCGGTGATGGCGACATGTCGAGCCTGGGTCAGAGGTGTGCATACCGATGACGAGGCCGCACCCACGCCGTCACCGGCCCCGCGCGGGCACAGTGGCGCTAAACCAGATTGGGATCGGCGGCATCGTAGTGGGCAGGCTCCCATCTCAGTGGGCCGTCCATGAATGACTTTCGTCAGGACCTTCGCGTTGCTCTCCGTGGCATCCGGCGCGCGCCCACCTTCACGGCGGTCGCGATGACGACGCTGGCGTTGGGTGTCGGTGCCAACGCCGCCATGTACGCGGCCGTCCACGCCGCCCTGCTGAGACCCCTGCCGTTCGCGTCGCCCGATCGGCTCGCGATGCTCTACATCACGGCGTCCGAACCCGGCCGACCGACCGAGAGTGAGCGCTGGTCCTATCCTCGCTACCTGCTACTTCGTGGAAGTGCCGCTCCATTCTCGGCGCTGGCGACATACGGCGCGCAGAGCTTCAACCTGGAAGGCCCCGAGCCCGAACGCGTCGCTGCCGAGCAGGTCTCGGCAGCGTACTTCGCCACCCTCGGGGTGCAGCCCGCGATCGGTCGGACGTTCCTCCCCGAGGAGGACGACACACCGGGGTCGCACCCCGTCGCGATCATCGGAGAGCGTCTCTGGCGCCGGAGATTCGCCGGCGCGCCCACCATTGTGGGCAGCCAGATCCGCGTCAACGGCAGCGCGCTCACCGTCGTCGGAATCATGCCCGACTCCTTTTCCGGGTTGACCGGCGTGGCCGAGCTGTGGGTTCCGGAGATGATGGCCCCCGTGCTGAGCTATGCCGATCATCTCACCACGAATCAGAACTTCATCAGCGTCGTCGGGCGATTGCGACCGGGAGTCGACATCGCGCGCGCGCGGGCGGCCATGGACGTGATTGGCGCGCGAATCCAGTCCGCGCAGCCGACGGCATTCGACGTCCCGGGGACGACCTTCTCCGCTACAGCGGTCCCACTCTCCGAAGCGCGCCTGAATCCGGCTCACCGCCGATCCCTCCTATTGCTGTTCGGGGCGGCCGGTCTCGTTCTCGCCCTCTCGATCGTGAACCTCGCCAACCTGTTCCTCGGCGCCGTGTCCTCCCGGAGGAGAGAGATCGCGCTTCGAGTTGCGCTCGGAGCTACTCGAGTGCGCATCGTCCGGCAGCTCATGGCCGAGAGTGTCATCATGGCGCTGGGCGGCGGCTGCCTGGGAGCAGCGGTCGCCTGGTCCGTGACGAGAGTGCTTGCGCCTCCCTCGACACCAGCGGGGCCGGGGAATCTCTACGGCCAACTCGGTGAATTTTCGGCACTCCACATGGACGGCACTGTCGTCGTGTTCTCTCTGCTCGTGGCTCTGCTCGCCTCGCTTCTCTTTTCCGGCGTTCCCGCGGTCGTCACCGCGTCGCTCGATCCCGTCACGGCTCTCAAGGCCGGCACATCCGGCGCTTCGGGCACCTCGGTGAGGCTGGGAGGCATCGACATCCGTGCTCTCATCGTGATCGCGGAGATCGCCCTGGCGCTGATCGTTTCCGTCGGCGCTGCGCTGATGGGCGATACTCTCGCGCGCCTCAGGCGCGCTCCCATCGGAGTGCGAGCCGATCACGTGCTGACCTTCCGTGTGCAGCCACCGGAGACGCGTTACCCGCCGCCGGTGGCCGGGCCTTTCCTCGAACGGCTCCTGGCGCGCATCGATGCCCTCCCCGGCGTTGTCTTCTCGTCGGTGGATGGCTGCGCACCGCTCGGATTGACCTGTGCGAACAGCACGCTGTTCATCGTGGGTCGACCTCGTCCAGCGGCCGGACGGGCCCCACCCGTGATGCGTCATTACGTCGGTCCCGATCATTTTCGCACACTGGGCATTCCGCTCATCGCCGGCCGCTCCTTCGAGGCGAGCGACCGAGCCGGCCGTCCACGGGTGGCGATCCTCAACGAGACCGCGGCTCGCCGCTTCTTCAACCCGGAGAATCCGCTCGGCAAGCGTGTGTGGTTCGGGGGAGGGAGCTCGTTCGATCGCCCCGACTCGAGCGCGGAGATCGTCGGAATCGTTGGGGACGTGCGCTACGGCTCGGTGGCGGACGGCCGCATGCCGCCGAGCTTCTACACGCCGTATCTCCAATTCACCTACGCGGCCCGGACCGTCATGGTGCGGACATCGGATGACCCGCTGGCGGCAGTTCCGGCCATTCGTCGCGCCGTTGCCGGCGGTGAGGGCGGCCTGCCGATCTTCGACGTCAGGTCGCTCGACCAGCGCATTGACGACGCATCCGCCCAGACACGCTTCGAGACCCTGCTGCTCGGCGGCTTCGCCGTCATCGCTCTGATGCTGTCCGCGGCGGGAACCTACGGAGTGCTGACCCAGGAGACTGCACGGCGGACCCGCGAGATGGCTGTCCGGATGGCCCTCGGCGCCGCTCCATCGGCGGTCTCGCGCCTGGTCATGATGCAGGGCGCGAGACTCGCCGTATCGGGACTGGTGGTGGGGATCGCCGGGGCGATCGCGCTGACACGGCTGCTCGGCTCGATGCTGCACGAAGTCAGCGCGGGCGATCCCTGGATCTTCGCCGCCAGCGCTCTCCTGCTGGCGACGGTCGCCTTGACGGCGACGTGGATTCCGGCACGCCGCTCCGCCCGCGTCGATCCGCTGATCATCCTGCGCGGCGAGTGAGCGCCGAAGAGCGCGCGATCAGCCCGCGGTCACCCCGAGAAATCGCAGCGCCCCCCGAACTGCGCCCCGCACGGGCACGACGGCATCGGCGCGGATCTGACCTCCGGGAACGGCGGACTTGAGCCGGTGTTCCACCCTCCTCCGCAGCGACGATCCAGGCGCCATCAGGCCGCCCGAGAATGCGACCGCGCAGGTCGCGCGCTCATCCGCGAACAGCGCGCGGGCCAGGGTTCGCACGTGAAGCACCAGCTCCTCGGCGGCGATGCTGAGGATGGAGTTCGCGCGCAGGTCGCCCGATTCGGCGACGCCGATCACCACCGGTGCCAGCGATGCCAGCGTCGCGGGACTCGCCCCCGCGGCCCACGCGACCAGCTCGGACGGCTCGTTCACCTCGGCGGCCGTCAACAGCGCCCGGACCAGTGACGTCTCCGGCTCGCGGCCATCGACGCTCGCCGTTGCTACCGACAGCGCGCGTCGCCCGATCCAGGCGCCGCTTCCCTCATCGCCACACACCGGACCCCACCCCCCGCACCGCGCCACCGCCCCCGTCGGACCACGACCGAACGCGACCGATCCGGTGCCCGACACGAGGAGAATGCCCGAGCCGTCGCCGAAGGCATCGTCCAGCGCAATCGCCGCATCGGCGTGCACCACCACATCCTCGGCGAGCTCGCGCTCCACCAGCGCCTGCCAGAGCGCTTCCAGCTCCGTGTCACGGCCTATCCCGGCGACGCCGACACACAGCACCTTGGGGCTGACATGCGTCATCCCGCACGACTGCAGGGCCTCGCGCACCGCGATGGCGATCACGTCCGCGGAGCGATCCGCCTGGCCGGGGCGCACCGCCGAGCCGGGGCCCTCGGAGCTGCCGAGCTGCGCGCCGAGCTCATCGGCAACGAGCACGCGTGTGCGGCTGCCGCCGCCGTCAACACCGATCACGACCCGCGTCATGCCGCCACCATCTCCTCCGCCGGGGCGGGGTGGGTGAATGAGGAGAGCACGCCCACCAGCAGTGTGATGGTGGTGCCGATCAGAACGTACCACGGCCAGGCGATCCGTCCCAGAGGAGCGAGGGAGCCTGCGAGCACCGGAACGGCTGCGGAAATCTGCTTCGCGAAGACGACGAACGCCATCGCTGCGATCCCGACGCTCATCCCGGTCAGTGCATCGCGCTGGATCGCCCGCCGCCAGAAGATCCCGAGGAAGAAGCCCCCCAGCAGCCCACCGTAGGTGAACGACGCGATGGACAGTGCCACGACCACGACTGGCGTACCCTGCGCCTTGAAGAGCAGCGCGCCAAGCGTGAGAACCGTGCCCCATGCGAGCGCCAGAAGCTTCCCCGTCCGGAGAGTGCGAGGGTCATCCGGCGATCGCTTGGTGAGAGGCAGGTAGATGTCGTGGGTTGCTGCTGCGGCCAGCGAATTGATCGCCCCGGAATGCGTGCTCATGGTCGCGGCGACGATCGCCGCGACGATCAGGCCGACGAGGCCGGGCGGCATCTGCTGGATGATGAAGGTCGGGAAGATCGTGTCGGTTGCGGCAAAGGGGCGCCCCTGGTAGAAGGCCCACAACCCGATGCCAATCATCAGAAACAGCGTGAACTGCGCGAAGACCACGAACCCACTGCCGATGATGGCGCGCTGCGCATCCCGAAGGCTACGCGAGGACAGCAGACGTTGCACGATGAGCTGGTCTGCGCCATGGGAAGCCATCGAGAGGAACGCCCCGCCGATCACGCCGGCGAAGATCGTGTGCGGGCGGTCGAA
The DNA here is from genome assembly GCA_030948255.1 of Gemmatimonadota bacterium. Taxonomy (GTDB): domain Bacteria; phylum Gemmatimonadota; class Gemmatimonadetes; order Gemmatimonadales; family Gemmatimonadaceae; genus JALZAQ01. Next base: position 26,520 of record JALZAQ010000005.1, read on the forward strand.
ACCGGAATACGTGTCGAGTGCGCGGAGCTTTCCGGCCGCGGACGCGGTGCCGAGAATGGCGCTCCACCCTCCCGGAACGGCGCGGCCGAGCAGGACCAGCGCCGCTATCCCGCCAAAGATGTACACCCCGGCCTGCAGCAGCTCCGTCCAGACCACCGCCTTCATCCCGCCCCGATACGTGTAGATGACTGTAAGCGCGCCGAGCACAACGATCGCGATCGGCATCACCATCGCCTTGTTGTGCACCGACGGGCTGATGATGAGAGCGACCGGAATCGCCGTCGCGAACACGCGCACGGAGTCGGCCAGGGCGCGGGTCGCCATGAAGACGATGGACGTGAAGCGCCTGCTCGCGAGCCCGAAGCGGCGCTCGAGAAGGGCGTAGGCGGTGACGAGCTCTCCCTGGTAGTAGCGGGGAAGCAGCGTGTACGCGACGACGAATCGCCCCACGACGTAGCCGGCCACCACCTGAAGGAAACCCAGATTACCGGCGGTGGGCGGGTTGCCGTACGAGAGACCGGGCGTGCTGATAAAGGTCAGTGCGCTCGTCTCGCTGGCCACGACCGAGAAGAGCACTGCCCACCACGGGATGGCGCGGTCGGCGACGAAATAGTCTTTCGCGTTCTTCTGGCGCCGACCGACCCACATGCCGAGCGTCGTCGTTCCCGCCAGGTAGACGAGGAGGACGATGACATCGAGAAGCGTGAACGTTCGCGTCATCAGCCGCGCTCACTCGACGACATACGCTTCCATGGCAAAGTACTCGGCGAGCCCCAGTCGGTCGAGCGTGGCCGCCGTCTCCTTGTTCCGCGCCTCCACCCGCTGCCAGAATTCGCGGTCGTCCTGACCCGGAAAGGGCGCCGAGTCCTTCTGCGACTGATGTCGGAAGATCGCCTGGATCTTGAGCCGCAACTCTTCCTGTGACAACGGCACCAGCCAGGTCGCGTCGGTTACCGGCCACTCCTGCCAGGCGCCGCGGTAGAGCCACACTTCGGGCCGCCCCTTCCCTCCGGGATGCCGGTCCGCGAGGGCGCGATCGATCGCCTCCTTGCACATCCGATGGGTTCCGTGTGGATCGGAGAGATCACCCGCGACGAAGATGAGGTCGGGATCGACCTCATCGAGAAGGGTCCGCACGATCGCGACGTCGGCGCTCCCGATCGGATCCTTCCGCACCTGTCCCGTCCGATAGAACGGGAGATTGAGAAAACGGGCAGCGCTCGACGGAAGGCCCAGCGTCTCGATCCCGCTCACGGCTTCGGCTTCGCGGATGATGCGCTTGATGTCCTGCACCTCGGGGATGTCCACGTCCCCCACCGCCTTACCCTCGAGCGAGCGCAACACGCGCTCGGCGAGCCGCGGTGTCTCCGTCGACCCCACCGCCCGGTCGTGCGCCAGCCGTGCCAGAAAATCCACGTAACGGCGTACCTCGTGGTCGAAGACGGCAATGTTGCCGCTGGTCATGTAGGCCACGGTGATTCGATTCTCGTTCACCACCAGTTTGTGCAGCATGCCTCCCATGGAGATGACGTCGTCGTCCGGATGGGGGGAGAAACAGATCACGCACCGGCTGGCGGGGAGTTTGGATCGCCCGCGAATCTTGGCGCCCAGCGTGTTGAACACCGCCCCGTTGGCGGCGCCCGGCGATCCGAAGCCCGATACCAGCGAGGACAGTTTGTTGTCGGCGTAGTCGGCGTGGGTCAGCTTGAGAATCGCCTTGCCCGTGCGCCGGGAGAGCCAGGTAACGGCTCGCACCACCAGCGCCGGCGTCCACGCCACCTCGTCGAGCAGCCAGGGAGTGGCGACCCGCGTGAGGTCGGCCGCCGCTGCCCTATCGATGTAGAACGACGTGTCGGGATGCCGCTGCAGAAAGGTGGCCGCGACATCGTGATCGACCTCGCCTTCCACGGCCCGCCTCACGATCTGGGATTTGTGCTCTCCGGTGGCGAGGATGACCACCTGCCGTGCCTCGAGGATGGTTGCGACGCCCATCGTCAGCGCCTCTCGGGGCACGTTCTCCTCGCCGAAGAAATCGGCCGCGGCGTCGCGCCGCGTGACCATGTCGAGAGTCACGAGCCGCGTGCGGCTCTCAGCCCCGGATCCCGGCTCGTTGAATCCGATGTGTCCGGTTTTTCCGATGCCGAGAATCTGGAGGTCGATGCCCCCAGCCGCGCGAATCGATTGCTCGTACGCCGCGGCCGCGGCCTCGACCTGCTCGCGCTCCACCCAGCCGGGTGGGATGTGGACGTTCACGGGGTCGATGTCGATGTGCGAGAAGAGATTCTCCCACATGAACCGGTGGTAGGAGTGGATGCTCTCCCGCGACATCGGGAAGTACTCATCGAGGTTGAACGTCACGACGTTCGCGAAGCTCAGCTCGCCCGCCTCGTGCAACCGGATCAGCTCGCGGTACACGCCGATGGGAGTCGAGCCGGTCGCGAGTCCGAGCACTGCCCGACTGCCGTCGCTCTGCCGCTCCCGGATCACCCGCGCGATGCGTTCCGCGACCAGCGGGCCGATCTCCCCGGCCTCTTCCACCACCAGAGTTCGAATGCGCTCCGCGGCCCTGGCATGCGATGGCGGGCCGGCCGACTCGGTACCCGCCCGATCCACCACGGGCTGGATGCGAGAAGGCCCGCGATTCAGGAGTGGATCGCGGGCCTCGCTCCTGGACGCGGTACCTCGAGGGGCACCGTCATCCGCCATCGGCATGCGTGCTACGCGTTGAAGGAGCTGCCGCAGCCGCAGCCACCGGTCGAGTTCGGATTCTTGAAGGTGAACCCCGAGCCTTGCATGGACGAGGCGTAGTCGATCGTGACCCCGTTCAGATATTGCGCGGAGAACGGATCGACGAACACGCGATAGCCGTCCTGATCGAGGATGACGTCATCCTCGGCGGCCTGCTCCTCAATGAGGAGGCCGTACTTGAAACCGCTGCAGCCGCCCGGCTGGACGCTCACGCGAAGGCCTCCCTGCTCGCCGGAGACCCCCTCCGCCTCCATGAAGCGTCTCACCTCGACCGAGGCGCCCGGGGTGACGGTAACGGTAACTATGGGTTGCTGAGTAGTGCTCATGACCAGCCTCGGTGCTGAGGATCGAAAGGGCCGCGGATGGGCCCGATGGGCTCTGGTAATATGGTGGTGATACACCCGCCGTTCAAGCTACGGTCCCGGCTCAGCCGAAGACGGTAGGAGGGCCCGAAAGGCAACCGGAAAACGAACGCGCAGCGGCCTCAATCCGCGGCCATCGGCAGGGGCTCTGCCATCGGCTCGGGCATTCCCGGCTCCTCCCGGAAGGAGCGTGCGATCCAGAGGAACGCCGCCAGCGCCAAAGCCAGGAGGGCCAATCCGCGGCCGACCTCGCCGAAGATGAGCTTGCCGATCCCGAACAGTGTCGCATAGACCGCGACGATACCGGCGAGCCAGTTGGTCCATGCCAGAGCCCCGCCAGGAATCGGCTCGCGCCCCAGGCCAAGCCCCTCGGAGACACGGGCCCACCCCGGCCCGCCCGGCCGCACTCGCCGGTAGAAGGAGTCGAGCACGGCCTGGGGCTCGGGTGGGGTGAGAAAGGTCACGCTCACCCAGATCACCGTGGTGATGATCACCGTGATCAGCATCACGAGCGCGTCGTGACGCATGGCGTCGGTCCCGGGAAAGAAGGTCGGAACGATCCACCGTCCGGTCACGATGGACACTACGAACGACGAGATCATCGCGCTGATCTCGGACCACGCGTTGATGCGCCACCAGTACCACCGGAGGATGAGAACGAGGCCCGTTCCCGCGCCCAGTGCGAGCAACATCTTCCACGCCTGCTCCACCGAATCGAGTTGCGAGGTAACGCCGATCGAGGCCAGAAAGAGGAGCACGGTCGCCCCGCGCGACACCGTCACGTAGTGCTGCTCGCTGGCATCGCGGTTGAGAAAGCGCTTGTAGAAGTCGTTGACCAGATACGATGCCCCCCAGTTGAGCTGCGTGCCGACGGTGGACATGTACGCCGCCGCGAAGCCAGCCATCATGAATCCACGCCACGGCGTCGGAAGCAGATCCACGAACGCGTGCACGTATCCGGATTCCTTGTCGGCCAGATTGGGGTAGAGCATGATCGTCGCGAGCCCGGTGATGATCCACGGCCACGGGCGGAGCGCGTAATGCGCGACCTGAAAGAAGAGAGTCGCGAGCACCCCATCGCGCTCGGTGCGCGCCGAGAAGATGCGCTGGGCGACATAGCCGCCGCCTCCGGGCTCGGCTCCGGGGTACCAGGCGGCCCACCACTGCACCGACAGGAAGACAAGAAGCGCCAGCAGAGGCATCCAGGTGTAGGAATGGATACCGTCCGCTCCCACCGAGATGGGGAGCACGGAGATGCCGGCGGTCGGGCTCCTGAAATGCGCGGCGACGCCCGCCCTGAGCGCGTCCATTCCGCCGACGGCTTTCACCGCGAAAACGGCCAGCACGATCACGGCCGTCATCTTGATGACGAACTGCACGAGGTCGGTCCAGAGCACGGCCCAGAGGCCGGCCGCCACCGAGTAGAGCACCGTGACCCCGAAGCAGATCGCGACCGCGACGTAGGGGTTCACACCCAGCGAGATGGTCAGGATCTTGATCATCGCTCTCGTCACCCAGCCAAGGATGATGAGGTTGATCGGAATCGCCAGGTAGAGAGCCCGGAAGCCGCGCAGCACCGCCGCCCGTTTTCCGCCGTAGCGGATCTCGGCGAATTCCACGTCCGTCATCACGTTGGCACGACGCCAGAGGCGCGCGAAAAAGAACACGGTGAGCATCCCGCTCATCAGCATGTTCCACCACAGCCAATTCCCGGCCACTCCGTTCGCGACCACCAGTCCGGTGACGACGAGCGGCGTGTCGGCCGCGAAGGTGGTGGCGACCATCGACGCACCCGCGAGCCACCACGAGACGTCCCGCCCGGAGAGGAAGTACTCGTTCAGGCTCTCGCCTCCCTTCTTCGTGAAGAAGAAGCCGATGCCCGCCGAGAGGAGGAAATACGCGACGACGATGGCCCAGTCGATTGTGGTCAGGGTCATGGACGCACACCGGTCGGAGAAGGGGACGGGAGCCGAGCGGGACGAGACGCTTCGAGCGCACCCGCCACCGCGTCCGCGAGAGCGATGCGCACGCCGCCGATCCGACGATTTTCTCTCGTCGGATTCACCCGGTTCGAGAGCAGCACGAGGAAGAGGTCGTGATCCGGATCGATCCAGAGCGACGTGCCCGTGAATCCCGTGTGGCCGAAAGCGTGTGGCGAGAGTCGGTGGCCGGCCGAGTTCTGACCGTTCGGCGCTTCCCAGCCAAGGGCGCGGTTCGACAGGGCAGAGTCCTGTACGCGGGTAAAGGCAGCAATGGCCTCGGGCGTGAGGATGCGAACGCCGTCGAGCGTTCCACCGTTCAGGATCATCCGGGCGTAGCGCGCCATATCACGACCGCTGCTGAAGAGGCCGGCGTGGGCCGAGATGCCGCCGAGCGCGAACGCATTTTCGTCGTGTACCTCACCGTGGAGCTGCCGCTGACGCCAGGGGTCGAACTCGGTCGGCGCGATCCGCGTCTGTAGCGACGCGCCGGGCCGATACATCGTCGAAGCCATTTCCAACGGACGGAATACATGCTCCGCGAGGTAGCTGTCGAGCCCCTGTCCGGTGAGTCGTTCCACGATCTGGCCGAGCAGGATGGCGCCGAGATCGCTGTACACCATGCGCGCCCCAGGAACCGTGTCCAGTGGCGTGGCGTACACGAGCGCCAGCGCTTCCGCGGCCGTGGTGGACTCCTTGTACAGAGGGCGCCAGGCGGGCAGACCCGAAGAGTGCGTCAACAGGTGACGCACCGTCACGCGCTCCTTGCCGGGCCCGGTCCACGAGGGGAGATAGCGCTGTACCGGAGCGTCGAGGTCGATCCGGTGCTGCGCCCAGAGCTGCATCATCGCGGTCGTCATGCCGACGATCTTCGTGAGCGACGCCAAATCCCAGATCGTTCCCTCGTCCGGCGCCGGAGATGGTTGCTTCCAGTCGAGGTGCCCCACCCCCAGCGCGGCGTACACCCGGTCATGGCTGCCCGCGATCGCCCATGCGCCGGGAAAGGCACTGTCGGTAATGGCGTGATCGAGCACGCGCCGCATGGAATCCTGAACCGCGTTGGTCACGGAGATCTCACCCGGCGACGTTTGGGCCGTTCGCGACGCGCAGCCGCCGACCGCGAGCAGGCCGAGCAGCGCCAAGCGCCCGCATCGCAGCTGCGGGGGATGGACTGGGGCGTGGGGAGCGATCAACGGTTGTCCTCCGGAAGCCTATGACGCGGGAGTCGTGCACGCACCACCGTCGCCCCGCGAGAAAAATCCCGGCAGCGAGATCGGCGCGACTCCGCTCGCTCGCGCGTGCCCGGCCCCCACAAGAATGCGGGCGGCGGCCTGTTCCAGCGAGGGGTCTATCCCGTACGTCACGAGGTAGCTGGATACGTGAGGGAACTGGCGGATCACGTACGGATTGCCGCTCGCGATGACGATCACCGGCCGCAGCGATGCCAGCTCCTCGATCCACGCTGCGACCTGCGGCGCGATGGCGAATCGTCCCACGCCCTCGATGGTCCGGACATGTGTCGTGACCACTACCGCGTCCGCCGGGCGGAACAACGCCGCAATCGCCTGCAGAGCCTCCTTGCCCGTGCGCGGCGAGATGTGCGTGACGGTGACGTCCGGCCGCAGCGCACGCAGCTCGGCCTCGAAGGCGCGGCCAGCCACCAGCTCGGCGTCAGGCGCATAGCTGATGATGTGCGCGCGCACACCCGGCAAGAGAGGAATTCCGTCCTTTCCCGCAGAGGGATTGCGCAGACAGGTGACGGCTTCGGCGGCGATTCTGCGGGCGACCTGCCAGTGCGCGGGCGCGCCGACCGTTGCGCGCAGGCTGTCCAGATCCGCGTAGCGCGCGGCCACGACTCCCGTGCGGACCTTGAGCTCGAGAAGCCGTCGGACGGACTGGTCGATCCGCGATGCGGTGATGTCACCGCGTCCCACCGCCGCGACCACGGCGTCGATCGCGGCCGTTGCGCTGGTGGGCTTGAGCAGCACGTCCGCCCCGGCCTGGATCGCCAGAACGGCGCTCTGCTCCACCGAATATCCCTTGCCCACCGCTTCCATGGTCAGCGCGTCCGTGAAGATGACTCCTCCAAATCCGAGCGTGTCGCGCAGCAATCCGGTGATCACCTGCGGGACGAGCGTTGCCGGCGTTGTCGGCTCTCCCATGGCCGGAAGGGCGATGTGGGCCGACATCACGGCCGCCACCCCCGCTGCGATCGCCGCCCGAAAGGGCACGAGCTCCACGCTGTCGAGTCGGGTCCGACTCGACTTCACGATGGGAAGGGCAAGGTGAGAGTCGGTGTCCGTGTCCCCGTGTCCGGGAAAGTGCTTCGCTGTGGCCGCCACCCCCTGGCTCTGCACCCCACGGATGAATTCTGCGGACAACCTCGCCACATCGCCGGGGCTTTCCCCGAAGGAGCGGGTGTTGATGACGGGGTTGGCCGGATTGTTGTTGACGTCCACCACGGGAGCGAAGGCCACCTGGATCCCGACTCCCCGTGCCTCCTGCCCGACGATCCGCCCGACCTCGAATGCCTCCTCTGGCCGACCCGTCGCTCCGATGGCCATGTTGGTTGGCAGGATGGTCGCGCTTCCGGCGCTCATCAGCGACGGCAGGAAGGAACCACCGACCAGTCGTCCGAGGTCCGGTTCCAGATCGGAGGAGACGAGCAAGGGGACGGTGGCGGCGCGCTGCAAGCTGTTTACTTTCGCGGCGACTTCGATCGGGGAGCCGAATGACATGGTGAGACCGCCGATCCGCTCGTCGGCAACGAGCTGAAGATCATCGGCATAGGTCGAGTCTGCCGAGTTGGTGTAATCACCCAGCACCCAGATCCAGACCATCTGCGCCACTCGTTGGCGGAGAGTGAGACTGGCCAGGGTGCTATCCACCCAGTGGCGCTGCGGTGCCGAGAGGGGTGCGCTGAAGGCGGCCGAGCGGTCGCGTTGAGCAGGGGTGACGGATGAGACCCCCGGGGGAGCGGCGGGCACCGGGAGCGAGGCCGCGTGAGGCGCGCAGGCAGCTGATGCTATCAGCGCGAAACAGGCAATCAACCCTAAGGGCGGGGGCCGATGCGAGGACATCAGTTGTTGTTCGGAGGGGCGACCATGCTGGTGACCTTTTCCTCCGCGTGCGCACCGCGCACGGGGGAGGGGAGTGCCGACCGCGAGGGACACCGCGCCGAGCGGGTGCGCCCCGGCATCACGGTGCTGCTGCGCGACAGCTCGGCGCTGATCGTGGGAAAGCGCATTGGTCTCCTGACGAACCAATCGGGGATCGACGAGAACGGGACGAGCGACATCGACCTGCTCTTTCGCTCCAAGATAGCGGGCACACGGCTCATCGCGCTCTTCTCCCCGGAGCATGGGATTCGCGGCGTCGAGGATCGCGTCAATATCGCGAGCGGTCGTGACGAGCGCACCGGGTTGCCCCTCTTCTCTCTCTACGGGGCGACCACCCTACCACCGCCGGATAGTGCCCTTCGCGAGCTGGATGTTCTGGTGATCGATCTGCAGGATCTCGGAGCACGACCCTGGACATACCCAGCGTCCATGGTCTATGCGCTGCGTAGCGCGGGTGAGCGTCACCTTCCCGTTCTGGTGCTGGATAGACCGAATCCGATCTCCGGCACCCGCCCGGAAGGTCCGGTGCTCGACACTGCCCTCGCCTACGCCGGAAGTCACGGAGGCCCGCGGCCGGCGAAACCGGTGGCGCTCTATCCCATTCCCCTGCGTCACGGTCTGACCATGGGCGAGCTCGCGCAGCTCTACAACGAGGTGCTGGAGCTGCACGCCGACCTTCACGTCATCCCCAGCGCCGGTTGGCGGCGGGACCACTGGTTCGATGAGACCGGTCTGCCCTGGGTCAAGCCTTCGCCGAACATGCCCGATCTCACGAGCGCGCTCATCTACCCGGGGCTCGTCGCTTTCGAGGGAACGAACCTGTCCGTAGGGCGCGGGACGGGCGAGGCGTTTCAGCGGGTGGGAGCACCCTGGCTGGACGCGGAAAAGGTGGCCGGAGTGCTCAACGACCGCTCCCTTCCGGGCGTGCGCTTCGAGGCGGAGCGCTTCACCCCCGATCATCCCGGTGATGGCAAGTACGGCCAGATCGCGCTTCCGGGAGTTCGCATCCGGATCACCGATCGCACGCGCTACCAGTCCACCCGGGTCGGGGCGGCCCTTCTCTGGGCGGTCGCTCGCGCCCACCCGGATTCTCTTCGCGTGAACGCGAGGGTGTTCGACGACCGTTTCGGCTCCCCCTCGGCCCGCGACGCGCTGATGCGCGGCGAGGATCCCGACGCCGTCATGGATCGCACCCTCCCCGCCACGATCGCCTTCCAGGAGCGGAGCCGGAGATACTGGCTGTACAGATGATCTGGTCCGTGGGCCTTGCTCTTGCATCCCACCCCACCGAACCGATCGCACATTCCAGGAGGTTGGTCGATGAGATCCCTGTTCTTGATTTCGATGGTGGCCGTGATGGCCGCTTGTGGCAGCCGGAAGGTCGAAGTCTCCACCGGACCCACGCCGACGAGCGACGTGGCGCTCCACGTGACAAACAACATCAGCCAAGCCGTCAACGTGTACGTCGTCAGCGGTGGCACCGACATGTTCGTCGCGCAGGTGCCCGCGAACAGTACCCAGCACCTGCCGGTGTCTGGGGTCGCGTCCGGTGCCACCGTGCAGCTCAAGGCGCGCACGGCCGACGGAACGCGCACGTACACCAAGGACAACGTGGCCGTATCGTCCATGACCATGTGGACGCTGCCGTAACGGCGCATTCGCGGGTTGCTCGGCGCTTTTCAAGCGGATAGCTTAACGGGCCGGAGCATCATGCTCCGGCCCGCTTCGTTTTGGTGCTCGAGCGCGCCGTCCCGGCCGCGCCGAGCCGCGCCGCGGGGCGGTCGTCCCGCGGCGGTTTGCTGTCCATCGCAAAGGAGATCCCACGTGCAGGGTTCGACCACGGCCGCTAACCGGCCGGCTCCGCGATCCGGCGCCAGCATCGCCCCCGCGGGCCGCGTCGGCGTCCTGACTCCGGGACTCGGTGCCGTCGCCACCACCTTCATGGCGGGCGTCGAGAGCATCCGCCGGGGGTTGACCCAACCCATCGGCTCGCTCACGCAGATGGCCACCGTCCGCTTGGGCAAGCGCACGGAGCATCGGTCTCCCCTGATCAAGGAGTTCGCTCCCCTCGCCAGGCTCGAGGATCTCGTCTTCGGCGCGTGGGATCCCATCCCCGACGATGCTCTCACGGCCGCCCGCAGGGCTGGAGTGCTGGACGAGAAGCACATCGCCCCGATCGCCGACTTCCTGGCCGCAATCAAGCCGATGCCAGCCGTCTTCGACCAGAAGTACGTCACGCGTATCACGGGCACGAACGTCAAGAAGGGAAAGACGAAGCGCGACCTCGCGGAGCAGCTGCGGCAGGACATTCGCGATTTCAAATCGCGAAACAAGCTCGACCGCGTCGTGATGGTCTGGTGCGCGTCCACGGAGATCTTCATCCGGCCGGGCCCCCAGCACGCGACGCTGGAGCAGTTCGAGAAGGCCATGGAGCGCAACGACGAAGCGATCGCACCGTCCATGCTGTATGCGTACGCCGCGATCATGGAAGGCGTGCCGTTCGCGAACGGCGCTCCCAATCTCACCGTGGACATCCCGGCAATCCTCCAGCTGGCGATTGACAGGGGCGTCCCCATCGGCGGCAAGGATTTCAAGACGGGGCAGACGTGGCTCAAGACGGTCATCGCCCCGGGTCTCAAGGCGCGGATGCTCGGCCTGGCCGGCTGGTACTCGACCAACATCCTCGGCAATCGCGATGGTGAGGTGCTCGATGATCCGGCATCTTTCAAGACGAAGGAGGAATCGAAGCTCAGTGTTCTGCATACCATTCTGCAGCCGGAGATCTACCCGCTACTCTACAAGGACTTCTCGCACGTCGTGCGAATCAACTATTACCCTCCGCGTGGCGACAACAAGGAAGGGTGGGACAACATCGACATCGTGGGATGGATGGGCTACCCGATGCAGATCAAGGTGAACTTCCTCTGCCGCGACTCGATCCTCGCCGCCCCGATCGTTCTCGACCTGGCACTGTTCATGGATTTCGCGCTGCGGGCCGGGATGAAGGGAATTCAGGAGTGGCTCAGCTTCTACTTCAAGAGCCCTATGGCCGCCCCGGGGCTGCAGCCGGAGCACGATCTGTTCATCCAGCAGACCAAGCTCAAGAACACGTTGCGCTACCTCATGGGCGAGGATCAGATCACCCACCTCGGCATCGAGTACTACGCGACGTGAGTCCGGCCGGCCGACTGGCGTGGCATCTCGCCCTGGCCGCCGCGGCGGCGGCCTGCACCCCTCCCGATCCGGGAACGGATTTTCGCGGAATGTCCGATCACTTCGCCTTCCGGATCAGCGCCAATCCCCTTCCTCCGCACGCCAGGGAGAAGACCAGGTACAAGGTCGTCGTGCGCGACAAGGACTCGGGCCAGCCCATCCAGCAGGGGGAAGGGCGGATCTTCGCCAGCGACAGCACGCACAGCCTCAATCCGTGGGACGTACTCATCCGTGGTCCGGAGGTCGGGACGTATTACGCCACGCTGGACTTCGTGACGCCGGGCAACTGGGCGCTGGCGGTCCAGTTCCGGCGCGACTCCACCCAGAAGCTCGAGCGCGTGGACTGGCTGCAGGAAGTCAAGAACGCGCGCGGTGAGCGCTGACGCGATGCGCCACTACTATCGCACGCACGTACCCCCGATCCAGGTGCTCGATGCAGCGGACAGCTTCTTCCCGGCGCTCGGACTTCCGTCGTCCGCTCCGGCGGAGAATGTCCGCGCCTACCGGGGCACTCTCGGGACGCTGAGAATCGAGGCGGTATCCGAGGGCGGCCACTACACCCGGATCGAGGCGGTGACGGACCAGATGGGAGAGAGCCGTCTCGATCGCAACGTGAAGCGATTCTTCGTCGTCGTGCACCGCTCTGCGGACCCCTCGCATCGGCTCAAGGCCGCCTACTGATGGCATCGCGAGCCCCGGCGCGTCGCACTTCCGCTGAGCGTCCGGCCGCTGAACCGGTCCCGCGGCCGTCGTCGGCGCTCGGGCGCGAGCAGCGCACCGAGCTCTACTATTACATGCGGCTCACTCGCTCCCTCGAGGAGCGTCTGGTGAATCTGTATCGCCAGACGAAGGTGGTCGGCGGACTCTTTCGGTCGCTGGGTCAGGAGGCCGACGCCGTCGGGAGCGCCTACGCGCTCGATCGCGCGAAGGGAGATTTCCTCTCGCCGCTGATCCGCAATCTCGGCTCGATGCTGGTGCAGGGGGCGCGGCCGGTCGAGATCCTGAGGCAGTACATGGCCAAGGGCGACTCGCCAACTCGAGGACGGGAGCTGAACATCCACTTCGGGGATCTCCAGCGCGGCTTCATCGGCCAGATCTCGCACTTGGGCGACATGGTGCCGGTCATGGCCGGAGTGACGCTGTCGTTCAAGCTCCGCGGCGAGAATCGCGTCGGGCTCGTCTACGTCGGCGACGGAGCGACCTCCACTGGGGCGTTCCACGAGGGCATCAATCTGGCCGCCGTGCAGCGCTGCCCGCTGGTGGTCGTCGTCGAGAACAATGGCTACGCGTACTCCACACCAAACAGCCGGCAGAGCGCGGTGAAGGAATTACGGGACAAAGCGCTGGCCTACGGAATTCCCGGCGAGCGCGCGGATGGCAACGACGTGCTGGCGACGTACGACGTCACCAAGCGGGCCGTCGACCGCGCTCGCCGGGGCGAGGGAGTCACGCTCATCGAGCTGATGACCTTCCGTCGGAAGGGACACGCGGAGCACGACAATCAGTCGTACGTGCCCGACGGGGAGATCGAGCGGTGGGCCCGGGACAACGACCCGATCGATCGCTACGAGCGTTATCTGACGACAGTCGAGGACGTCACCCCGCGCGAGCTCCGTGCGATCGACGCGCGCATCCTCTCCGAGATCGATGAGGCAACCGACGTCGCCGACGCCTCGCCGATGCCGGCGCCAGAGGACGCGCTGTCCGGCGTCTACGCCGACCCTTCCACGGTGGAGCCTCTCTGGTATCGGCAGGGCGTCGGATCCGCGGTCGCCGAGCACGAACGGCCGGCCGGGTGGGGAAGCTTCAATGGCTGAGGTCACCTATCTCGAGGCAATTCGCCAGGGACTGTTCGAGGAGATGGAGCGCGATCCGGCCGTGTTCGTGTTGGGGGAGGACATCGGCAAATATGGCGGCGCTTTCAAGGTCACCGAGGGGCTGATCGATCGCTTCGGGGAGAGCCGTGTGATCGATACCCCCATCTCGGAGGCGGCGATCGTCGGTGCCGCGGCCGGCGCGGCCCACATGGGAATGCGCCCGGTGTGCGAGATGCAGTTCATCGACTTCATCTCGTGCGCGTACGACATGCTCACCAACTACGTGGCGACCGCTCGCTACCGGGCCTTTCTCCCCTGTCCGATCGTCGTGCGCGGGCCGAGCGGGGGCTATGTGCGCGGTGGGCCGTTCCACTCGCAGAACCCCGAGGCGGCGTTTCTGCACACTCCCGGGCTCAAGATCGTGTATCCGGCCACGGCCAGCGATGCGAAGGGACTGCTGAAGGCGGCGATCCGCGACGACGATCCAGTGCTCTTCTTCGAGCACAAGTATCTGTATCGTCGCATCAAGGAGGAGATGCCGGACGGCGACCACGTGGTGCCGATCGGCAAGGCGCGACTCGCGCGAGAGGGAAAGGACCTGTCCATCATCACCTACGCCGCCACCGTGTGGAAGTCGCTCGAGGCCGCGGACCAGCTCCAGAAGGAGGACGGTCTGTCGGTCGAGGTGCTCGATCTGCGCTCACTGCTGCCGATGGATGACGACGCGATCATCGCGACCGTCAAGAAGACAAATCGTGTTCTGATCGTGCACGAGGATACTCGCACCGGAGGAATCGCGGGGGAGATCACCGCGCGCATCACCGAGCGCGCGTTCGAGTGGCTGGACGCGCCGATTCTCCGGGTGACGGCGGCCGACGTGCCCTTGCCCTACTCGCCCCCGCTGGAAGATTACGTTCTCCCGCAGACGGCCGACATCGTGGCGGTGGCTCGGCGTCTGGCGGCGTATTGACGGCTGGCTCCGGGGCCGGCGGGCGCTCGCGTTACGCCGTCGGGTGCCTGCTGGCGCTCCCCGGCTTTTTTGGCGGCGGGATGGTGGCGGTGGCGGTGGGCCGGCTGGTCGGATCGCTGCAGCGATGCCAGCCGCCGGCCGAGGGCATTCCGGCCTGTCATGGCGGAGCATATTTGTTGACGGGCGCGCTGCTCGGGCTGGTGCTGCTTCCGGGCGGCGTGCTATGGCGGATGTGGCGCAACAGCGGGGCAGAGCGAAACTCAGACCGAGGTTGATCTCCGTGGCACGCATCGATGTCATCATGCCGCAGATGGGCGAATCGATCGCCGAGGGCACCTTATCGCGGTGGCTCAAGAAGGTCGGCGACGATGTCAAGCGCGACGAGCCGATCTTCGAGATCTCCACCGACAAGGTGGACGCCGAGATTCCGGCCCCCTCGGCTGGCGTCCTGGCGGAGATTCTCGTGACGGAGGGGCAGACCGTGCCGGTGCAGACCGTGGTCGCCCGCCTGGACACCGAGAAGGGCGCACTGGTCACGGCCACCGCCCCCCCGAAAGCCGCAGATGTCGAGGCCGCGTCCGGCCCTTCCCAGCCGATCGCCGCGCCTCCCGTCGGGCCGGTCGCCTCACCTCCCGCTGGCTCGTCACCCGCGGGAAACGGCAGCAGCTTCGAGGAGAGAATCCGTACCCGCTCATCGCCTCTCGTTCGGAAGATCGCTGCCGAGCACGGCATCGAGATCGCCGCCGTGCGGGGCTCCGGCATCGCCGGTCGCGTGACCAAGAAGGATATCATGGGCGTTCTGGACTCCGCTGCCGCACGCCCGGTCGGGGCGCCCGGCCGCGGTGCCGCGCCTCCATCGATGCACGCGCCGGCCGGTACCGACCAGCATGCGCCCCTCCCCGAGCCCTGGGACGGCGATCTCGTGGAGCCGATGTCGGTCATGCGCCAGCGCATCAGCGAGCACATGGTCGCCTCCCGGCGTACCTCCGCGCACGTGACGTCCTTCATGGAGATCGACTTCACAAGAGTGGCGCGACTTCGCGTCAAACATCGCGCGGCCTTCGAGGCGTCGAGCGGGCAGAAGCTGACCTACATGCCGTTCATCATCAAATCGGTGGTGGACGCGCTGAAGGCGTTTCCGGTCGTGAACTCGTCCGTTGCGGGGGCGAGCGTCATCTACCGCAAGCAGTACAACATCGGGGTCGCCGTGGCGCTCGATTGGGGGCTGATCGTGCCCGTGATCAGGAGCGCGGATCGTCTGTCCCTCACCGGAATCACCGTCGCGCTCAACGACCTGGCCGCGCGCGCACGGGCGAAGAAGCTCCAACCGAGCGAGGTACAGGACGGCACGTTCACGATCACGAACCCCGGTGTTTTCGGATCGCTGATGGGCACGCCGATCATCAGCCAGCCGCAGGTGGCTATTCTGGGCGTCGGGACCATCGAGAAGCGCCCACGCGTCATCGCGGGCGCGGACGGGGAGGACACGATCGCGATCCGCACGTGCGCCTTCTTCTCGATCTCCTTCGACCATCGGATCATCGATGGGGCGGTCGCGGACCAGTTCCTGGCAGCGATCAAGCGCAGCATCGAGAGCTTTCCGGAAACTGGAATCTGACCGTGTCCCGCTCCCTCGTCCTCCAACGAACCGTCGTGCCAATCGCCGAGCGGCCGAGATTCCTCGAGCGTATCCGCGCCCGCCGGATGCACTACGAGCGCGCACGTTGCCACTTCTGGCTGTTCGAGGAAACCGATCTTCCGGGAGCGTACATCGAGTTCGTCGAAGCCTCCGACACGGCTACCCTGGCTGCCGCTCTCGACGGGGCACCGCACGCGTATGCCGAGGCCGTTCGTATCTATCAGCAAGTGGAGCCGGACTGACATGCCTGCGCGCACGGTGACCGTCGATGGACGGACATGGAAGGTCACGCCCTCTGGACGCGTCACGCAGTACGATCGCGACGAGTTCACGCTGCTCTTCGTGCACGAAGAGGGATCCTCACGCGAGGTGAGGGCGACGCGTTATTCCCCGCAGAGAGCGCGGTGGCGCGAGCCATCGCTGGCCGAGATGTCCGACGCCGACCTCGTGCGTCTGTTCGAGATGTCGCAGCCGAGCTTCACGTCGCCGGACGCGGGGTACAGCCTGTGACCTCTCCGACCAGTCCGTCGAGCACGGCATCGCTACGGCACGTGGACCTGCACATGCACTCGACCGCGTCCGATGGCGCGGCAACTCCGAGCGAGGTCGTGGAGGCCGCCTGGCGTGCCGGAATCATCGCCATCGCTCTCACCGATCACGATACCGTAGCCGGCGTCGCCGAGGCCCAGGACGCGGGACGCCGGTTCGGCGTTCGCGTCGTTGCCGGTGTGGAGCTCAGCGCCGTCGAGGATGAGCTCGAGACTCATGTGCTCGGACTTCACCTTGCGCGCTCCGAGTCGCTCGAGCCGGACCTCGTGCTGTTGCGGGGCGCTCGCCGGGTGCGTGCCGAGCGAATGGTGGCGACTCTCAACCAGCTTGGCGTGCCGGTGACAATGCGCGCGGTGCTGGCCCAGGCCGGCGACGGCGCAATCGGCCGTCCGCACGTTGCGAAGGCGCTGGTGGAGGGTGGCTGGGTGCGCGATCCGCGAGAGGCCTTCGAGCGCTACCTCGGCACCGGACGTCCGGCGTTTGTCGGGAAGCATCGGCTGTCGGTGGCCCGCGCCATCGAGATGATTCACGATGCTGGCGGCCTCGCCATCCTCGCCCACCCCGGCCCCACTGGCACCAGGCAGCGGCTGGAAGAGCTGGCCGCCGTCGGACTGGATGGGGCCGAGGTGCGGCATCCTGGACACGGGCTTGAGGACACGCGACGCATCGCCGCGCTGGTGGAGCATCTGCAGATGCTCCCGAGCGGTGGCTCCGACTGGCACGGGGCCAGGGAGGGCGCGCGCGTCATCGGCTGCATGAGCGTGCCGGGCGAATGGCTGGATCGCCAGGATGCGCGCGTCCGGGAGCGGAGCGATCGGGAGAAGGTTGCATGATGACGACGCTGCTCGCCGTCGGCGCGACGGCTCCCGACTTCACGCTGCCGGCGAGCGATGGGTACGAGTACCATCTGGCCGAACTGCTCCAGCGAGGATCGGCAGTGCTGATCTTCTACCCGGGCAACAATACTCCCGGATGAAACCGTCAACTCTCCGCCGTGCGCGATGAGATGATGAGCTTCGTCAATGCCGGGGCGCTGCCGTTCGGGGTCAACCCGGCTCCGGTCGAGGCGCATGCGCGCTACGCCGAAAAGATGGAGTTCGATTTCCCCCTCCTGAGCGACGCCGACCGAGCGGTGTCGCGCGAGTATGGAGCGCTCAAGGAGGACGGGCAGGGCATCCAGCGGACCGTCTACGCGATAAAGCGAGACGGCTCGATCGCCTTCGCCGCGCGGGGATCGCCGGCCCCAGCGGATATTCTCGCGGCGCTCGCGCTCTAGCGTGGATTCCGCGGGACGCATTGCTCTCGTGACCGGCGCGGGGCGCCGAGTGGGACAGGCGATCGCGATCGCCCTCGCGGGCTGGGGCGCGCGCGTGGTGGTGCACTACAACGCGTCCGGCGATGGCGCGCGCGAGACACTCGCCCAGATCGAGCGGGCCGGGGGAGAGGGCTGGCTCGTGCAGGGCGATCTCTCGCGCCCGGGAGAGCCGGCCAGGCTCATCGACGATGTCGTGACCCGCGCGGGTGGCCTCGACATCCTGGTCAACTCCGCGGCCATCATGCTCCGTACCCCGCTGGAGAGCGTGACCGAGTCGCAATGGGATGAGATGTTCGCGCTCAACTTGCGCGCGCCGTTCTTCTGCGCCGTGGCGGCCGGACGCGCGATGACGTCGCGGGGAGGGGGCGCCATCATCAACATCGCGGATCTGGCCGGGCTGGAGGCGTGGCCGGCGTACGTCCCGCACGGGATCACGAAGGCCGGTGTGATCCACATGACGGAATCACTGGCGCGCGTTCTCGCCCCGACGGTCCGTGTCAACGCGATCGCGCCCGGAGCGGTGCTCCTGCCGGAGGCCTTCTCGTCCGCCGACGCCGAGCGACTCGCCAGCACCACCCCCCTCGGCCGGATCGGCTCTCCCGACGACGTCTCGCGCGCGGTGATCTATCTACTCGAAGCGGATTACGTGACCGGGGAGACTCTCATCGTGGACGGTGGCCGGCATGTGCGCTGAGGTTCTCGCGGCCCGGCCCCGCCGGATGTCGCGGCCTGCGCCGCTGCGCTACGGGACGATCGTGGTCGTGGGTGGCGGTTGCTACGGGACGTACTACGTTCGACAGCTGGGCCGTGCCGCGGCCGCCGGCGCGTTGTCCTGGCGCCACCTGGTCGTCGTGGATCGGGATCCGCTCTGCCGCGTCGCGACGGAAGCACGACAGGCGCTCGGCGAGATCGGGTCCTCCCCCGCCGCGACGGTCGTCGAAGCCGACTGGACCGGCTTCTTCCGGGAGTATCTCGACGACGCCGCCCGCGATCCCGGAGCGTCCCTCGAAGACGCGATCGTCCCGTCGCCTCTGATGCCGCACCTGATGTACGGATGGCTGCTCGATCGGGCGCGCGAGCGGTGGCCGGGACGGGACATCGTCACCGAGCCGCTGCGGCGTCCTCCCAACCTTCCCTGGCAGATGGCGGGTTCGGGCGGCATACACCTCGGCAGCTTCGCCGAATGGATCTGCCCGATCAATTGCATCGAGCCGCCGATCTGCCCCGAGATCCGGGGTCCCCGGAGCTGGAGCATGCCACCGGCACTTCGCGCGTACGTCGCGGCCGAGCGGCAGCGCGGGCACGAGATTCACGGCCCGATCGTTTTCCACTGTGAGCACCGAGCGTACGGCGTCGGGATGTTCGACACAGCGGTTGTGCTCGCCGCCGACCGACTGGTTGCGGAGGTTGCCGCATCCGCGCCGGCCAAGTTTCTCGTCGGCACGGTGTCGCATTGCCACGGCGCACTCGCACTGCTCGCCCTCGGCAAACCGAATGACGCGCAGACGCGCTGACATCTCTCCTAGTCGCACATGCCTGAGACGCACTCGTACCAACTCGTGATCGTCGGGGCCGGACCGGCCGGGCTCACCGCGGCCATGTATGCCGGCAGGTCGATGCTAAAGACGGTGCTCCTCGAGCGCGGCGCCCCCGGAGGCGAGCTGCTCAATACCGAGATCATCGAGGACTACCCGGGATTCGAGCACATCGAAGGCTGGGATCTCGCGCAGAGGTTCGAGGGCCACGCGCGGAAGTTCGGCGCCGAGATCCGGACCGGTGTGGTGGTGGAGGCGATCCGCAAGCGCCCCGACGGCGGCTTCGAGACGGTCGCCGAGGGAGGCGACGTGTACCGGTCTCCGGCCGTGATCCTGACGGCCGGAGGTACCCCGATCAAGCTCGGCGTTCCCGGAGAGCTGGAGTACGCCGGCAAGGGAGTCTCCTACTGCGCCATCTGCGACGGAGCGTTCTTCAAGGGCCACACGATCGCGGTCGTCGGCGGGGGCGATGCGGCCGCCGAAGAGAGCGACTTCCTCACGCGCTATGCGGAGAAGGTCTATCTCATCCACCGGCGAGACGAGCTGCGCGCGTCAAAGATCGTACAGAAGCGCGTGTTCGAGAACCCGAAGATCGTGACCGTATGGAACACCGTCGTCGAGAGGATCGACGCCGACCAGAGGGGGCTCGTGAGCCGGCTCCATCTCCGCAACGTGCTCACCGATGAACACACAGAGCTTTCTGCGACCGGCATTTTCATCTTCGTCGGCTTCCGGCCCAACACCGGGGTCATCGACGGACATGTGGAGCACGACGCCGGCGGATACATCAAGACAGATGAGAACATGGAGACGACGATCCCGGGCCTCTTTGCGGCGGGCGATCTGCGATCGCAGCTCACCAGGCAGGTGACGACGGCGGCCGGCGACGGGACGACGGCTGCGATCGCGGTCGAGAAGTATCTGACGGCTCTGACTCACCGCGGGACCCCGCACATCGCGGGAACCGGGGGGTACGCAGTGTGAGTGCGTCGTCGTGAAGGTGGTGCAGATCGCGACCGGCCCGTTCCAGGAGAATGCGTACCTCGTCATGGACGAGACGTCGGCAGTGGGGGCGCTCATCGATCCGGGCGAAGACGCCGAGCGTCTCCTGGCCGCGGCGGCCGCGGAAGAGGTGACGATCCAGGCCATCTGGGTCACGCACGGACACGTGGATCACGTCGGAGCGATCGCCGCGGTGAAGCGCGCGACCGGGGCGCCGGTTCACCTCCACCCGCTCGACAGACCGCTCTACGATTCGGCGGTGCAGCACGGATTGCTGTTTGGAGTGCGCATCGAGACGCCCCCGGCCCCCGATCGCGATCTCGCGGACGGGGAGATGCTCGAGCTCTCGTCGCTCCGCTTCACGGTGATGCACGCACCCGGACACGCCCCGGGTCATGTCGTGCTCCACGGACACGGCGTCGCCTTCGTCGGGGACTGTCTCTTTGCGGGGTCCGTGGGGAGGACCGATCTTCCACTGGCGAATCCTGCGCATCTCGCTCGCACGCTGGCGGCAATTGCCGAGCTTCCCGATTCGACGATCGTCTATCCCGGCCATGGTCCGGCGACCACGATCGGAGAGGAGAAACACAGCAATCCCTTCCTGAATGGGGCGGCGCGGATCGTGGGGAGCTGGTGATGACGGTAGGCGAGCGCCGATCCGCATCGCGCCGTCTCAGAATGACGGTCGTCGTGCTGCTCTCCGGCTGGCTTGGCGCGGCGATCCTGTTCGCCGCGGTACTGGCGCCCGCCGCCTTCCGGCTCCTTCCCTCGGCCGCGCTCGCGGGAGGCGTCATCGGGGGCGTGCTGCCGCCGTTGTTCCTCTCTGGGTTCGTGTGCGGAGGCGCGCTCGGTGCGGTCGCCATCGGACTCGCTCGAGACCAGCGCCGCTCGCCCTGTTTCGCAGCCGGGGTTCTCATGGCGGCGGCATGTGCGGGCGACCAGCTGGTCGTCGGCCGGGCGATCGAGCGGGTGCGCGGCTCGATCGGTGGTCCGGTTGGCGAGCTGGCCGCCAACGATCCGAGGCGCGTGGCCTTCGGTCGTCTGCATGGCCTGTCCATTGCCATGCTCGCGCTCGCGATGGCGGGTGCCGGCTCGGGTCTGGCCATGCTGCTCCCGTCGACCCATTCGCGGGAGGATCCGGGCGGTGCATGATGACGCGAGGGTGCCGCTACTCGGCCCCGACGATGTGACCGGTAGCACGCGACAGCTCTTCGAGGCACTCCTGCGGGAGCGCGGCAACATCCCGAACCTGTTCCGGGCCGCGGCCCACCGTCCGGACATCGTGGAGACGCTCTTCGCCCACATGCGCGCGGTGCTGGGCGGAGGAGACGTGCCGGCCCTTCTCAAGGAGCTGCTGACGCTTCGCGTCTCGGAATTGAACGGATGCGAGTACTGACTCGCCTCACACACCGCCTTGGCAAGGCGGCTGGGTGCGACCGAGGCGCAGCTTCGCGCGGCGCGAGTCGGCGATGGCGTCGCGTTCGAGCCGTCGTGGGACAGCGCCCTCGCCTACGCGAGCGCGATGACGCCTGTGGGCACGGCGGTGACGGAGGAGCTCCATGCGACACTCGCGCGACACTGGACAGCGGCGCAGATTGTCGAGATCACCGCCGTGATCGCGCTGTTCAATTACTTCAACCGCTTCGCTCTCGCGTTGCGGATCCCCATCACGAGATAGGAGAGAGGTGAGAGGACGTATGGGTTCGGGGAGAGCGGTTGGCTCGGCGGCGCTGGCGCTGTCGGCAGCGTGCAGCGGAGTCACCGACAGTCGCCCGACGCTGGATTTCGGCGTGATCACCCTC
This sequence comes from Gemmatimonadota bacterium, assembly GCA_030948255.1. GTDB lineage: Bacteria > Gemmatimonadota > Gemmatimonadetes > Gemmatimonadales > Gemmatimonadaceae > JALZAQ01. Next base: position 48,570 of record JALZAQ010000005.1, read on the forward strand.
GAGGCTGCGGGCGAAGGGCAGGCGTACACCACTCGCCCGGTCGCCGTCTTCTATCGAACCTCGGGCGTGCAGCTCCCCACAAGCACGATCTCTCAGGACTCGTGCGCCATCCTTCCGTTCACGGCCTCACCGATCGTGTCGCGAGACACCCTCGTCTACGTGAGCGCCGGAGACAGCATCGGCGTCACGGTTGGCGCGGCGTCGGGTCAGCTCAAGCCGGCGTCCCAGAACGGGGTGCAGAGCTATGTTCTTCCAGGCCTAGGTGGCGTCTCGTATTCTCCGGGCGCCGTCGCGATGTTCAGCGTGCCCGGCTCTCCGGGCGGATTTCCGGCGGCGACGATCTCGATCCGGACGTCGGAGGCGTTCTCGCTCGGAAGCATCACCGCCGCTCCGGCTGTGGGGCAGGGAATTCCCGTCACATGGACGCCCGCCGGCGATGCGACGTCGAAGCTGCAGCTGTCGCTCGAGTACGCGACCGTCGGCTCCGCGAGGCTCGACCAGCAGATTGCCTGCGCACTGGTGGATGACGGCTCGGCTGTGATCCCCGCGGCGCTGGTCGGCGGATGGCGCGATGCAGGCGGCGGGCTCCGTCACGTCGATGCGTCGCGGATCCGCATCGTTCATCGAGACCTCGGATCGGCGCAGCTGCTCGTGATCTCGAGCTTTGGCGTGGCGCGGTGAGGTCTCCGAGCCCTCACCGGTACATCCCTGCGGAGAACGGACATGGCTGAGACACGCACCGAGCGCGATCCCCTCGGCTCGCTGCAGGTTCCGAGCGCGGCGCTGTACGGCGTCCAGACGATGCGGGCGCGCGAGAACTTTCCGATCAGCGGCCTCCGACCTCTGCCGGCGTTCGTCACGGCGACCGTCTGGATCAAGAAGGCGGCGGCTCTGACCCACCGGGACACCGGGAGACTCGACCCGGGTCTCGCGGATGCGATCGTGCGCGCCGCGGACGAGGTGCTGGCGGGGCAGCATCGCGAGAACTTCGTCGTCGACGTGTACCAGGCCGGCGCCGGGACGTCACACAACATGAACGTCAACGAGGTGCTGGCGAACCGCGCCAACGAGCTGCTCGGTAGCGCTCGCGGTGCCTACGCGCCGGTGCACCCGAACGATCACGTCAACATGGCGCAGTCCACGAACGATGTCATCCCGACCGCCATCCGCCTGGGGTGCCTCGCGCTGGTGGACGGCGTGACCGATTCCGTCGGGACGGGGCACGGTCTGCTGGCGGCCTTCCGCGCGCTCCAGGCCAGTCTCTTTGCCAAGGGGCACCAGTTCGACGACGTGCTGAAATCCGGGCGCACCCATCTCCAGGACGCCATGCCCATTCGCTTGGGACAGGAGTTCACGGCCTACGGCGGAACGATCGCGCGCAACATCAAGCGCATCGAGCAGGCGGCCGACTTTCTGCGCGACCTCGGCATCGGTGGCACCGCTGTGGGCACGGGCGTCAACGCCGAGCCGGAATATCCGACCAGGATGGTCGCGCATCTCCGAGCGATCTCCGGTCTCGAGCTCCGTGAGGGGGCCGACCGGATCCAGTTGATGCAGAGTATGGGTGACGCCGCGGCGCTCAGCGCACAGCTGAGAACACTGGCGCTGGATCTCAGCAAAATCGCGAGCGACCTGCGCCTGCTGGCGAGCGGGCCCCGCACCGGCCTGGACGAGATCCGTCTCCCGGCCGTGCAACCGGGATCGTCGATCATGCCGGGAAAGGTGAATCCGTCCATTCCCGAGATGGTCAACCAGGTGTGCTATCAGGTGATGGGCAACGACAGCTGCGTCGCGATCTCGGCCGAGCATGGACAGCTCGAGCTCAACGTGATGATGCCCGTCATCGCGCACAACCTGATGCTCTCGCTCCAGATCCTCACCGGTGCTGCGACCGCTCTCGACGAGCGATGTGTGCGCGGGATCGAGGCGAACGCCGAGATGTGCGGCTACTGGCTGGAGCGCTCCGCGGCGCTGGCCACGGCTCTCGCCCCGCAGATCGGCTACGCCCGAGCGGCCGAGATCAGCAAGCAATCCGTGAAGGAGAACGTCCTCATCCGGGAGCTGGTGAAGCGGGAGCACGTCCTTTCCGACCGGCAGATCGACGAGGCGCTCGACATGCGGAAGATGACGGAGATCGGGGTGCCGGGCGGGGCGCACGGGGGTGCGTCCGGCGGGTGAGGAGAGACCTCGGGCGGCACTTGTCCAACCTCTCCTCCGGCAATAACCTCCAGTCGTGCGCATTACCACGTGGGCGGAGTACGGTGTCATCTGTACGCTGCACCTGGCGCGTCGCGCCTCCGAAGGCGCGATAGCAGGCCGCGATATCGCCGCGCGCGAGAAGCTTCCCGCCGATTACGTCGAGCAGATCCTTCTCCGCCTCCGGCGAGCGAACATCGTGAAGAGCGTGCGCGGTGCGCGCGGCGGATATCTGCTCTCCCGCCCTCCGGAGGAGATCTCCATCCGCGAGGTCATCGGCGCGTCGGAGCTGCAGACCTTCGACCTGCACTGCGTCACCCATCCGATAGACGACGAGCGATGCGCCGCCGACCACGACTGCAGCATCCGGCCGGTCTGGATCATGCTCCAGCGCCGCATCGATGAAGTGCTGGAGGGGGTCCATCTTTCCGATCTACTCCACGGCGAGCCGGCCGTCCGCCGCAAGGTAGGATTGCCGATCCTCCAGGGTTGACGTCGTGTCCTCCTCGCCCGTCGCTCTGCGGCCGCTGGTCAGCTGGTGGGCAACCTGGCGCAGCCGTCGCGCGCTCGAGATGCGTGCCGCAGCGTACGTGGCGGCGCTCGGACGAGAGCCCCCGGCCGGCGACGTCGAATGGCTGGCGACGGTCGCGGCCGATGGGGATCTGGACCACGCCCGCTGGGAGCTGCGCTACGCGCGCTGGGCGGTGGGACTGCTCGGGGCGCAGCGGGATGCGCTCGATGACCGCACGGCGTCACTCGTCGCGCGCGCACTCGCCGCGTCATTGGCGCGCGATCCCTCCATCGCTCCCGGCAAGCTTCGCGTCGCGGAGCGCCAGCTCAATCTGCGGCTCCGCACGTACGGCGACGCGCTGACCAATCGCGAAGGGGCGGGCTCCGGCTGGCACCTGGGTCGTGCGCTGCTCCGATTTGCCGGCCGTAGCGATGCGGTGAGTGGCGAGATGGTTGCCCGAGCCGGAGACATGCTCTCGCACTATCTCGCCGAGTCCAACGCGTCGTTGCGCGTCCAGTTCGGGGAAGCGACACTCCCCGACCAGGCTGCCCACGCCGTCATGCAGGCCAACCCGCGCTGAGAGCGGTCTTCGGATGAAGAAACGGCGACACCACCGGTGTCGCCCGTTCCTCATCGAGTGCTCAGAGGGGGACTCGAACCCCCACGGCATTGCTGCCACATGGTCCTGAGCCATGCGCGTATACCAATTCCGCCATCTGAGCAGACACGCATCCGTTGCCGACACGGCTCTGTCGATCCGCCGCGATGTCATATCGCCGGCACTGCCCGAGGGCTCGCCGGCGACTGGTGGGAAGATTAGCCGAGCTGCCGCGCAAAGTCAACGCGCGACTGTAGTTGCTTGGCCTCAGCGCGCCGTCTAAGTTGCTCCACGCGCGCGACATTCTTGCCTTCCGGTCCGCCTCCCTCCTTGCCTGTGATCACCACGCCGCCCGATGAGCAGCGCCAGAGCGTCGCCAGGAACAAACGGGCCCGCCATGACTACCACATCCTGGAGACGTGGGAGGCCGGCTTGGTGCTCACCGGGACCGAAGTCAAGTCGCTTCGAGCCTCGAAGGTGACGATGGCCGACGCGTACGCGATCGTGCAGGCGGGGGAGGTCTTCCTCCTCAACCTCCACATCTCGCCGTACGATCAGGGCAACCAGTTCAATCACGAACCGACGCGCACTCGCAAGCTCCTCCTCCACAAGAAGGAGATTCGTAAGCTGATCGGCGCCGTCGAGAGACAGGGGTTGACCCTGATCCCGCTCGACCTGTACTTCACGCGAGGCAAGGCGAAGGTGACAGTGGCGCTCGCCCGGGGAAAGCAGCTGCACGACAAGCGGGCCGACCAGAAGCGTCGCGAGGACGAGCGCGACATGGCGCGGGCCGCGCGCACCAGATGATCGCGCTGGCCCTGCTCGCGATGCAGCTCGCCTCTCCGGCCGCGCTCGCGCTCGCGCTGCACGCGCCAGGCAGCCAATCGAGCGTCCCGATCACGACGACGTCCGAGGGCTCCGTCGTGCCGATCGATCAGCTCGGCCCGGTGATTCCGCTGTCGGTGCGGCCCGTTGGAGTGGGTCATGTCCTCGTCGGGATTGCCGGCGCGGAGCTGGAGCTGGTGGAGCTCGCTCCATATGCCCGTCAGGGACCCCTCATCTTCCCTCTGGCGCGCGCCCCCTTTTCACGAGAGGGGCACCTGTTCGTCCCCTTGCAGGTCGTCACCGAGCTCATTCCGCGTCTGGCGCCGGGCCAACTCGTGTACGACCGCCGCCGAGTCGAGCTCCGCTGGGGCACGGAGAGCGCGTCGCCGGCGCGCAGCGTCGCACTCGGCTCCGCCGCCGGAGCGAGGGAACGCCCGGCTCGCCGCGCAGGACGCGGCCGCCGCGTGGTCGTGGACGCGGGCCACGGCGGACCGGATCATGGGATGAGCGGGCCCATTGGCGCCTGGCCGAAGATCGACGAGAAGGACATCACCCTCTCGGTCTCGCAGAAGCTGTCACAGATCCTTCGCGGTCGCGGCATCGATGTCCTGATGACCCGGACCACGGATACTCTCATCGCGCTCTCCGACCGCGGCCGACTCGCCAACGAATTCCACGGGGACGTGTTCGTCTCCGTCCACGTGAACGCCGCAAATCTGCAGTGGATCCGGCCCGAGAAGGCGCGAGGATTCGAGACGTATTTTCTGGCCGAGGCCAGGACCGAGGACGACCGGCGGGTGGAGCGCATGGAGAACGAGGCGATTCGGTTCGAGACCGGAGCCGCCGCGTCTCAGGGAGATCCACTGAACTTCATCATCAACGACATGGCGCAGAATGAGCACCTGCGCGAGTCCAGCGATCTGGCCGCGCTGATCGAGCGGGGTCTCGGGCGCATTCATCCGGGGCCGGACCGCGGCGTGAAGCAGGCCGGCTTTCGAGTGCTGGTCACCGCCTACATGCCCGCCGTGCTGGTGGAGATCGGCTTCGGAACGAACGCCGAGGAGTCGCGCTTTCTCGCCGATCCCCGGCGCCAGAGCGAGATCGCCGCGGCGATCGCCGATGCGACGGTCGAGTATCTGAACCGCTACGACCGCCGACTCGGCCCGGGTTCGCCATGAGGCGCGTCGCGCTTCCTCTGCTGGCTGTGATGATCTCCGGCTGCGCGTACTTCAACGGCATCTACAACGCCCGGCAGGCCGAGAAGCGCGGCGACAAGGCGGCCCGGACGGGACATGGCTCGGAGGCTCAGGGCTACTACGGCACCGCCGCGTTGAAGGCGGAGACGGTGCTGGTCCGGTATGGAAAGGGTCGCTGGCGCGACGACGCTCTCTACCTTGCCGGTCGCGGGTGGGCGCTGTCCGGCGACTGCGCCAGGGGCGTTCCTCGCCTGCAGACGTATGTCGCGCTCTCCGGCCAGCCGCGCGAGCATCGCGACCGAGCCGCGCTCGCGCTTGGCGGCTGCCTGACGCAGCAGGGTCATTTCAGCGCCGCCCGGCAACTGCTTGTCCCGCTCCTGGGCGTGCGAGACACCCGTGTGGCGAGCGAGGCAGCACTCTGGGCGGCCCGCTCGGCGATCGCTCTTGGCGAGACGGACACCGCACTCGCCTATCTGCGGCGAGCAGATGCCAGTGCCGCGGAATGGGAGCTGGCCGCGGCGTACCTATCGCAGCAGCGCTACGTGCCGGCGGAGTCGCTCCTCGCACGGCGCGCCCGAAGTGGAGACGATGGAGGCAATCCGGCCGAACTCTTCGGCGAGCTCTGGCGCGCCGGGCGGAGCGCTAGCGTTGAGCGCCTCATGAGCATGTACGATGCGTCGCGCCTCTCGGCGCTGAACCGTGCCCGGCTCCACGTCCTGGTCGGCGATCTCTGGGTGGGTGCGCACGCTGACTCCCTGGCTCGCGGGCACTACGCACTGGCCCAGCGGCTCGCCCGCGACTCCGCCATCGGACGTGACGCAGGAGCGCGACTCACCCTCGCGTCGCTCGGAGCGCTCGAGTCGCTGGTGGACGTCGAGAACGCGATCAGAGCCAATCGGGAGCGCAACAGCCTGACACCCGCGCAGCAGCATCTCGAGGATGAGCTGCTGCTGGTCAAGATGTTGGAGGACCGGACCGACTTCACCGGCGCTGCGCTGTTCCTTGCCGGCGAGGTGGCGCGCGATAGCCTTCGCGCGTATGCGCTGGCGCATACGCTCTTCAAGCGCGTGGTGAGTAGCTATCCCCGCAGTCTGATCGCCCCGAAGGCTCTTCTCGCCGCGGGCGCCGTGCGACCCGAGTCCGCCGAGACATATCAGCGCCGCCTGATCGCGGAATTTCCGACGTCTCCCTACGCGGCGCTGCTCACGCGCGGGGACAGCGCCTCGCTCGAGCGATACTCACAGGCGGACAACCTGCTGCTACAGATGTGGACCGTCACAACGCCCTGCTATGCGGACAGCTTGCGAAAGCTTCATCCGCCTCCCGCCAACCCCCAGCTCGCGCTCGCGGCGGGAGGTACAGGCGCATCGCGCGGCCAAACGTCCGGGAGCGGAAGCGCCGGATCAGCCGGAACGCTCGCCACCCCGAGCCTCCCGCCCGGAATTCCCGGAAGTGCGCCGCCGACCCAGCGTGGGACATTCATCACGCCGGGCACCGGGCAGGCCGCGGGGGCGCAGACCACCGGCTCCGAGCTCGCCCTGCCACCCGCCCTGTCCCGATGCACCTTCAACTCGACGCAAAGCGCGCCCGCGCGGCCGCAATGAGCGGGAAGGTCGGCGACAGATCGACCGAGGAGTCGGGTGGGGCGCTCTCGAGCTCCGTCGCAGGTCTTCGGTTCCGGAATCCGATTGTACTGGCCGCCGGAACTGCAGCATACGGGCGGGAGCTCGAAGGAGTGATGCCGCTCGACGCGGTCGGCGGGCTCGTCACCAAGGCGGTGAGCCCCAAGCCCCGCGCCGGCGCGCCCGCGCCCCGAGTGGCCGAGTTTCCGGGCGGCATGATCAACGCGGTGGGGCTCGCCAATCCTGGATTGGAGGCCGTGCGCTCACAGGATCTCCCCTGGCTGGCCCAGCATGCCGGAGGGACCCGTGTGATCGTGAATGTGGTGGGGGACATCGCCGAGGACTACGCCGAGGTGGTCGCCGGCTTGGATGGCGAGCGAGGGATCGATGCGTTCGAGCTCAACGTGAGCTGTCCAAACGTGAAGGCGGGTGGACTCGAGTTCGGTTCCGACCCTCGATCGCTCGCAGCCGTCGTGGCCGGCGCGCGCGCCGCAACGCGGCGTCCGCTGTTCGTGAAACTCTCTCCGACAGTGAGGGACCTCGAAGCTGCCGCGCGGGGGGCAGTCGATGCGGGAGCGGACGGTATCACGCTGGTGAACACGATTCCCGGCCTCGTGATCGATATCGAGCATCGACGCCCCGCTCTGGGGTTCGGGACCGGTGGGGTGAGTGGTGCCGGCCTGCTTCCGGTCGGTGTGCTGGCGACGTGGAAGGTGAGCCGCGCCGTGTCGGTGCCGCTCATCGGAGTCGGGGGCGTCGCGCGCGGGGAGGATGTCGTGCAATACCTCATGGCCGGAGCGTCGCTGGTGGGCGTGGGTACGGCGGCGCTGCGCGATCCGCGCGCGCCGGCGCGGATCGTCCTGGAGCTGGAGAAGTGGTGTCGGGCGCACGGCGTCGCCGAGCTGGCGTCGCTGATCGGATCCGTGCGCTGGCCGGCGTGACGCCACCCCTGATCGTCGCCCTCGACGTGCCGTCGCTCTCGGCCGCGACGGCGTTGGTGGATCGCCTCGATGAGAGCTGCGATTTCTACAAGGTCGGTCTCGAGCTGTACACGGCCGCTGGCCCGGCAGCGGTGGAGATGCTGAGGGAGCGGCGCAAGTCGGTCTTCCTCGATCTCAAGCTGTACGACATCCCGAACACCGTGCGGGGAGCGGCGCGGGCGGCCGCCGGATTGGGCGCGACTCTTCTCTCGGTGCATGCCTCGGGCGGCCGGGTGATGCTCGAGGCGGCGGTCGAGGGGGCGGGCGCCGAATGCGGTGTCCTCGCGGTCACGCTCCTCACATCGCTCGATGCTGCGGCGGCGGCCGAGCTGTGGGGCCGGCCGGTGGAGTCCGTGGAGGCGGAGGTGCTGCGATTGGCCGCTTTGGCTGCGGCCGCGGACACGCATGGCATCGTGTGTGGAGGTCCGGAGCTGCGGGCGGTGCGAGGGCGCCACGGTCGCTCTCTCGCGCTCCTGGTGCCGGGCATCCGCGCGGCCGGCGCTCCGTCGCACGACCAGGCGCGGACGATGACGGCCGACGAGGCCGCCCGCGAGGGAGCGAGCTATCTGGTGGTCGGGCGCGCGGTCACGCTTGCGGCTGACCCCGTTGCGGCGCTAGCGGAGCTTCGGGCGTCGATCACGGCGCGCTGAGTGGTGGCTCGGGGCGAGACTTGCGTGTGCACTCTAACTCAATTATTTTAAATGTCTTGGCCGGAAATATTCACGTCATTGAAAGTGGAGCGCGTGTGAAAGTTCGCAGCAGCGTGAAGCCGATCTGCGAGCACTGCAAGGTCGTCAAGCGCAACGGCGTCACCCGCATCATCTGCAAGCGCAATCCCAAGCACAAGCAGCGTCAGGGCTGATCTCCTATGGCACGCATAGCAGGCGTCGATCTCCCGCGGGAGAAGAAAGTCGAGATCGGCTTGACATACATCTTCGGCATCGGCCGGGCCGTCGCGCGCAAGATCGTCGCGGAAGCCGGTGTGAACGCCGAGCTTCGCGTTCGTGACCTGACGGACGCCGATGTGAACCGTCTGCGCCAGGCGATCGAGCGCGACCATCGCGTCGAGGGAGCATTGCGCACCGAAGTCGCGATGAACATCAAGCGACTGATGGACATCGGATCATACCGCGGCATCCGTCATCGCCGCGGTCTGCCGGTGCGTGGACAGCGCACGCACACGAATGCGCGTACCAAGAAAGGTCCACGCCGCGCAATCGCGGGGAAGAAGAAGGTCACGAAATAGCACCCAGGTCAATCATGGCAACTGCGAAAACCGGCTCATCGAAGAAATCGAAGCGCGTCGTGGAATCCGAGGGGATTGCCCACGTCAACGCGACGTTCAACAACATGATCGTGACCATCACCGACATGCACGGCAATACCGTCTCCTGGTCGTCCGCCGGCAAGGCGGGCTTCAAGGGATCCAAGAAGTCCACTCCCTTCGCCGCGACCGTTGCCGCCGAGGGATGTGCTCGCGAGGCGCTCGGACTGGGCGTCAAGCGGGTACACGTGCGCGTGCAGGGCCCGGGCTCCGGTCGCGAGTCGGCCATCCAGGCGCTCGCCGCGGCCGGCCTCCAGATCCGCTCGATCAAGGATGTCACGCCGATCCCGCACAACGGTTGCCGGCCCCCCAAGCGGCGGAGAGTCTGAGTCATGTCGCGCTACACGGGTCCGAGCTGCCGGCAGTGTCGTCGCGAGGGGACCAAGCTCTTCCTCAAGGGCACGAAGTGCTTCACCGAGAAGTGCCCCGTCGAGCGTCGGCCGTATGCCCCCGGCCAGCACGGGCAGACGACGGCGCGCCGCCGCAAGTCGTCCGAGTACTCCAAACAGCTGCGTGAGAAGCAGAAGGTCAAGCGCATCTACGCGGTCAGCGAGCGGCAGTTCCGCAATACCTTCGAGCGCGTGACCACGTTGCCCGGCATCACCGGACACAATCTTCTCGCCGCGCTCGAGAGCCGCCTGGACAATATCGTCTATCGCATGGGATTCGCGCCCAGTCGCAAGGCGGCACGCCAGGTGATTCGTCACCGGCACATCGAGGTCAACGGACGGCAGGTGGACATTCCGAGCTTTCTCGTGCAGCCCGGCCAGGAGATCCGCGTGCGTCCCAAGTCGCGCGAGCAGGCCGCGATCCTCACGTCGATGGATCAGGCCTCACGCGGCGCTCCGCTGTCCTGGATCGCGGTCGACCGCGGCACCTTCAGCGGACGCATGCTGGAGCGCCCCAGCCGCACCGACATTCCGATCGCGGCGCAGGAGCAGCTCATCGTCGAGTTGTATAGCAAGTAGCGAGAGGGCGTCGGGAGCGGGTGTCCCGGTCACGCGGGCACGCAACCCCTCTCTTCAGGTCGGGACCTTGACTCCCGTACGAGCTCACCGCGCGTCAGGGGCGGGGTGAGGCGTCGCCGGCAGAAGCCGGTGCGACCACTTCGAGGAACACATGGCACAGGCAATCGATCTCTCCGGACTCGTCCGGCCGCAGCTCGTCGAGGCGACGAAGCGCGAAGACAATCCCAACGTCGCGGAATTCCGGCTCCAGCCGCTCGAGCGGGGCTTCGGCCACACGCTCGGCAACGCGATGCGGCGGATGCTGCTCTCATCGCTCCGCGGCTCGGCGGTCTGGGCATTCCGCATCGACGGCGTGCTCCACGAGCATCAGACGATCCCGGGCGTCGTCGAGGACGTCCACCAGATCATCGGCAACCTGAAATCGTTGACGCTGTCGCTCGCCGAGGAAGTGGATGAGACGATCATCCGCATCACGAAGAGCGAGGCCGGACCGGTGACGGCAGGCGACATCGAGGAGACCGGGAACGTCAGTGTCAACGACCGCACGCATCACCTGTTCACCCTCCAGGACGAGCGCGAGATCAACGTCGAGCTGTACGTCAACAAGGGGCGCGGTTACGTCGAGGCCGACCAGCATCCGGTGGATCGCGGCCTGCCCGTGGATCTCGTCCGGATCGACTCCATCTACAACCCGGTCCGCCGCGTCAACTTCTCGGTCGCCGAGACCCGGGTCGGACAGCGCACGGACTACGATCGTCTCGTGCTCACGGTCGAGACCAACGGCACGCTCACGCCGGAGGAAGCGGTCAGTTATGCGGCCGCTCTCTCGCAGACGCATTTCCAGTATTTCGCGAGCTTCGGCTCGCACGCCCAGGGCAGTGTGCTCGCGGGCGGCGATCCATCCGGAGACGGCAGCCGCCTGCTGCAGCTGTTCAAGAGCAACATCGACGACCTCGAACTCTCCGTGCGCTCCGTCAACTCGCTCAAAAACTCCGACATCCGGACCCTGGGTGACCTCGTCCGCCAGACGGAAGGACAGATGCTGCAGGTCAAGAACTTCGGGAAGAAGTCGCTCCAGGAGATCGCCGATCTGCTCGAGCGCGAAGGCCTGAATTTCGGGATGCGCTACGAGGAGTCGCCCGAGGGCGTGCGGGTGACCGATTGGGGCACCGCACCCAGCCGCGCCGCCGCCGCCGCCCCCGACGAAGAGGAATAGGACGATGCGCCATCGGAAAGCCGGCCGTCAGCTCCGGCGTACCAGCGAGCAGAAGCTCGCGCTGATGCGAGGTCTGGCGATGGCGCTCATCGAGCACGGCGCGATCGAGACGACCGAGGCAAAGGCCAAGGAGCTTCGACCGTTCGTGGAGAAGCTGATCACCAAGGCGAAGACGGGGACCCTTCACGCCCGCCGCCTGGCCGGCCGGCACGTCCAGAACCGGGTCGCTGCCGACAAGCTCTTCCAGGAGATCGGACCGAAGTTCGCCACCCGCACCGGTGGCTACACCCGGATCCTCAAGATCGGTCACCGCAAGGGTGACGGCGCCGAGATGGCGCGGATCGAGCTGATCGAGGGCTGACTATGACCACCAAGAAGCTCACCACCAAGCGCACCAGCCCCAACCGTTGTTGCTACGTCTGCAGCAAGGGCGTGACGTTCGGGAACAATGTCTCGCACGCGAACAACAAGACGCGTCGCGTGTGGAAGCCGAATCTCCAGGTCGCCCGGATCCTCGTCGACGGCAAGGTGACGAAGATCAAAGTCTGCACCCGCTGCCTCGCCGCCGGGAAGATCCAGCGGGCTCCACGAGGCCATCAGGTCGCGTGACCACCACCGTGAACGCGCTGTGTGGAGGGGGAGCCGGCGGTCTGCTGCTCCCTCTTTTCATATCGATCGGCTGACCCATGCCCACTGCTCTCATCACCGGGATCACCGGCCAGGATGGCTCCTACCTCGCGGAGCTGCTCCTCGGGAAGGGGTACGACGTCGTCGGGATCGTCCGTCGCAGCTCGACCACTCCGTACGAGCGCATCGCCCACCTGGTCGATCGGGTCGAGCTTCTCTCGGCCGACTTGCTGGATCAGCACTCGCTGGTGGATGCGATCGCGGCCTCGCGTCCGAGCGAGATCTACAATCTCGCCGCCCAGAGCTTCGTGCAGACGTCGTGGACTCAGCCGGTGTTGACCGGAGAGTTCACCGCCATGGGAGTGACCCGCATGCTCGAGGCCGTTCGCAAGGCCGCTCCCTCGGCGCGCTTCTACCAGGCCAGCTCGAGCGAGATGTTCGGGAAGGTCGTGGAATCGCCGCAACGGGAGCTCACCCCGTTCTACCCACGGAGCCCCTACGGCGTGGCCAAGGTCTACGGCCACTGGATCACCGTCAACTACCGCGAGAGCTACAACCTGTACGCCGTCTCCGGCATTCTGTTCAATCACGAGAGCCCGCGGCGCGGACTCGAGTTCGTGACGCGAAAAGTCAGCGACGGCGTGGCGCGTATCAAGCTCGGCCTGCAGACCGAGCTGCGTCTGGGCAACCTCGAGTCACGCCGCGACTGGGGATTTGCCGGGGACTACGTCGACGCGATGTGGCGGATGTTGCAGCAGCCCGAGCCCGTGGATTTCGTCATCGGCACCGGCGAGACGTGGTCGGTGCGGCAGCTCTGCGAGGTGGCGTTTCGCCACGCCGGCCTCGACTACCGCGACCATGTGGTGCAGGATCCGAAATACCTGCGCCCGGCCGAGGTCGAGCTCCTGGTGGCGGATGCGTCGCGAGCGCGTGCCCAGCTCGGCTGGGAGCCAGCGGTCCGATTCCACGAGCTGGTCGAGATGATGGTGGACGCGGACATGGCGCGGCACCAGGCGCGCCGGTAGCGTGCGCGCACTCGTCACCGGCGCCGCGGGCTTCGTGGGCCAGTGGATGTGCCGGGAGCTGCTCCAGCGGGGTTGGGATGTGACGGCTACGATCTTCGGCGATCTCCCAACCGGCGCGCTCGATCCGGACGAACGGCGGGTCGTCCGCTGGGTGCCGACCGACCTGCGCCGCCCCGAGCAGCTGGGCGATGCGGTGGACGTGGCCGCACCCGACGCGATCGTGCACCTCGCCGGCGTCGCCTTCGTCCCGGCGGCGACCGCTGATCCCGGATCGGCGTTCGAGGTGAATACCGTGGTCGCCGCCCGCCTGCTGGGCGAGGTGCGGGCGCGCCGCGCTGCGGGAACGCTCGATCCGGCCGTTCTCGTGGTCGGTACGGGCGAGCAATACGGGCGTCACGACGACAGCGAGATGCCCCTTGCCGAGAGCGCCGAGCAGCGTCCGCAATCGGTGTACGCGGCCAGCAAGGCGGCCCAGGAGATCGCGGCGCTGGAGGCGTGGCGCACGTCCGGAGTGCGCGTTCTCTGCACCCGCAGCTTCAACCATAGCGGACCCGGGCAGGCGAGCAGCTTTCTTCTTCCCTCGCTGGTGGCGCGAGCCCTGGCGGCGCGCGACTCCCGTCAGCCCACGCTCAGCCTCGGGAACACGACCCCGGTGCGCGACTTTCTCCACGTCGCCGACGTCGTCCGTGCGTACGCGCTGCTGGTCGAGAAGGGCGCCCCCGGCGACGTCTACAACGTGGCGAGCGGGCGAGGAACGGACGTGGCGGCGCTGGCAGCGCGGGTGCTTGCCGCGGCCGGGGTCGACGCCAAATTGCAGATTGATTCCTCTCTCGTCCGGAGCGCCGATGTTCCCGTGCTGATCGGGGATCCCAGAAAGCTCGAGTCGGCCACGGGCTGGACGCCGGAGCATTCCCTCGATTCCCTGATCGACGAGCTGGTTCGTGCCGCGTCGGCCTGACCTCCATCGCATCCTTCTCATCGGGTCCGGGCCGATCATCATCGGCCAGGCCGCCGAGTTCGACTACTCGGGCACGCAGGCCACGAAGGCGCTGCGCGAAGAGGGATACGAGGTCATCCTGGTGAACTCGAATCCGGCCACGATCATGACCGATCCCGAGTTTGCCGATCGCACCTACATCGAGCCGGTGACCGCCGAGGTCGTGGAGCTGGTGATCGAGCGCGAGAGACCGGATGCACTTCTGCCAACCATGGGCGGGCAGACCGCGCTCAACGTCGCGATGGCGCTGTCGGAGCGTGGCGTCCTGGCGCAGTACGGCGTCGAGCTGATCGGAGCCAAGGAGCGCGCGATCCGGCTCGCTGAGGACCGCGAGCAATTCTCGCTCGCGATGCAGCGGATCGGCCTGAAGGTCCCGATCGGCGGGATCGCGCGCTCCTGGGATGATGCGCTTGCCCAGCTCGAGATCGTTGGCTTCCCGGCGATCATCCGCCCGTCCTTCACTCTCGGCGGAACCGGCGGCGGGATCGCGTACAATCGCGGGGAATACGAGGAGATCGTGCGACGCGGGCTGGAGCTCTCGCCCGTGACGCAGGTGCTCATCGAGCGCAGCGTCATCGGGTGGAAGGAGTTCGAGCTCGAGGTGATGCGCGACCACGCCGACAACGTGGTCATCGTCTGCTCGATCGAGAATCTCGATCCGATGGGCGTCCACACCGGCGACTCCATCACCGTCGCACCGGCCATGACGCTCACCGATCGCGAGTATCAGCTGATGCGCGATGCGGCGGTCGCGATCATCCGGGAGGTCGGTGTCGAGGCGGGCGGATGCAACATCCAGTTCGCCGTCAGCCCGGATGACGGCGAGATGTTGGTGATCGAGATGAACCCCCGCGTCTCGCGCTCCTCCGCCCTCGCCTCGAAGGCCACCGGGTTTCCGATCGCGCGCATCGGTGCCAAGCTCGCGGTCGGCTATCGCCTCGACGAGATCGTGAACGACATCACCCGAACCACCCCCGCGTCCTTCGAGCCGGTTCTCGATTACGTGGTGGTGAAGTGCCCCCGCTTCGCCTTCGAGAAGTTCGCGAACGCGAACCCGAATCTGACGACGCAGATGAAATCGGTCGGCGAATCGATGGCGGTCGGCCGAACGTTCAAGGAGGCTTTCCAGAAGGGTCTCCGTGCTCTGGAGATCGGCCGGTCGGGGTGGGAGATCGGGCGCACTCTCAAGGACGACCGGCTCGCCGATGAGACGGTGGAATCGCTGCGCGCCGGACTTCGGCAGCCCACCCCCGAGCGGATATTCCAGGTCAAGCGCGCCATGCTTCTCGGGATGTCGGTGGAGGAGATCCACGAGCTGTCGGCGATCGACCCCTGGTTTCTCGGCCAGATGGAGGAGCTGGTGACGGCCGAGCGCTGGTATTCGCTCGAGCGCGCCGATGGACCCGCGATCCGCCGGATGAAGAAGCTCGGCTTCTCCGACCGCCAACTCGCCGCGCTGCGCGGCGAGACCGAGGCCGTGGTGCGGCAACGCCGGTGGGACGCGGGCGTGAGACCCGTCTACAAGATGGTCGATACCTGCGCCGGAGAGTTTCCGTCCGCTACGCCCTACCTGTACGGGAGCTACGACGAGGAGAGCGAGGCGCCCCGCAGTGGCCGCCGCTCCGTGATCATCCTGGGCAGCGGGCCCAATCGCATCGGCCAGGGCGTCGAGTTCGACTACTGTTGCGTCCGGGCCGTCCTTGCGCTCCGCGAGCAGGGGTACGAGACCATCATGATCAACTCGAACCCCGAGACCGTCTCGACCGACTTCGACATCTCCGACAAGCTCTACTTCGAGCCGCTGACGCTGGAGGATGTGCTGGAGATCGTGGAGCGCGAGAACCCGCTCGGAGTGATCGTGCAGCTCGGCGGCCAGACTCCGCTCAAGCTGACCCGCCCGCTCGAGGCCGCCGGGGTGCGCATTCTCGGCACGTCGCCCGACGCCATCGACATCGCGGAGGATCGCCGCCGGTTCGAGGCGGTCGCGCGCGCGGCCGGCGTGAACCAGCCGCCGAGCGGAACAGCCACCAGCATGTCCGAAGCACTGGCCGTCGTCGCGCGGGTCGGGTATCCCGCGCTGGTCCGACCGTCGTACGTCCTCGGCGGACGTGCGATGGTGATCGTCTACGACGAGATGTCCCTGCGCGAGTACTTCGCGAACGCCGTGCTCGTCTCGGAAGATCGGCCGGTGCTGATCGACCGGTTCCTCGAGGACGCCTACGAGGTCGATGTCGACGCCATTGCCGACGGCACCCAGGTAGTCATCGGCGGGATCATGCAGCACATCGAGGATGCGGGCATCCACTCGGGCGATTCGGCGTCCGTCCTCCCCCCTTACATCATCGGAGAACGCGATCTCGCCACGATGCGCGCCCACACCGTCGCGCTGGCGGAGGCTCTCGGGGTGGTCGGTCTCATCAACGTCCAGTTCGCCATCAAGGATGGGGTCGTGTACGTGCTCGAGGTGAATCCGCGTGCCAGCAGGACCATCCCGTTCGTGTCCAAGTGCATCGGCATTCCCCTGGCGTCGATCGCGGCGCGGGTCATGCTGGGAGAGACGCTGGCGGGCATCGGCTTCACGGCCGAAGTGATCCCTCCATACGTAGCGGTTAAGGAGGCCGTGTTTCCCTTCAACAAGTTCCGGGAGGCAGACCCGATCCTCGGGCCCGAGATGCGCTCGACCGGCGAAGTGATGGGAATCTCGGACTCCTTCGGCAGCGCCTTCGCGAAAGCGGAGCTGGCCGCCGACAACGGGCTGCCGCTCGAGGGGACGATCCTGCTGACGGTGAACGACTCCGACAAGCCCACCATTGCCCCGATTGCCCGGCGCTTTCACGAGATGGGCTTTCGCATCCTCGCGACCGCGGGGACGGCCCGCTTTCTCCGCGCCCGTGGCATTCCGGCCGAGCGCGTGCTGAAGGTGCACGAGGGGCGGCCGCACTGTGTCGACCTGATGGTCAACGGCGATGTCCAGCTGCTGATCAACACGCCGCTCGGCAAGCGGTCACAAACCGACGACTACACTATGCGGCAGGCGGCGGTAGCGCATCGCATTCCATACACGACGACCATGTCGGCCGCGAGCGCGGCGTGTGATGCGATCCTGTCGATGCGATTCCGTCCGGCGCGCGTGTGCTCGCTCCAGGAATGGCACGAGCTGGTTCGTGCCGCTCCCGCCGATGAGGCGGTGCCGATGTCGGCAGGCCTGTCGCCAACCGGCTCCGGCGCCTGATGCAGCCGGCCGCGCTCCCGTCGTGCCCCTTGGCTGCGCGTCCCCATTCCACCCTCTGACCACTCGATTCGCCATGCCCGTCCCGCTGCTCGATCTCCGCGCTCAGCACGCCCGCATTCGGGAGGAGGTGGTCCGAGCCCTGATGCAGGTCGTCGAAGACCAGGCGTTCATCCTCGGCGCGCCGGTCGAACGGCTGGAGCGCGAGATTGCCGAGCTCTCGCAGACGCGGTTTGCCATCGGATGCGCGAACGGCACCGACGCGCTTCTGCTGGCGATGCGTGCCCTGGACATCGGACCCGGCGACGAGGTCATCACGACGCCGTTTACCTTCTTCGCCACCGCAGGGACGATCCACAACGTGGGAGCCAGGCCGGTGTTCGCGGACATCGAGCCGGATACCTTCTCGCTCGGCGTGGATCAGGCCCTCGCGTCCATCACCGACCGCACGAAGGCGGTGATCCCGGTCGATCTGTTCGGTCAGATGGCACCGATCGAGGAGTTCGCCGGGGCGATGCCGTCGTTGCCGATCATCGAGGATGCCGCCCAATCCATCGGCGCGCGGCGGCGGATCGGCGGCGAGTGGAGGATGGCGGGGGAGCGTGCCACCATCGGGACCTTCAGCTTCTTCCCGTCGAAGAATCTCGGCGGGTACGGCGACGGCGGCATGATCGTCACCCAGGAGGAGCAGCTGGCAACGCGCCTGCGCCGGCTCCGGGTGCATGGAGGAGCGAAGCAGTACTTCCACGACGAGGTGGGCTACAACAGCCGGCTCGATGCGCTCCAGGCCGCCGTGCTGTCGGCCAAGCTGCCCCATCTCGAGGAGTGGAGCAGGTCGCGGCGGGAGCATGCCCGGTACTACGATCAGGCGTTCGCAGACCTGGGCGGGGTCCGGACCCCCGTGATCGACCCCGACAACGAGTGCATCTACAACCAGTACACATTGCGCGCGGATCGCCGGAACGCGCTCCAGGAGCACCTCAAGACGAAGGGGATCGGAAACGCCATCTACTATCCGCTGCCGCTGCACCTGCAGCCCTGTTTCGCCTATCTTGGCTACCGGGCCGGCAGCTGTCCCGAGGCCGAGAAGGCGGCCGGGGAGGTGCTCTCGCTTCCCGTCTCTCCGGAGCTGACGCGGGACCAGCAGGACGAGACCATCGAGGCTGTCCGGTCGTTTTACGGTGGCGGGGGCCGCTGAGCGTCCAGGCCGGCGCGAAACTTGCCATTTTCACCACGACGGTACGCTGGCGACGGCTCGATAAACTCTTCGACAGGTAAGACTTGGTAACGCTGCTCTTTCGGTATCGGACCGTCCTCCTGATCCTGTTTCATCTGACGCTCGTGGTCGCCAGCTACGCGCTGGCGTTCATGCTGCGCTTCGAGTGGCTCATTCCGGTTGGCTACCGGCACGCGTTCATCGTCACGCTGCCCGTCATCGCCGGTCTGCGGCTCCTCGCCTTCGCTCACTATCGCCTCTATCGCGGCTGGTGGCGGTACGTCGGCATGCGGGACATGTTCGACCTGCTTCAGGCCGTGGCGATCAGCAGCCTCTTCTTCGTCGCCAGCCTGTTGTTCATGGGCTATGCGCACGGTTTTCCACGCTCCGTGATCGTGATCGACGGCGTGCTCGCGGTGATGCTGATCGGCGGCGCGCGCTTCAGTCTGAGAGCGCTCCGGGAGAGACGGCGTCCGGCGGTCAGCCCGATGATGCGCCGGGTGCTCATCATCGGGGCCGGCGATGCCGGCGAGATGCTGCTTCGCGAGATCCAGAAAAATCCGCGCCTGGGATACGTGCCGATCGGTTTCGTCGACGACGACCGTCGCAAGATCGGCTTCCACATTCACGGCGTGGAGGTCCTCGCAAGCACGCGGGACATGCTCGAGCTCCTCAAGACGCACCCGGCGGACGAGCTGATCCTTGCCATTCCCTCGGCATCGCGCGAGCGCATCCAGGAGATCGTCGACCGCTGCATCGAGTCGAAGCTGCAGTTCAAGATCCTTCCGGCGATCGCCGCCCTCAGCGGTCAGGTCCACATCAGCCATCTGCGGCCGGTGCGCGTGGAGGACCTCCTCGGGCGAGAGCCCGTGCATCTCGACGCGACGCAGATTCGCGCCGACATCGCCGGACGGAGGGTCCTGATCACGGGCGCGGGTGGATCCATCGGCTCGGAGCTCGCCCGCCAGGTGGCGAGCTACGGACCGTCCGTCATCGCGCTGGTGGAGCGGAGCGAGAATGCCCTCTTTCTCATCCAGCAGGAGCTGAAGCGAAAGGCGAGCGACGTGGTCGCGCAGGCGCACTGCTGCGACATCCGCGACCGCGGCGACCTCGAGAGACTGTTCAACGACCTTCGGCCCGAGCTCGTCTACCACGCGGCCGCTTTCAAGCACGTGCCGATGATGGAGTCGCACCTCCCGCACGCGGTCGAGAACAACGTCTTCGGCACCCTGAACATTGCGGACCTGGCCGGTCGGCACGGGGCGAAGTTCGTCCTGATCTCCAGCGACAAGGCCGTCTCGCCATCCAACGTGATGGGTTGCACCAA
Organism: Gemmatimonadota bacterium; assembly: GCA_030948255.1. GTDB lineage: Bacteria > Gemmatimonadota > Gemmatimonadetes > Gemmatimonadales > Gemmatimonadaceae > JALZAQ01. The sequence continues at coordinate 68,427 of JALZAQ010000005.1, forward strand.
GCGGCTGGCGGAAAAGCTCGTGCTGAATTCGAGCGCCAAGCATCACAGCCACTTCGTGGCCGTGCGCTTTGGCAACGTGCTCGGCAGCAATGGGTCGGTCGTGCCCCTCTTCTCGGAACAGATCGAGGAGGGTGGTCCCGTCACGGTGACCCACCCCGATGCGAGCCGATACTTCATGACCATCCCCGAGGCGGTGCAACTGGTGCTGCAGGCCTCTGTGCTCGAGGAGGCGCGCGATCACATCGTCATGCTGGAGATGGGTCAGCCGGTGAAGATCGTGGATCTCGCTCGCAACCTCATCCGCCTCAAGGGCCTCGTGCCGGACGTGGACATCCCGATCGTCTTCACCGGTCTGCGCCCGGGTGAGAAGCTGCACGAGCAGCTGACCTCGGAGGCCGAGGAGACGGTGCCCACGCGATACGAGAAGATCCGAGTCGTTCGCACGGAGGCGCACGGGTCGCTGGATCGGGGAATCGAGCAGCTGCGCGATGCCGTGGGCGTTCGCGACGAGCGCGCCATCCTTCGTCGCCTCCAGGAGCTCGTGCCGGAGTTCTCCCCGCAGGCCGCTCTGCTCGCCAGCATTCGCGACCGAGCCGCCAGCGGTGAATCGCGCGCGTTCACGCGAAGCGCCGGCTGATGCGCCGCCGCTCGCTCGCGGTCGCCGTCGCTCTGCTCTTCGCCACGGCTGCCCGCACGAGCGCCCAGCATCCGCTGGTCGGACTTCCGCTCGATGATCCGGCCTACCATCAACTGAGCGGTCTCGAGCGGCAGGGATGCCGGTCCGCTCGGGTCTCGCCCTTCAGACCGTATCTCGTCGGGAGCGTCCGGCGCGCGCTCCGCGAAGCGGCCCGCGATTCCGACTGCGCGGGCGTTGTGCTGGAGGCGCTCCTGTCCCGATTCGGAACAGACTCCGGCCCGACGCCGCCTGACTCGGCCGCTGTCCCAGCCGTTGCCCTCTCGGCGTTCACGGCGGGTGCGGAGGGAACCATCCGAGCGACCGGACTCGGGCGCGGCGAGTTCCATCCCCTGTGGCGCGACGTCCGGTCAATCTCGGAAGGCGATCCGCCGGCGGTCGGCATCCTGCGCGGCCGACTCACCTGGAATGGTGGGCCGCGCGTCGTGGCCGTTGCGGAGGCGTTCGCGCAGAGCGGCCGACGGAACGATCCCGGCATCCGCGCCCGCGCCTTCCGCTCGACATCCGGCGTCCTCGACGTCGACGATGCCTACCTGAGCGGGAGCGTGGGACTGCTCACGGTCTCCGTGGGGCGGGAGGCGGAGGCATGGCTCGGTGAGGACCGGGAATCCTTGATGCTCTCGGCGAATGGGCCTCCTCTCGACCGCATTCTCGCGAGCGCGCGCTGGTCGCGGTGGGAGGCCCGCGCGCTCGTGGGGTCCATCAACGATGTGCTACTCGACCAGACGCGCGACTCGCTCGCCCCGGACATCTCACCGCCGAGATATCATCGCTTCGTGGCAGCCCACGCCGTCACCGTGCATGCTACCCCGGCGCTCGAGCTGACGGTCGGCGAGACCTCGCTCATCACCTCTCGCGGCGCCGGATTCAACCTCGCCTTCGCCAACCCGGCTACGCTGTATATCATTGCCGAGAACGACACCAGCCGCACGGGCCCGGGCGCCGATGACAACAACCTGACGGCCTTCGCAGCCATCCACATCGCGTCCGGCCGGCTCAGGGTCGGCGGTGAGATCACCGTGGATGACATCCAGATCGACGCCGCGGATCGCCAACGTCTTCCGGATCAGCTCGCGTGGCGCGTCGAGACGACCTACGGCCTCCGCGCGGCTGTGCCGGCGAGCGTCGGTCTGAGATACCAGCGGGTGGACAGCTACACCTATCTGCGCTCCCCCTACGCCCTCGCCTATCAACAGTACGACCAGCCACTCGGCTCCCGGCTCGGACCCGACGCCGATATCCTCCGCGCGTCGGCGGAGGTCTATCCGAACGGCCGGCTGCGGCTGAGCGGTGGAATCGCTCGGTGGCGGAGAGGCGCGCTTCGCATCGATCAGCGCCCAGGCCCATCCGCGCTCGGCCACGCCAACGAGCCGTATCCGACGGTGAGCGCAGATCGGCCCGCGGTGCAGGGCGCATGGCTCGGAGATGCGGCAGTGGAGTGGCTGGATGGGACGATGCCGCTGACCTTTCGGGGGGAAGCGGCGCATATTACGAACGTGAACAATCAGCCGCTCTCTGCCGGAACCTATTTTCGGGTCCAATTTGTCGGATCGTACCGGGTTCGCTTTCCCTGATACCGTGCGTCTCTCCCTGCTCATCGCGCTGGTGGCCATGGCCGCGCTGGGTCGTGCCGAGGCGCAGGACACCGCGCTGGCGGCCGTCGGTCGCAACGTCGGGGTGCTGCGTTCCGCGGATGTGCTCAAGATCATCGTCTTCCGCGACAAGGAGCTGAGCGGCGATTACATGATCGACGCGCAGGGCTTCGTGCAGATGCCGGGGCTGGGTGACTTGCAGGTGGCCGGACTGAGCCCCGTGCAGATCAAGGAGCGGATCAAGCAGCAGTTGGTGAAGAAGGGCTTCAACGATCCGGATGTGTCCGTTCTTCCCCTCATCCGCGTGGCGGCCCTCGGAGAAGTGCGCTCGCCCGGTCCCTATTCCGTCGAGCCGGGCGCCAATCTTCTTCAGTTGCTGACGATCGCCGGCGGTCCGGGCGATCGTGCCAATCTTCGTCACGTCCGCGTCCTTCGCGACGGGAAGGCGTTTTTCGTGGACCTCGAAGCGGCACTGGCCGGAAGCGCGTCCGGGCGAGTCGTGCTGTACTCGAACGACGTGCTGTACGTGCCGCGCCGCAGCGGCGCGTTCACGCGCGAGAACCTCTCCTTCGGGTTGAGTCTCGTCGGTGTCGTTCTCACGATCGTAAACCTCGCGGTCACCACCCGCCGCTGACCATGGTCGAGATGAGCGGAAACGGACGCCCCGAAGGGATGGTGGGGGTTGGAGGTGACGGGGAATCCCGGGCGCTGGCCCTGCAGCAGACGCTGACGGCGATACGGCAGCGCTGGTGGCTGGTTCTGTCCGTCTTCCTCGTCGTCGTCGGCGGCAGCACGTGGCGCACTTCCCGCCAGCCGCGGCTCTACAGCGCCACGTCCACGGTTCGTATTCAGGATGCACAGACGCCGATCGCCGGCATCCAGTCGCCGACCTACCGCGACTACCGGGTCGACCCGATTCAGTCCGAGCAGCAGGTCATCAAGAGCGACCCGGTGGCGAAGAAGGTCGTTGCCGCTCTGGGACTGAACCTCGTCATCGTCAAGCCGGCGAAGCTGCAGCGCAGCCAGCTCTTCGGAACGAAAGCGCCTGTCGTCGACTCGGCCCTGACGTTCGGAAACTTCACCGTCCACCTCAGGCGGGACGGCTACGACTTCATGCAGGGCGAGCGCCGCCTTGCCGCGACCAGCTATGGCAATCCGGTGGCAGCCGAGGGACTGACGTTCACTGTTCCCGCTCGGCCGCCCACCGATGCGCCCGACGTGGCGCTCCAGATCATCCCGCTCCAGGCGGCGGCCGGACGGCTTCGCGGCTCGATCGTCACCCGCTCCATCACGCAGACGAACATCGTCGAGATCACCTGGACGGGCACGGACCCCGTCACGGTGAGGGACGTGACGAATTCCCTGGCGCAGGCCTACATCGACTTCTCGAGCGAAGGGAGAAAGCAGCAGGCGAGAAGAAGGACGGAGTTCATCCGCTCCCAGCTCGACACGCAGGAAAAGCGCGTCGGATCCTTCCAGCAGGCACTGAGGGCATTCAAGGAGCGTGAGCAGCTCACGAACGTCGGAACCGAGTCGGGAGCCCTGAGCGCCGAGATCCACAAGTTCGAGTCGGATCGGCAGGGGCTGGTGGCCGAGCGAAATCAGTACGTCAAGCTGATCGGCAAGCTGTCGGCCGCCGACACGCTCACCGATGAGCTCCGCCGGCTCGCCGGCACGGAGGCGATCCAGAAGAACAGCTATATCGCCAAGCTGTACGATCGCATGTTCGAGCTCTCGCGCCAGCGCGAGGAGCTGCTGATCAAGTACAATGCGGTCAACCCCGACGTGAAGTCCGTCGACGGCCTGATCACCCGCACGAAGCAGGATCTGAAGTCCGCCAGCGGACTCTACCTCGAGGGGTTGCAGTCGCGCATCGAGAGTCTGGATGCGACCGTCGCCACTCTGCGCCAACAGACCGAGAAGTACCCGTCGCTCGAGGCGCAGGAAGCAAAGCTCGTCGCCGACGTGCGCTCGGCGCAGCAGGTGTACGACCAGCTCCAGACCGAATACCAGCGCGCCCGGATCACCGAGCAGAGCGATGACCTCGGTGTGCGGACGATCGACCCGGCGGGGCTTCCGGCCGCCCCGATCTCCCCCGACCGAAAGCGCAGCCTGATCACCGCCATTCTGTTCGGGCTCATCCTCGGCCTCGGAGCGGCGATCGTGGTCGAGAATCTCGATGACTCGGTCAAGTCCCCAGACGAGATCCGTGACCGCCTGGGGCTCACCGTCCTCGGGACCATCCCCCGCATTCGGGAACCGGGAGCACAGCGAACGCGAGGGGAGAGGGAGAGCCGACCGCTGGTGACCCACATCGATCCTCGCTCCCCCGTCGCAGAGGCCTATCGCTCCCTCCGCACCAACCTCGCGTTCGCCCGAGCGCACCAGGACCTGCAGGTGATCGTGCTCACGAGCCCAGGCCCGGCCGACGGAAAATCCACCACCGTCGCCAATCTCGCGATCACCTTCGCCCAGCAGGGACAGCGGACACTGCTCATCGACGCCGATCTTCGCCGCCCCGTTCTGGACAAGATGATGAGTGTTCCGCGCACGCCGGGCCTCACCGACGTGCTGATCGGAGCCACGCCTCTGGCGGGGGCGTACCAGGCGACCGAGATACCGAACCTGTCGCTCCTGGGAAGTGGGGCCTTCCCACCCAACCCGTCGGAGCTGCTGGGCTCGCCGGCCATGCAGCGCGCCTTGGCCGACGCGAAAGGGGAATTCGACATCATTCTGCTCGATTCGCCGCCTCTGCTGGCCGTGACCGATGCGGCGGTGCTCTCCACGCTCGCGGATGGAACGATCATCGTCGTGCGAGTGGAATCGACCGCCCGAGCCGCGATCAGGCGTGCGGTTGGGCAGCTGCACACCGTCGGGGGCCGCATCGCCGGCGTCGTGTTGAATGATGTCGATTTCCGCCGCGGCGCGTTCACCGGCAGCTACGGCTATTACTACTACTACTACTACGGTCACGAGGGCTCTCGCCTTCCACAGAACGGACTTCTGGGGCGGGTGCGCCAGTGGGCACGACCGAGCGCCCCCGAACAATCACGGTGAGTCGGTGATCTCCGGCGCACCGCGTGCGATCGGCGTCTCCGACTCTCCCGGCGGTCGATTCGTCGAGTGGACGGCGGCGCTCGCTTGCGGAGTAGCCCCCGGGAGCGCGCCGCCGGACTGGGGACTGCTCTTCCGCTTCGCCGTGCTGGAGCGTTGCGCGGCGGTTGCCTGGCTGCGCAGCGCCGCCCTCATCCGTGCGCGTGCGCCGGCCGAGGTGAGCGAGCGGTGGCGCCATTACACTCATTCCTCGTGCGTCGCCGGCTGGGAGCAGCTGTCGGACGCAGCGGAAGTCGCTGCCGCGGCGCGGAAGCTCGACATCTTTCCGGTCGTCCTCAAGGGGGCACCGCTGGCGCTCAAGCTCTACGGAGACGCCGGCGCACGCTGCTCCGATGACATCGATCTTTTCGTGGCGCGCAACCATCGCGACGCATTCGCTGGCCTTCTCGAGGACCTCGGGTGGCGCGTGCTCTGGGGCAGTCGCGAGGGCGACGAGAATCATGTCCGGGAGCTGGCCGGGACGCGAAGCTATCTCGAGGTGCACTCCTTCCTCCTCCAAGCCCGGCGCTCCTCCCTCCAGCTCGTGCCGGAGGCGCGGCCGCTGAAACAGGGAGACGTCTCGCTGCTCGCTCAGGACGGCTCGCTCGAGCTTTCCTACCTGGCGTTCAATGCCGCCAAACACCGGCACCCGCCGCTCGGACGTTTCCTGGATCTCCTCACTCTGTGGGAGGGGCTAGACGACGTGGCGCGGCGCGGCGCCGTTGACGAGGCGCGCCATGTCGGGTTATCGCGCTACCTGAAGTGGGGAATGCATCGGGCCCAGCTGGTGCGAGCGGCCGCCCAAGGAGACGCGGCCGCCGTCCGCGCGCTCGGCTATCGGGGAACGGCCCATCGCGATGCGCATCCCGGATGGCGCCATGTCGGTCTCTCGGACTCGTATGGTGATGCGGCCCGCTTTGTCGGCAGCTATGTCGTCCCGCCCTGGCAGCAGACGACCTACGGTGCGGGCGTATCGGGGACGGTCAGACGCCTCGCCACGCGTGCCCGCGTCGGGAGGTGGAGCGACGCACTGCGCGGCTGGCGAGGGCTGTTGCCCAGCTGGCAGGAGCGACGCATTTCCGGAGACTCCGAGTGACCGCCGCCTCAGCCGGCGGGTTACCCCGGCCGAACGCTTCCATCGCCCGTGAGCGCCTGACCCTGTCGTCGGCGGGCCTTCTCGAGCGCGTGGCGCTCGTGAATGGCGCCGGAGGCGAGCTCTGGCTGGCCGCGACGGGGTGGAGCATGCGGCCGGCTCTCCCGGAGGGCGCCCGTGCTCTGCTGACGCCGCTGGTGTCTGTACCGAGCGTGGGAGACATCGTCCTCACGGCCGGCAACCCCGTCGTGCTTCATCGCGTGCTTCGTGCGTCGAGGACTACGGTCCAGACCGCCGGAGACTCCTCGCCCCGGGCCGATGAGCCCGTCCCCCTGGGTCTCGCTGCCGCGGTCGTGACCGCGATCGACACGGGTCAAGGCCCCTCCCTCCGCGGAGTGCGGTCGCCCGTCGGATGGCGGGCGCGGCTGCGCTTCGCGCTTCGGCGCATTGCCACCTCAGCGGGCGCTCCGTGGAGCGATCGGGTCGATTCGGCGTCGGTGGGCTCATGAGTCCCGGCGCGTCTGGGCTCGCGCAGGGGATTCGACGCGATTCGATCACCCTGGGGCTCGGGCCCGTCACGATCCGCTTCGCAGCTGCGAGCCGGAAGAATCCGCTGCTGGTTCAACCGGCGTATCTCCCGTTCGAGCGGGCTGGATCCGAAGCCGACATGGAAGTGGAGTGTGCCGTCGGGCGCGCGAGTCCCATGGCAGCTCCGGCGGTATTCGACTCGAACGGGGTGTGGGAGCTTCGGCGCGACCAGGCGGGACGGGAACAGGTCTATTTTCCCGCCAAAGGAGACAGCCCCGCGCGACATATGTTTACTCTCACCCTCGAGCCGGGCCTCCTACGGGCAAGGTACGTGACCATTCCAACGCGGTTGTACGAGGACGCAATCCCGCTCGGGCATCCGATCGATGAGTATCTCGTCTCGCGTCTTCTCGGCCGAGGTCGCGGATTCATCCTGCACGCGTCCGCGATTTTGACCGATGGCCGCGCCCTGCTCTTCATCGGACATTCCGGCGCCGGAAAGTCGACGATGGCCGAGGTTGCCCATCGCGCCGGGGGCGTGGTGCTCACCGACGAGCGCACCATCGTGACAGTCGAGGGAGCGGGCGTGATGGCGTGGGGAACCCCCTGGCATGGCAGCTACGTGCCGTGTTCGGCGGCGAATGCCCCCGTCGAGGCCGGTTTCTTGCTAGTGCAGGATGAGCGCGACTATCTTGAGGGCGTCGATCCAGCCGTGGCCTTCAGCGAGTGCTTCGTCCGAACGGTGCAGCCGACCGCCGACCGCGACGAGGTGATCTGCACCATCGACGTGCTGCAGCAGGTGGTGAGGCAGATTCCGGTGTACTCCTTGCACTTTCAGCCGACCGCGGCGGCGTACTCTCTGGCGCGCGAGCACGGGACGATCGCCGCCGCCGGCCGATGAGCCGATCCGGGCGGCCAAGACGAGTGGTCCGGATCGGACGAGACTTTCTCAGACGTGGAGAATGATCGTATCAGCGCACACCGAACGAGCGATGCGGCGTGAGCACATACGTTCGGACGCGTACGTGTACCGTCACGTCGGCGAGGAGCATCTCCTCATCGCGCTTCGGCGCGATCGTGTCGCGCCCCTTCTGCAGTTGACGGCCACGGCGGCGGCGCTCTGGGAACGACTCGGGGATTGGACTTCGACCTCCGACCTCGCGGACGCGCTGGTAGACGGCTTCGATGTGTCAGCGGACGTCGCCGAGGCGGATGTGGCCGAGTTTCTGGCCCAGCTCGAGAGCATTGCCGCCATTCAGACGCGGGAGATCCCATCGTGACGGCGGCGGTGCGCATCGAGCCCGTTTCCGCTCTGCGAGGCCGGATCACGGCGTACTCGCGCCCGCGGCGGATTCCCATTTCCGCCGTCGTGGAGATCATCGCGACCTGCAACTTCTCCTGCCAGCACTGCTACATCGCGCCCAACGCGGCCCGAGAGGACGTGATGTCGCTCGAACAGGCCGAGCTGATCTTTACCAAACTGGCTGCCGCCGGCACGTTGTCGCTCCTGCTCACGGGCGGCGAGGTGTTCACCCACAAGCAGTTCGCCGAGATTTATCTGGCGGCGAAGCGGCGCGGGCTCCTGCCGAACGTCAACACGAACGGGTACCTGATCGGCGAGCGGTGGGCCGATTTTCTGGCGGAGTGGCCCCCGGAGATGGTCTCCATCAGCCTCTACGGATTGAGCGAGGAGCGCTACCGCACGGTCACCGGGATTCCGAACGCCTTCGGCCGCGTGGTGCGGGCGCTGGGACTGCTTCGCGAGCGTGGAGTGAAGTTCGAGCTCAAGTGCCCGGCGATGACGCTGACGGTCGATGAGATCCCGGCCATGCGAGATTTCGCGGCGGCGCACGGCGCGTCTTTCCGCTTTGACACGGTGATCTCTCCGGAGGAGAAGGGCAGCGACGCGCCACTCGCGTTGCAGCTCGCGCCGCCACGGGTGGTGGCGCTCGAGGAGGAGATGGACCCGGGCTTCTCGAACGCGCTGCGGCTGCTCGAGCGTCCCAGGGCGGGGGATCCGGCCCGGCTGTATCATTGTGGTGGCGGGATGACGAACATCTCGGTGAATGTGCACGGCGGCGTCTCCACCTGCGTCACCTCGCGGCAGACGGTTGGCAACCTGCTCGACGAGTCGTTCGACGGGGTCTGGGAGGCGATGGCCGCGAAGGTCGAGCGGAAGCTGCCGGCGAATCATCCCTGCAACGGCTGCTCGTTGCGCCCGATGTGCTATTCCTGTCCGGCGGTCGTCGAGCAGGTCACGGGCTCCCCAATAGGTTATGTTCAGCAGTACTGTGCCATGACCCACCTGAAGGCGTTCAAGCTCGGCCTCCATCCGACGGGCATCCCGAGGACGGTGACCGAGGGCATTCCGGCGGGAATTCCGACGGCGCGCGCGAGTGCCGTGCGCGCGCTCCCCATTCTTTCATTCGGCTGAACAGAGCTCACAGGAGAGCGACGATGCATCAGCAGAAGCAGGAATACGTGAAGCCACTCGTGACCCGACTCGAGTACACCGTCGACGTGAACGTGACGACGAGCGGTGGCTGCAAGTCCCAGACAGGCAGCGGCGCTGGCGGAGATCCCTGCTCGGATTTCGTGCCGCAGTGCTCAGGGCTCGGAAGCTGATCGCACGCCTGTTCGTGCATATCCGTTCTACATTGGCTCCCGGGCAGGCCGCGCGCGGTGTGCGTGCGCTCTCCCGACTCACTCCACTGATGAGGTTCGACGTGGCAGGGAAAACCATTGGCGTCGGCGCTCGCGTCGTCTCCGCCGCGCTGTTCGCGTGGCTGGCAGTCGGCTGCGACCGGGACCCGAGCGGCCCGCTTGACCGGCCGCCCGTCCTCACGATCATGACGCCGGACACGATCGCCCGGCAGGGCGCCATCACGGTCATCTTCGACCGCGCCGTCACGCCGCAAACCGCGCTCGACCCGGCGAACTTCGTCGTCACGGACTCGTGCACCGGATTGCGTATCCCCGGCTCGCTGCGACTCTCGGGCGACACCCTCATCTTCTCTCCCTCGCAGTCGTTCGCGTTCCTGACGCGCATCAACGTGCGGGTGCAGAACATTCTGGGGACGAACGGCATCGCGCTGGCGGAGCCGATCAGCTTCACCCGGTCCACGGAGAGGCCCCAGGTCAGCGACATCAGCTGGGCGCTGCTGGACTCGCCGACCAACGACAACGCCACGGCGGTCAGCTTTCCGACCCGTGACATCGGCTACGTCGTGACCTCCGGCGGAGGCGTGTATCGGACGACGAACGGCGGCATCAACTTCCAGGCGCGATTCAAGAACGTCGACATCGCGTCCACCCAGTCGCTGCGGGCTTTGTCCGTGGATACGATCTTCATGGTGGGTGCGTCCCTCGCGGGCGGGGTCGTTCGCAATGCGCTCTTCCGGAGCGTCAACGGCGGCTTCACCTTCGACACGGTGCTCACGACCCCCGAATTCATGTCGGCGCTGAGCTTCGCGCGCACGGCCTCCAACGGCGTGGTGCTGCTCATGGCCGGCCAATTCGGCGCCTCCGCTGCCTATCGCTACGACGTCACCACCAAGGTGCTCACAAAGGCCACGGGGATCCCGACCAATCCGGATTACATTCCCGTGGATGCGAGCCTCTCGACCGGCGCAACCAATGGACTGGTCGCCGTCTTCGGCACCGGCTCCGTGGCTGGCCAGGGATTCGGATATCGCTCCACCGACAGTGGCCGCTCGTTCACCCAAATTGCCCTCCCGACCGGCGTCTACGCTCTCCTCGGCTCTGGGTTCATCAATGCCACCGACGGGCTTCTCCTCGGCGATTCGTCGGTCGTGCTCCGCGTGAACACGACGACGGGTGCCGTCACGAAGCTCGGCGCCGCCCAGGGAATTCCCCAGGCACAGAATGACCCGACGACGAACACGACGACGACGTTCTCCTTCAAGCGGGCGTCGTTCGCGCCGGGCGGCCAGCTCGGATTCATCATCGGGCGCTCCACGCGCCGCCGGCCCGGTCAATCCAACGTCGTCAACGGAGTGATTCTCATCTCCCGCGATGGCGGCCTCAACTGGCAGCGGCAGGCAATCCAGGGCGCATCGAACAACGGACTGGACTTCGCTGCGCTCAACGACGTGCAGAGCCTCTCCACGGACTTTTCCGCGGTGAGCGGCACGGCAGGCATCCTCGCAGCCCGTCGCGGTAATCCAACCGTGGTCGGTGGTGCGTGCTCCTTTTCGCGGCCCTAAGGACCGTACTCATGACGAGCACTCTCACTCGAAGCGCCGAGCGACCGGGTCGCGCTCTCCGGCTCGGATTCTCTCTCCTGGCCCTGGTGTCAGTATTCGCAGCGGCGGCCGCTCCGGCGCGCGCCCAGGTGGTGCCGGGCGGGGACTTCGACATCTGCGATTACTGCGGCAATCTGGTTGGCAATGTGATGCACCTGGTGGGTCGATCGGGCTTCGGGACGGTCCGGGGCACCTTCGTCCTGGTGAACGGCGCCAATTCGGATCAGGACATCGACAAGGACGGCTATACGGCGGGGGTGGACTTCAACAATCTCGTCGTCCGCGACACCGCGGACTTCGTGAACGTCTCGAATCCGGCGCTGGTCATTCTTCGAACGAATCTCGTCATCGCCGACTTCCTCAATCCCCTCCGGAACGGCTTTTCGCGGGCCGTTCCGATGTACGTGAACATCCCCAATGGCACCCCGGCCGGGATCTATCGGGGACGCATCGCGATCGCCGATTCAGTTTTGCTCCAGGGCACGGGCGTAAACGGCCGGAAGACACGAGTGGACGACTTCATCGTCGAGGTTGAGGTGCTGGCGAATTCCGGCATCGGACTCGTGCAGGCGGACACTGGCGCGCGCGCTGATTCCCTCGTGCTCCGAGGGCGCCCCGGGCAGACCGTCAGCGGTGTCTTCCGGGTGGCGAACCTGGGCAACACAGCGCTCACGAACGTCCGGGTCGATGCGACGGACCTGGTCGCGACGTCGGGCACGGGACTCCGGATCCGGCGTGAGGCGATTTCCTTCACTCCGGGCAGTCTGACGAGCGTCGTGATCGGCGATTCGAGTCGAATCACCGTCACCGTCCGCATCCCGACCGGCATCCTCGCCGGCGCGTATCGCGGCGACCTCATCGTTCAGGCCAATGACGTCGTGTCCATCCGCGTCCCGTTGACGGTCATCGTCACGACGCCTGGCGACATCGTCTTCGAGAACAATCCGGTGATCGGCCGCGCCGGCGACCTGGGCGTGATCATCTTCAACGCCGACCCGGGGACGACCTGGCAGATGGCCATCTTCGACATGATGGCCGTCACCACCTTCCGGGCGAACGGCACGGTGTTCGCCGGGGGCGGTGCCACTCAGAATCCGAACGGAACTCTCACGCCCGGCGCCGATGGGGACCAGGCGGTCCGCTTCACCTGGCCGCTGCTGAACGGGCGCGGGGAAGCCGTGGCGGGTGGCATGTACTACGTGATCGTCGAGGCGACGCAAAACGGCGTTCGCCGTCAGCTCCGTAACAAGCTCATGGTCATCCGGTGAGGAACGACGCAATGCAGAGAAAATCGCAGATTCTCGGGCTGGTGTGCGTCGCGCTCTTCCCGGCGATCGCCGCGGCGCAGTTCGCCGGTGGCGACGCGGATGGCGGCGTGCATTCGGCGACGATGCTCGGAATCCCCATCTCGCCGCGGGCCGTCGGTCTCGGCCAGGCGATGGCCGGAATCGATCGTGATCCGGCCACCATCTGGTATAACGCGGCCGGTCTGGCGGGCCTCAAGACCAATGCCTTCACGGTCAACGCGGCGCAGCGGTTCGCTCAGACGCAGCTCGTGGGTGCCGCCGTGGCGTTCCCCACGGAGCTCGCCACTTTCGGTGTCGCCGCTCGCGTCTTCAATGCCGGCCAGATCGAGGGTCGTCAAGCGGGCGAGCCCACCGGTTCGGCGCGCGCCTACCAGTGGGCACTGGAGGGAGGCGGGGCCATCTCGCTGGCGCGCTGGTGGCGCTGGGGCGGGACCCTGATCTTCTCGCAGGAAGCGCTCGGGACGCAGACCCAGGGGTCGGTCGGCGTCAGCTCCGGTATGCAGTTCGACGTCGGCGACCGGCTGGTGCTGGGTGGCGGCGTCCGGAACATCGGCACGAAGGTCAACTTCGACGAGTCCTTCAGGGGATTCGCGCCACCGCTCTACGGGTACTTTGGCGGAGCCTTCGACCTGTTGCGACAGCGCAACCTGCTCCAGACGCCGCTGCTCTTCCGCGGACAGCCGATCATCTTCGATGCCAAGGCGGTGGGTCAGCTGAACTTCCCCGACCGCGACGAGCCGGCAATCGGTCTCGGAATCGAGGCGACGATGAATGGCGTTGCCATCGCCCGAATCGGATATGAAACAGGCGACGACAATCGCAGCGGCCTCGCTCTCGGCGCCGGGGTGAACGTCGGACAGTTCCGCCTCGAGTACTCGTTCCGCAATTACAAGAACGGCGGCGCCGGCTTCTTCCAGAACGACCCGGTAGGGGACGCGCACAACGTGAGCTTCACCTACTTCTGGGGTGAGCAGCGCACCAATATCCCGATCGTCCCGGTCGTCGTCACACAGCCGATCGACACGGCGGCGATCAACCGGGCGGTGCGCTCCGCGATGGCGGAACAGCTCGCCGGGATTCGCCCCCTCCTCGACAGTCTGCGAAATCAGAAGGTCGAGATCCAGCAGTCGAGCGACCTGGTCGCCAAGTATGTGGTGCCGGTCTACTTCGGCTTCGATTCCTCGGAAGTGCGGGCCGGTGACATCACCGTCCTGTCACAGGTCGCGGACGTGATCAAGCGCGTCTACCCGACGGCACTCGTGACGATCGAAGGCTTTGCGGACCCGGCCGGGTCTCCGGACTATAATGCGAAGCTCTCGCTGCGGCGCGCCGACGCGGTGAAACGCGTGATGGTGGAGCGCTTCGGCCTGCCTGACCGACAGCTGCGGACGGTGTCGTATGGCAAGCAGGTCAACCGCCAGGTCATACCGGGAGCACAGAAGGATCAACCCGGAGCGGAGAGCAATCGACGCGTCGTGTTCACCATCGACGCGACGCAGCACTACTAGGGAGTCGGCGGGACTCGCCGCGCGCTCAACCGCGGCGGCAGACACGAGACGGGGACACGCGAGGCGGGGAGACTCCTGCCTCGCGTGTCCCGTTTTACCGGACACTGGGGGCCGGCCTACGCATTTGTTTGCCTCAGCCTCCCACCCGGCGTAACTTCAACGGCTGTATGCGAAATTCACCCAACATTGGGCACGTCCGGCCATGCACATAACCGTCGTCGGGGCGGGCTACGTAGGGCTCGTGGTCGGCGCGTGCCTTGCCGAAACCGGCAACGACGTGGTGTGCGCCGACGTGGACCGCCCGCGTGTCGATGGGCTGTGCCGCGGAGTCCTGCCCATCTACGAGCCCGGACTCCAGGAGATCGTGGACCGAAATGTCGCCCAGCAGCGGCTTCGGTTCACCACCGATGTCGGCGGAGCGGTCGTGGGGGCGGAGGTCGTCTTCATCGCCGTCGGCACCCCCCCGGATGAAGACGGCTCGGCCGATCTGCGGCATGTGCTCGATGTCGCGCGCACCATCGGGGAGCACCTGGGGCGGGAGGCGGTGATCGTCACCAAATCCACCGTCCCCGTCGGCACGGCGCGCCGCGTGGCCGCCGAGGTGGCCCGCGGCGCCGCACATCCCTTCCACGTGTGCAGCAATCCGGAATTCCTCAAGGAAGGAGCGGCGGTCGACGATTTCATGAAGCCCGATCGGGTGGTTCTCGGAGTCGAATCGGATCACGCGCGGACGGTCATGGCGGAGCTGTACGCGCCCTTCGTGCGCACCGGCAAGCCGATCATCTTCATGGATATTCCGTCGGCCGAGATGACCAAGTACGCCGCCAACGCCATGCTGGCGACCCGCATCTCCTTCATGAACGAAATCGCGAACCTGTGCGAGCGCGTCGGTGCGGATGTGGATCTGGTTCGCAAGGGAATCGGCAGTGACTCGCGCATTGGCCCCGCTTTCCTTTTCCCCGGACCTGGCTACGGCGGCTCCTGCTTTCCCAAGGATGTGAAGGCGCTCGTTCGCTCGGGTCAGGAATGGCAGTCCGACCTGACGGTGCTCTGTGCGGTCGAAGAGGCGAACGAGAGGCAGAAGCAGCGCGTGTTCGAGAAGATCGCCGAACGTCTCGGGGATGATCTCGCCGGTTCGCGCATCGCCGTGTGGGGACTCTCCTTCAAGCCGCAGACCGACGACATGCGCGAAGCACCGGCGCTCACGCTGATCGAGCGCCTCCTGACTACGGGCGCCCGCGTCATCGCACACGACCCGGTCGCCATCCCGGAAGCGCGGCGTCGACTGGGGGACCGCATCGACTACGCGTCCATCAGCTACGACGCCCTCCTCGGGGCAGACGCACTCGCCATTCTCACCGACTGGAACGAGTACCGGCGCCCCGACTTCGAGCGAATGCGCGCCGCGCTCGCGCGGCCACTGATTGTCGACGGCCGCAACCTCTACGACCCCGCGCGGATGAAGCAATACGGCTTCACCTACCTCTCGATCGGTCGGCCTGCACCATGAGGGTCCTGATCACCGGCGCGGCCGGATTTCTCGGCTCCCACCTCACCGACCGCTTCCTCGCGGATGGACATTCGGTGGTGGGAATGGACAACTTTCTCACCGGCTCGCCGGCGAACGTGGCCCATCTCGCGAGCCACCCGCGCTTCGCCTTCCAGAGGCACGACATCACCACGATCCCTCGCGTCGATGGCCCGCTGGACGGGGTGCTCCACCTCGCGAGCCCCGCGAGTCCGGTGGATTACCTGCGCCATCCCATCGAGACGCTCCGGGTCGGCTCGCTCGGCACCCTCAATTCGCTCGAGCTGGCACGGGCGAAGGGTGCGCGCTTCTTTCTCGCCTCGACCTCCGAGGTGTACGGCGATCCCCTCGTGCACCCGCAGCCGGAGCACTACTGGGGCAACGTCAACCCCATCGGCCCCCGGTCGGTTTACGACGAGTCCAAGCGCTTTGCCGAGGCAGCGACCATGGCCTATCGCCGCACCCATGGGACCGAGACCCGCATTGTGCGCATCTTCAACACCTACGGACCGCGGATGCGACCGCAGGACGGCCGGGTGGTGTCCAATTTCATCGTGCAGGCACTCTGCCACGAGCCGCTCACCCTCTACGGCGAGGGGACCCAGTCACGAAGCTTCTGCTACGTGGACGATGAGGTCGAGGGTCTCTATCGCCTCTTCAAGTCGGAGGAGGCCGATCCGGTGAATATCGGAAACCCGGCCGAATTCACTGTGCGCGAGCTCGCGGAGCTGGTTCTCGAGCTCACGGGCGCCCGCTCCACGCTGGTGTATCGACCTCTGCCGGAAGATGATCCGAGGGTGCGACAGCCGGATCTCACGCGGGCACGCGCTCTCCTTGGATG
>JALZAQ010000043.1 GCA_030948255.1 Gemmatimonadota bacterium
GGGGGCTCTCTGCATCATCGATGCGGTCGGGGCCGCTCAGAGCGTCGCGTTGTGCGCGTCGCCCTTTCGTACGCTCTGCCGGTTCCACGCCGTCCAGGCCCCGCCGGGACGGGCCGGGTCAGCCTCGCGCCGCCAGCAGACGTCCTGATCGGTGGTGATCGTCCACGTCTCACCCCGGCGCAGCTCGCGCGTTCCGAACGGCTGATTCTGCCCGCAGTCGGGATTGGCGCCGATGCGGACCTCCACGTTCACGCTGTCGAAGCTCGCATCCTTGAGCGCGAGCGTCCCCGTGCCTCCGCTCGGCGTGTTTCCGCTGGACGGCGCGACCGCCGCCGCAGGAGCCGGCTGCACTCGCGGCGCCGGCGTGGTCTTACCCGGGACAGCGACCACAACGGTGTCTGCCGCGGGCTTCTTCTCGGCGACGACGCACGCGCCGACGATCAGCGCCGCGGCGAGGCTCGCCAGTCCTCGCGTTCCCAAAGCAGCCAGTCTCTGCATGCGATCCTCCCGCAACGTGTGGTGCAGCCATGCGCCCTTCTCCAGAACCAGAGAAGTGCAAGTCGCCGGCCAGCGCGGCACCGTCAGCTACCGGTGCTCGGCCGGACTCCGGTAGACGCGACCATCCTTCATCACAAAGACGATCCGGCGCAGCGCGCTGATGTCGACCAGCGGATTCCCGTCGACCGCGATCAGGTCGGCCCGCATCCCCGGCACGACCGCACCGATCGAATCGGCGAGGCCGAGCGACCGCGCCGCCAGCGAGGTCGCGGAGACGATGGCCTGCATCGCCGGCTGGCCGCCATCGGTCACGCGACAGATGAGCTCCTCCACATTGCGCCCGTGCGCGCCCGCGACGGCGTCGGTCCCGAACACAACTCGAAGGCCAGGGGTGGCGATTGCCCGGCGAAAGGCTGCCTGCGCCAGCGGGATCGCCTTCTCCATCGCCGCGAACCCCTCGGCATTGTAATTCCCGATTCCGTCGTAGTTCGGCTTGTGCTCCAGATAATTGCGGAACACGAGCCCGCACTGCGGATCGAAGAAGGTGCCCCGCTGCGCCATCAACCGCAGCACGCTGTCGCTGACGAACACTCCGTGCTCGATCTGAGTGCAGCCGGCGAGCGTCGCGGCCCGAATGCTCTCATCGCTGTGGGCGTGGACGAGCGTCCGGAGCGAGAGGGACGCCGCCTCCCCGCAGGCAGCGGCAAGCTGCTCGTCGGACATCGTACGCGCGCCACCGTCCCGGATGCTCTTCGAGGCGAAGATCTTGATCAGGTCGGCGCCGCTCGCCTTGCGCTCGCGAACGAGCTGCCGCAGGCGCGCCGAGTCCCCGGATCGCTCGGTCAGGGGCTCGAGCGACGTGAGCACGCGCGGACCAGGCAGCACCCCACGCTGCAGCGCATCGCGGAGATCGCGATCTTCCGGAGAGCCCGGACTCTGCGATGTGGTGATGCCGCCCATCAGAGTCGCCCAGGCGTTGCCGGCGGCTGCGAGCATGGACTGCGCGGGAGTGTCTCCATCATCGCTCGTGTGCAGTCGGCCACGGGCGTTGAAGTACCACGCCAGGTGGTCGTGCACGTCGATCAGCCCCGGAAGGAGGGTGAGTCCCCGCAGATCGTACCGGACCGCGGAGCGCGCGACGGCGGCGGATGCACTCTCGTTCACGCTCAGGATGCGACCATCCTGCACCACGATCGTGGCGCGCGAGCGAGCACCGCCTCGTCCGTCGAGTACGCGCCCGGCGCGAAGGACGATCGTCCCCTGCTGCGCCGGCACCGCGGCAGGCGCGAGCGCGAGGAGGAGCGATGCCGCGAAGGGCAGCGCGGCAATGGGGACACCCTGGCCGCGTGACAGCATGGAGTTCTCGCGAAGAGCGAACAGCAACGATCGCGTGGCTGGCGGCCGGGCGTCAAGCGCCTCTCTTACGGGAGCGGCCCGTCCCTTGCCTCCCGATCCACCGTCCCGCATCCTCCTCCATCCGATGACCGTGCCCGCCACCCGTCCGCTTGCCCGACATTGGCGCCGATCGTGCGCCCAGAGGGCGTCGCGTGCCCACGTATAGCCGCGCGACCTGGAGGCGGCTGACCATCGGCCTGGCCGCGATCGCCGTTCTCGTCGCCGGGGCGCTGGGCGTGCTGATCTTCGCTCGCGTCGGGGCGCTCCATGGCAACCGGTACGAGCTCAAGGTGCGCTCGAACGAGGCCCGAGGTCTCATCCAGGGATCGGAGGTCTGGCTCGCTGGCCAGAAGGTGGGCCTCGTCAAGACCATCGGCTTCCGCTCGACGTCGACGGACAGCGCGCCACAGCTGGAGGTGACGCTCGAGGTTCTGAAGCGATACCAGGAGTGGATCCGCGCCGACTCCCGCGCCCAGATTCGGAGCGGCGGGAGTCTGATCGGCGCGCCAGTCGTCTGGATCAACGTGGGCACGGCGAGCGCGCCCATGCTCCGAAACGGCGACAGTCTGCCGAGCAGCAAGCAGGTCGACATGGAAGGGATCGGCTCGGAGGTCGCGATCGCGGGACGCGACTTTCCAGCAATCATCAAGAACATCCGCACCCTGGCCGGCAGCGGCGCCACCGCGGTGCGAGCGATGACTTCCGTGCTCTCTGATCGGGGTGAAGGATCGGTGACCGTCTTCAGCTCGCGTGCCTCGCAGCTCACCGGACGCGCCGCCGGCTCGCGAGGGACTCTTGCTCTCGCGATGGGAGATACGCTTCTCGTTCCGCGTGCGCGGCGGGCCATGAGCCGGGCCGACTCGGTGCTGACTCTTCTCGGATCGTCGCGCACCTCGCTCGGCCGATTCCGTCGCGATTCGAGTCTCTTTCGTACCCTCGAGGACACACGCAACGAGCTCTCGATCGTTCAGGCCCGGCTCAGCGGCTCGCGCGGCACGGCGGGGCGCGTACTCAACGACAGCGCGATCGTCCGGCAGTTGGCGCGACTCCACCAGGAGATCACGCGTACGATGAAGGATTTCAAGCGCGACCCGGCGCGCTACATCGCCTTTTGAGTGAGCTTCCACCGCTGGTGAGCTACGTCCGAGATGATCATTGCATTCGGCGGCCGCTGGATCCGCACCGCTGACACCATCAACGGCCAAAGGCGGCCGCGGATGGTCGCGGCGAAGGGCGACGCGGATCGCTCCGTGAGGGGGCCGGGTGCCGGGCGCCGGGAGAGGGGCAGGACTTGGGGGGAAGGGCAACCCCTTCATGCGGTCGTTTTATCCGCGTCCAGCCGCGCGCAGCCGCGGCCGCCTTTGCCCTTCTCTTCTTCCCGCTCATCCGCGGCCGCCTTGACCTCATCCTCGAGCGGGCGCATCCGCGCCTTGGTGCACCACATCTCCGAGGCCACCAGTCAACAAGGTCGGCGGCCCGGGCGCGGCGCTACGGCGCGATGAAGGGGAGCGGCATAAAGGTCAGCAGAAAGATCGCGATCACGAGATAGCCGAGGCGACGCCGCCCCGAGCACAGGGGCCGTTGAGCGGAGAGAAGAGGCGGATGTGCCAGCCGTCCCCGCCCCAGCAGCAGGCCGATCGCAGCCCAGAGCCACCAGCCGTGCCAGAGCATCCCGAGCGGAAGGAGCCCGAGCCAGAAGAGGCGCGCGATCCAGAGCTGGCGATCGCCGAACAGGGCGAACGCGAGATGGCCTCCGTCGAGCTGCGCGAGCGGCAGCAGATTGATCATCGTCACGAAGAGACCCACCCATCCCGCCACCGCGGTGGGATGGAGCCCCAGCACGGCGTCGCCTGAGATCATCCGCCGCATCGCGACGAGAAGGAATGAATCACCGAGCATGACGGGCCCGCCGTCCATCAGCACGAACTGATGGCTGAACGGCAATCGTGGTCCCAGCTCGCTCGCGTGGCTCAGCGCAATTCCCACAGCCAGCACGGGAAGCGCGATCAGGAGCCCCGCGAGGGGACCCGCGATTCCGACATCGAAGAGCGTTCGGCGGTCGACGAAGGGAGACCGCAGTCTGATGAATGCGCCCATTGTCCCGATCGCGCTCCACTGGGGCACCATCGGGATGAACCAGGGCGGGCTCACGTCCACGAGATAGCGCCTTGCCGCGACGTAATGACCGGCCTCGTGTGCGAGAAGGATCGCCAGCAGAGGGAGGGAGAAGGGCAATCCGGCGAGGACGGTGGCGGGTCGCGGAATCCAGAGATGCGATGGCACGGCTCCCGGGTCGAGGGCCGTTCCGGCGAGCGCCGCACCGCCGACCGACGTGGTGAGAAAGGTCGCGATGAGCAGCAGAGCGTGGAGCCACCACCTCTCCCGCCGGGGCGCGAGCTCGCGAAGCTGGCGCTCCCCCGGCTCCGCCCCTCCCCACCGCGTAAAGAATTGCGAGATCGACGGTTCGCTCACCCTTGACCACCCTCGAAGGTCTCGTTAGCTTGGGCCCACTTCCCCACCGTTCGGCCTCCTTCCGCTGCCCACTCGCCGCTGACAAGTCGCGCAGCGCCTAGCGAGCACTGCTTCGCGCGCGCTGGCCGATGCCGCGGTGCGGACCGAGACCGGCTCCCGTCGGCGCCGGTCCTTCCCTCCGAGTTCCCGCCCGTGGATATCGCCGAGCTGAAGCAGAAATCCGTCGCCGAGCTGCACTCGCTCGCCGAGGAGCTGAATATCTCCAACTATTCGGGACTGCGGAAGCAAGATCTCATCTTCCGCATCGAGCAGAACCTGCTCGACTCCGACATCGTTCTTCGCGGCGAAGGGGTGCTCGAGATCCTGCCGGAAGGATATGGCTTTCTGCGCAGTCAGGACTGGAACTACCTGTACGGTCCGGACGACATCTATGTCTCCCCATCGCAGATCAAACGCTTCGACCTGCGGACGGGTGACACCGTGGCGGGGCAGGTCCGTCCCCCCAAGGAGGGAGAGCGCTACCTCGCGCTCCTCAAGGTCGAGCAGATCAACGGAGAGAATCCCGACGAGGCGAAGCACCGCGTCGCATTCGATAACCTCCGCCCGCGCTACCCCGACGAGAGACTCCGTCTCGAGTCGAAGAATGAAGACGTCAGCATGCGGGTGATGGATCTCATCGCTCCCGTGGGGAAGGGCCAGCGCGGTCTCATCGTCGCGCCGCCGCGGGCCGGCAAGACCATCCTCCTCCAGAAGATCGCCAACGCGATCGTCCAGAACCATCCCGAGGTGACGCTCATCGTGCTCCTGATCGATGAGCGGCCGGAGGAGGTGACGGACATGCTGCAGCAAGTCTCCGCCGAGGTCATCAGCTCGACCTTCGACGAGCCGGCGGACAGACACGTTCAGGTCGCCGACATGGTGATCGAGAAGGCGAAGCGGCTGGTGGAGTGCGGTCGCGATGTCGTCATCCTGCTCGACTCCATCACCCGGCTGGCGCGCGCCCACAACGTCGTCATTCCGCACTCCGGCAAGATCCTGTCGGGAGGCGTGGATGCGCACGCTCTGCACAAGCCAAAGCGGTTCTTCGGGGCCGCGCGGAACATCGACGAGGGAGGCTCACTCACGATCATTGCCACGGCCCTCGTCGAGACCGGCTCGCGCATGGACGAGGTGATCTTCGAGGAGTTCAAGGGCACGGGCAACATGGAGCTGGTGCTCGACCGGAAGATCGCGGATCGCCGGGTCTTCCCGGCGATCGACATCCAGCGGTCGGGAACGCGCAAGGAGGAGCTGCTCCTCGACAAGGAGGAGTTGAACCGGGTGTACCTCCTCCGCAATTTCCTCAGCGACATGCCACCCGCGGAGGCGATCGAGTTTCTGCTCGAGAGGCTCAAGCGCACGAAGACAAACCGAGAGTTCTTCACGTCGATGGCGCAGGGGTAGGCGGGCGTGGCCGATCTTCCCGGACGGGTGCTCGCGATCGACTACGGAGAACGCCGGATCGGTCTCGCGGTCAGCGACCCGTCCCGAACGATCGCGTCGCCTGCCGGCCACCTGCTGCGTCGCGCCGGGAAGCGCCCGCCGATCGCCGAGATGATCCGGCGTGCAGAGTCGCACGAGGCCACGGCGTTCGTCGTCGGCCTCCCTCTCGACGGAGCCGGCGATGATACTCCGCGCGCCACGGAGGTGCGGCGGATCGCGGCCGAGCTCGGACGGCGTACCGGACGACCGGTGATGCTCGTCGATGAGAGATACACGACCGCCGCCGCCCTGCGCGCCGTGCGCGCGATGGGAGGCAGCACCCGCGGTCGAAAGGGAGATGTCGATGCTCTGGCTGCCACGATCCTGCTCCAGCATGCGCTTGGTCTCGAGCGGTAGCTCCGCTCGCGCCGCCATGGCCGCCCTCCTCGCGGGCGCTCTCGTGCTGGGCGTGGGGGTGGGGGGCTGTCGCGGCGGAGGCCTCGGACCCGGTGTGCGAGTCACGATCCCCAACCACGCCAGCTTCAAGGATGCGGCCGACTCGCTCGCCGCCGCCGGGGTCATCGATTGGCCCTTACCCTTCCGACTGTACGCCAAGGCGCTGGGGAAGGACCGCGACATCAAGGCCGGCACGTACGCCCTGCGCCGGGGCGCGAGCTGGTCGGAGCTGGTCGTCGCCCTGAGCCGCGGCCAGGGGCTGGAGGCACGCGTCACCATCCCCGAAGGCTGGTCGCTCGCGGAGATCGAGTCTGCGCTCGCCAAGGCACTTGGTGCGAACGAGGACTCCATCGCAGCGGCGGCACGGGATACGGCGCTGCTGCGGCGGCTCGACATCCCCTCCGGCTCTCTCGAAGGCTATCTGTTCCCGGACACCTATCGCTTTCCTTATGGAACGAGCCCTCGCGAAGCGATCCACGAGATGGTACGCCGCTTCGAGGGCGTGTGGCGACCAGAATGGACGGAGCGGCTGCCGCAGCTCGCCATGAGCCGACACGACGTGATCACCCTGGCCTCGATCATCGAGAAGGAGGCTCGCCTCGCCGAGGAGCGCCCGGTGATCTCGGCCGTGTACCACAACCGACTGCGTCTGCAGATGCCGCTCCAGGCCGACCCGACGATCCAGTACGCGCGGGGCGAGCACACGGACCGCGTCCTCTACCGTGATCTGGCGATCGAGTCGCGCTATAACACCTACAAGCATCCGGGGCTGCCGCCGGGACCGATCGCGTCTCCCGGGCGGGCCAGCATCGAGGCAGCGCTCTATCCGGCCGGCGTTCGCTACCTCTACTTCGTCGCCGGAGCAGACGGCCACCATGAGTTTCGCGAGACGTTTCGCGAGCATGTGCAGGCCAAGGGAGAGATGAAGCGGGAGCTGCGCGAGCGGCGCGGCCGCGCAGCGAATCACTCGGGCGCGAGTGGGGGTGGGGGTGGGGGTGGGGGTCGCGGCGCGAGCGTGCGCCGCTAGTCGCGATGGAGGTCGGGGCGAAGCGAGCGGGCGCCGGCGAGATAGACGTGCTGCAGCGCCGAGCGCTCGCGCAGACTCGTGACGTGCAGGAGCACGCGAATGCACCGCGCCAGGGCGCCCGGAACGGGAATCTCCATGGTGCAGAGCAGCGGCACGTCCGCCCACCCCATCTCGCGAGCCGCGCGCGCCGGAAACTCGCTCCGCAGGTCCTCGGTCACGGTGAAGAGGACGCTGATGACGTCGTCGTCGCGCAGCCCGTTGCGCGCGACGATCTCCTCGAGCAGGAGGCGGGTGGCGGAGCGCACCAGCTCGGCGTCATCGCGCTCGACTGTCGTGGCGCCGCGGATGGCCTGAACGCGAAGCACGTGCATGCGGCGCCTGTCCTCACCTCTGCCGGTGGCCTGTGTTCGATCCCCGCACGCTGACCCTGCTCGCGATCACCGACGACCTGCGCGACGGCGTGGAGGGGCTGGTGGGGCGAGCGACCGCGGCGGTCCGCGGCGGCGCAACGATGGTTCAGCTCCGGCTCAAAGATGCGAACGCACGGACTCTCGTGGAAGTGGCGCGCGCCCTCGTCGCCGAGCTCACGGTGCCGGTGGTAGTGAACGACCGGGCCGACGTCGCGCTCACCGCCGGAGCGGCGGGGGTGCACCTTGGCATCGACGATCTGCCGGTCGCCGCCGTGCGCGGGATCGCGCCCCAGGGCTTCATCATCGGCGCATCGGTCGGGAACGATGCCGAGCTGCCCGCGGCGCGGGGCGCCGACTACGTGGGCATCGGACCGGTGTACGGCACGCTCTCCAAATCGGACGCCGGCGCTCCGATCGGGGTGGCCGAGTTCGCCCGGCTCGCGCGGGAATGCGGGATGCCGGCGGTGGCGATCGGCGGGGTGACGGCGGACAGCGCCGCCCCGCTGATCGCCGCCGGCGCGAGCGGCATCGCGGTGATCAGGGCGGTGATGGGCGCGCTCGATCCGGAGGCTGCGGCTCGAACTTTTGGGTCCGCCACCGGAAGGTGATGTCGGGCACCTCGCCTTCCTTCGCGCGCCTCGCCGAACGTCGTCCCTGCTCGGGCTCCGGGGCGCGACGCCGCATCGCTCGCGAGATCTCCGAGAAGACGGGGGGCAGCAGAAAGAGATCCGTGAGGTCCGGATCGAACTGCTGTCCACGCCCCGCCGCGATCACGTCCGCGCCCTCCTGGAGCGTGCGCTTCGCCTCGTAGCGGCGTCCGTGGGTGACGACATCGAAGGTATCGGCGATCGACACGATGCGCGCGGACAGAGGAATGGCCCCTCCCTTGAGCTGACGGGGATAGCCGCTCCCGTCCCAGCGCTCGTGATGCGACAGGACGCCGTCGCACAGATCCGGATAGAAGATCGCGAGCGGACGGAGAACCTCGCACCCGCGCCAGGGGTGCGTGTCGATCAGCTCGCGCTCGCCCTTCGAGAGCTGCGTGTCGTCATGGACGATGTCGTACAGGGCGCCGGCGATCTTTCCGATGTCGTGGAAGAGCGCAACACGCTCGACGCTGCGCTGGTGGCGCGTATCGAGCTCGGCCGCGCGTGCAAGGATGAGCGCGTAGGACGCGACACGGCGCACGTGAAGACCGGTGTCATGGTCATTGGCATCGACGGCGCGAAGCAGGGTCTCGAGCGACGCCGCGGCGATGCGCTGCGACAATCGCCCCTCTCGCAGGTGACGGAGCGTCAGATACACGGCGGCTCCCACGCCGGCGCTCCCCAGCCCGAGGAGCGCGGAGCCGCGATAGAGCGTGCGTCGATCTCTGGAGTTCATCTTGGGAAAGTGGAGCAAGAATCGGCCCCACCGGAAGGGGACGTGGATCGGTCAACCCGCGGCCGCACGTTCCCCTCGCGCGGCGGCCGTCCTAGCTTGCGCCCATGACAGAGGTTGCGGTCGTCTCTCCACGTGGTGCACGCCGGTGGTCCCAGGGCCACCCCTGGATCTATCGCAGCGACGTCATCAGACGACCGGACGTGGCGGCCGGCGCGGTGGCCGTGACACAGCAGAACGGCCGGCCTCTCGGATGGGCCCTCTGGAGCCCCGAATCCGAGATCTCACTTCGCCTCCTCGACCGCGATCCGGCCGCCATCATCGGACCCGCCTGGTGGCGCGACCGCATCGGCCGCTCCATCGCGCGACGCGAGCAGCTCCGCGATCGCAGCACCGCCTACCGTCTGGTGCACGGCGAGGCGGACGGCTGCCCCTCTCTCGTCTGCGATCGTTACGATCGCTGGCTGGTGATCGAGCTCCTGAGCGCGGGCCTCGAGAACTTCCGTGACGCCATCATCGCGGCGCTCGTGGCACTCGCCTCTCCCGACGGCATCCTCGGACGGAACGACGCATCGGCGCGGAGCAAGGAGGGTCTCCCCCGCGAGACGGTGCTGCTTCACGGCCGCGTTCCGGAGGAGATCGAGATCGTGGAGAGCGGAGTGCGCTATCTCGCCGCGCCGTGGACGGGACAGAAGACCGGAGCCTTTCTCGATCAGCGCGAGAATCGCGCGCTCGTTGGCGCGATCGCACGCGGGCGAGCACTGGACTGCTTCAGCTACCATGGCTCGTTCGCGCTGCACCTCGCCCGCGGCGCCCGCACGGTGACCGCGGTGGATTCCTCGGGCGACGCGCTGGCGCGAGCGAGAGAGAACGCTCGGCGCAACGCATTCGACAACATCGAGTTTCACGAGGCGAACGCGTTCGATTTCCTGCGCGCGGCCGACCAGCGGGGCTTCGACACCATCGTCCTCGATCCGCCGGCCTTCGCGAAGACCCGCACCGCGCTACCGGGCGCGTTGCGAGGCTACAAGGAGATCAACCTCCGCGCGATGCGTCTGCTCGCGCCCGGCGGCCTGCTCTTCTCGGCGAGCTGCAGCTTTCATCTGACACGAACGCTCTTCCTCGAGGTGCTGGAAGCGGCCGCGACGGACAGTGGACGCCGGATCGCTCTCCGTGAGCTGCGCGGTCAGCCGGTCGACCACCCGGAGGTGCTGACCATCCCGGAGAGCGGCTACCTCAAGGGCGCGCTGCTCGAGGCACTCGACTGAGCCGTGCCCTCAGGAACCGGTCTCCTGCTTCCACGCCACGTAGGAATACGCGAGCAACCCCACCGTCATCACCAACACACAGGCGATCACCGCGACGGGGAGCCAGACGACTCCCGCCACACCACTGATCACGAGGAGCACGCCGCTCGCGAGCATGAGGTAGCCGCCCACCCGGTGCGTGCGTTCCCACACCCTGTCATTGGAGAGAGTCCACGGGGTGCGGATGCCGAAGAACCAGTTCGGTCGCGCGCGGGGAAGAAGGTTGCCGATCACGACGAAGAGCAGCCCCACGCCGATCGGCGTGACTCTGTCGATGCGTATCGGATACCCGAGCGCGACCGCGAGCACGGTCACATGAATCAGCGCCAGCAATCCGATCGAGCAGGCCACCATGAGATCGTACGTCCCTTGGAACCTGGCGTAGTTGGCGCGCCTCGGATCGATCGACGGAAGCCACCGGAGGAGTGCCCAGAGCGGCACCATGATCAGCGGCAGCAGGAACGCGCCCCAGAATCGTCCCATCGTCCCGTTTACCCTGCCGTGGGCGTCCCAGTGCGATGGCATCGGGTCGGGCAGGTGCGGGTACGCGAGAACGGAGAGGATCAATGCGATGACGACCGCGACGGCAGGTATCCATTTACGCACGGCGACCTCCGGGCTTGACCCATTCCATCAGGTGCTCGACGACATCCTGGAAGACGGTCGGGTTGAGCTCATAGCGGATGTGCTGGCCGTCGCGCTGCGCCAGGATCAGATCGGCCTCGCGGAGGATCCCGAGGTGGCGCGAGATGGTGGCCCAGCTCGTCGGGAAATGCTCGGCGATCTCTCCGGACGTGCGAGGGCCGCTGCGCAGGAGGCGCAGAATCTCCCGGCGAGTCGGGTCGGCGAGCGCGCGAAAGACGGCGTTCATGTCCTCATTGTTCGATACTTAGCTGATAATCTAATTAAAAGAGCGGACGAGCACAAGGGGGCTCGGTGCTGGCAGCGCGGACAGTAGTACGTGGACCGCGCGGCCTGGACGATGCGGCGAATGGTGCCCGCGCAGCGCCGGCACGGTTGACCCTCACGATCGTAGACGTTCCATCGCGACGGGCCCACGTCGTCGGTGTAGCGCGCGGCCGGTCGCAACTCCAGAACGAGGCGGATGGCAGTCACGAGCCGAGCGCGACGGGCGGCGCTCAGCCGCGCCGCCGGCGCCCGGGGACTGATGCCCGCATGCCAGAGGGATTCGGCCGCGTAGATGTTTCCGAGCCCGGCCACGACGCGCTGATCGAGAAGTGCCGGCTTGATCGGGCCGCGCTTGCGCGCCAGTGCGGCTCCGAGCGTCGCGGCGGTGAACGACGCATCGCCGGGCTCGGGACCGAGCGTATCGAGGGAGTCGTCGCCGCGGGCGCGGAGCACGACCACCGAGAGAGCGCGGGAGTCCACGAGCGCGATCCGCGTCCCATCGTCGAGGTCGATCGTGGCTCGAGCAAAGCGCGGCTCCGGATCGGCGGTGCGGCCGATGTCCCAGTCGCCGTTCATCCGAAAGTGCACGTCGAGCGAACGGCCGTCGTCGAGGCCGATGCGCTGATGTTTTCCCCGGCGATCGACGGCGACGATGCGACGCCCAGCGAGGGTACGTCGTTGCCGCGGAGTGAGGTGGCGGCCGAGCGCGGGATGGGTCACGACCAGCCTCACGATCGTCCGGCCTGTCGCCGCGGCGGCGAGCCGTCGCGCTGCGCGCTCGACCTCGGGGAGCTCCGGCATCCGCGCAACGTAGGCCGCCTGCGGCGCCGACTCAAGATTGACACTGGCGTCGCGTCGCTCCCAGCTTGCAGTCGTGTCGATGTCCGCTGCCCCTCCCCCCTCGCCCGCCGCCCCGCGCCAGAGCGCCGTCCGGAACACGCTCCTGATCATCATGGCGCTCAACGTCGTGGTGGTCGGGGTGAAGATCGTCGTCGGCGTGCGCACGCACGCGTTGTCGGTGATCGGCGCGGCGCTCGAGTCGGGGCTCGACGTCCTCAACAACATCGTCGGCATCCTGCTAGTGCGACTCGCGGCGGCGGGCCCCGATGAGACCCATCCGTACGGGCACGAGAAGTTCGAGACGCTCGGGGCTCTCGCCATCGTGGGTTTCCTTTCCATCTCCTGCTTCGAGCTGCTGCGGCAGGGTGTGAGCCGCGCGCTGTCGCATGAGTCGCCGGCACCGCCGCGCTTTCTCGAGCTGGTGCTGGTCGCAGCGACGCTGCTGGTAAATCTCTTCGTCGTCGCGTACGAGCGCCGGAGAGGTCGAGCCCTGCGAAGCGCCTTCCTGCTCGCCGATGCCGCGCACACGCATAGCGACATCTATGTCACGGTGGCCGCCGTCGCCTCCCTCCTGCTTACCCGGATTGGTGCCGGCGCTGCCGACCCGTTTCTGGCGATCGCCGTCGCTCTGGCGATCGCGTGGAACGGCTATCAGATCGTGCGCGGAACCGTACCCGTGCTGGTCGATGAGCGCGGCGTGGACGCGGCGCAGATTCGAGAGCTGGTGGCGAGCGTGCCCGCGGTTGCGGATGTGCGCTCCGTGCGCTCCCGCGCGAGCGCCAGCGGGTCGGTATTCGCCGAGGTGACGGTCGGCGTGCAGGCATCGACCAGCGTCGCCGAAGCGCACGCGATCGCCGATGCGATCGAGGCACGCCTCGCATCTGCAATCGGCGCCTCCGAGGTCATGGTACATGTCGAGCCGGCGTAGGGCCTTGCGCGTGTCTCCGATCGATCTATGATTGAGGCGTCTTTCCCCCTACCGTCGAGCCGATGACCCTGCGCCCGCGCTCATTGAAGCACGAGTACGAGCTGTACGTGGAGCGCGAGATCGAGGAATACAAGGATTCGGTGCCGCGTCACGCCATCCTCGCAATCGGCGATGAGGCGGTGGCGTCGCTCGCGGATCAGGATCAGCTCGCATTGACGGAGATCCTGCTCTGCGGCGAGGTGGACAGACTGATCCGGCAGCGACTGCGCCTGCCGTCCCTCCCGACGTGGCGACGTCGGCGCCTCAAGGCACTCAAGGATTTCAGTCGTCCGGAGTACTGGGGCCTGCGCCCTGATGGTGCGATCGCGCGCGCCGCCACGAGCGCGGCCGAGGGTCACGTGCTGGTCGCCGGCGCGACGGAGGAAGGGCCGACGCTCTATCTCGCCGCCAACGGATGTACGGTCACGACGCTCGACCCCTCGGAGAGCGTGGTCGAGCACATGATCGGTACCGCGGCGCGAGTTGGTCTCACGCGCTTCATCAATGGGCAGGTCGCGGATCTCGCGAGCTGGACGCCCGACATGCCGCTCAACGCCGTCGTCTGCGCCATCGCGGCCTTCGACGGATTGACGGCCCCTCAGCGCTCGCGTGCCATTCAGCTGCTGCAGCAGGCCACGGCGGCCGGCGGCGTGCACGTCGTGGCGACCGCGACCGAGAGCAGGCAGCTTCTCGAGATCGAGGAGCTGGAACAGAGCTATCGCGGCTGGCGCACATCCGTCGAGCGAGACGTGCAGAGTCGGGAGACCTTCCTGGCGTGGAAGGCCGTCGCGTAGCGAAAAGACACTACCGGCTCCGATCTACCCGTGTCTTGATGAAACGAATGGGTCTGTCTGGCGCGTGGTGGTTTCACCGAAGTCGTTGCCCTGACTAGGCTTGTGGAAATCTGCAGATCAGGCACGCCCGGTGCCTTTGGAGGAGCGCCCCCGAGTGCTCGGGGGCTTCTTCTTCTGAGGCCCGACATGAAGGCAGCGAGAGAGACCAGGCTCACGGATGAGCCGATCGGCATCGTGATTTCGCGCGGGAAGCGTGACGAGCCCGCTCCGGCGTTCTGGGCGTACGTGTGGGGCCCGGCCCCTGAAGAGGGTGTGGGCGCAGATACGAAAGCCGCGTAGAATCCGCGGTAGTTTTTGAGGCTGGCACGCCGGTGGGCTCCGAGCCCGCCGGCGTTTTGCGTTCGCACTCGGTACGACGCTTGCCTCGGGGAATCGCGTGCAAGAAACATTCGAGGCCTGGGAGGGCGTCCGGCAGACGTTACTCTCGCGCCGCATCTCCGATCTCGGACTCTCCATCCGCGGGACGCTCGTCGAGCGTCTGGTGGAGGAGCTCTACTCCGAGCTGGCGCAGCGCGGGCTCGCGTTGCGGCCTCCCGTCTACCTGAGCGATCAGTGGGGCTGTCCCGAGGGCACGCCTCTCATCGGCGTGCCATTCTATCTCGCGGATCCGCGGCTGTCCCGTCTCGAGGAGGAGATGGCGGCGGAGGTGGAGGGGGAGCTCGAGGTCATGCGCTACCTGCGCCACGAGTCGGGACACGCCTTCAATTACGCCTACCACCTGTACGAGCGGGAGGACTGGCGCTCCACCTTTGGTCGGTATACCCGGCCGTACCGCGAGCGTTATCAGGTCGATCCCCTCTCACGCGACTACGTTCGGCACATCCTCTGCTGGTACGCACAGAAGCATCCGGACGAGGATTTCGCGGAGACGTTCGCGGTCTGGCTCACGCCCGGTCGAGAGTGGCGCTCGGAGTATGCGGGCTGGCCGGCGCTGGCCAAGCTCGAGTACGTGGAGCGAGTGATGGCGGAGGTCGGTCGGGAGGCGCCGACGTCGCCCACGCTGACGGCCGACGATCTGCCGGTGGAGGCGATGGACTACACACTGGGCGATCACTACCAGACGGTGGACCAGCGCCTCCCGATCACCGACGAGCGGCAGTTCGACGGTGAGCTGCGCAGCCTCTTCGGCGTCGCGAGCGAGGCGCCGGCCGGGGAGGGGGCGGGCGACTTTCTGCGGCGCCATCGACGCGAGATCGTGAGCCGGATCAGCTATTGGACGGGAGAGAGCACGACCGTTGCCCGGAGCTTCATCGATCACCTGGCACGGCGTGCCGACGCGCTGGAGCTGAGGGTGAGGGGTCTCGAGGCGTCCACCCTGATCGAGCTCACGGCTTTCGGAACCGCCGTGATCATGAATTTTCGCCACCAGTCCTCCCGTGGCAGGCAACGGCGTCCGGAGCGCTCGTGAAAATCACTCTCCTCTGCACGACGGACGCGATGGGCCCGCCGGAGGACCCGGTGCTGGGCCAGCTCACGGAAGCTCTCGCCGCGGACGGGCACGACGTGCGCCGGCTCACGATCGACGACCAGATCCAACCAGTCGTGGACGCACTGCGCAGCGAGCGACCGGAGCTGGTGTTCAATCTCGCCGAGTCGTTCGGCGGAAAGAGCGCGCTCGAATCGAACATCGCGGCACTGCTGAATCTGCTCGGGTTGCAGTACACCGGATCGAGCCCGGCGGGGTTGCTGGTGGCCGGCGACAAGACGCTGTCGAAGAAGGTGATGAGCTTCCACAAGATTCTCACCCCGCAGTTCGCGACCGTCTATCGCGGCGCGGTGGATTGGGCCGGCGACATCACCTTTCCGGTGATCGTCAAGCCGCCCCAGGAGGATGCATCACTCGGCGTGACGTCCAAATCCGTGGTGCACGACATCAGGCAGCTGCTCGAGCGCATCGGCGCGATGCAGATCGAGTTCCAGCAGCCGGCACTGGTGGAGCAGTTCATCGATGGGCGGGAGTTCTACGTGGGAGTGCTGGGCAACGCGAACGCGAAGGCGCTTCCGCCGATCGAGCTCGACTTCTCGGGATTTCCGGCCGACAAGCCGCGGATCGCGAGCTGGGAAGCGAAATGGGGCGACGATGGCGAGGGATCGGGAGCGGAGTACGCGGGAACGAAGTCCGTTTTCCCGGCCGATCTCGACCCGGCGCTCGACGAGCGGATGCGGCCCGTCGCGGTCGAGGCATTCCAGGCGTTGCGACTTCGTGACTACGCCCGCATCGATCTGAGGGTCACGTCCGCAGAGGAGATCTACGTGATCGAGGTGAATCCCAACTGTTATCTGGAGCGGGAGAGCGAGTTCGCGAGCGCGGCGGCGCGGGACGGCCTTCCCTATGAGGCCCTCGTCAAACAGATCGTCTCACTCGCCACCGCCCGCTACTCGCGCTGAGCGGCGAACGGGGAGCAGGAAGGGGAGACAACACGAACGGCCGGCATCTCTCGCCGGCCGTTCGTGTGGGACGCAGATCTAGCGGCGAGATTTCTTTGCCGACTTCCGCTTGCTCTTCTTGGCCGCGCTCTTCCGACCGGACTTCCGCGAAGATTTCTTCGACGACTTCTTCGAGGACTTGCGCGACGACTTTCTTGTGGCTGCCATGATGTGCTCTCCAGAACTGGAGTGTGACTACCGGCCGATCCCCCGGTGGATCGGCGCCGGCGATGCGACGACACAGATCTGCGTCGCGCACCCGTACACGGCCTCGACGAGGCACGTGCAGCTCGCGTCACGGTGGCGCCGAGCGCGCGACACCGTGCGAAGGGGCATGGAGGACGGTCACGAATCGCCGCGAATATAGGAATGCCGAAAATCGCACGCAATAGTCGGAGCGCGCGCCATCTGCTCGTCATCGGTGGCGGAATCGCCGGCGTCGCCGCAGCGGTGCGACTGCGCACGCGCGGCGCGACGCTGACGCTTCTCGACCGCCATCGCGCGCTCGGCGGTCGGGCTCGCAGCGAGACGATCGAGGGAATGACGATCGACATTGGAGCGCAGTTGGCTGCGTCTTCATTCGCTCGGGTGCGACGGCTCGTGCAGGCTCCGAACGAAAAGGGCGCGCCCGCGTTTCGCACGATGACGAGCCACGACACACTGCTCACGGACGGCGTGCGGCACTCGATCACCTTTGGCTCGATCACCAGTCTGCTGGCCTTCGGCGGACTCGGGGCGATGGACAAGTTCAGGCTCGGCGCCCGTCTGGTGCCTCTGATCGCGCGTCACCGCGATGGCCTGGAGGCAACGGGGATGCGCGTGCCGGTGGAGCTGGACCGGGCGAACGCGCGTGGCTATCTCGACGCCGAGATCGGCAACCGGGTAGCCGACCTCCTCGCGGAGCCGGCGCTGAACGCGTTCTACGCTGCGCGTGGCGCCGAGGTCAGCCTGGCGTTCTTCCTCACGCTCGGCCGATACGGAACCGACGGGGGTGTGCTCGCGCCATCCGGCGGATGGTCGGCGCTGTTCGAGCGCGCGCTGGGTGCGGGCCGGGACGCCACGCGTCACGAGGGAGAGGCGGAGATCGTCGCGCTCGATCGCAGCGACGGCGGACTGATCGCGCGCGGGGATGACGGACGGGAGTGGCGAGGCGACGGAGCGGTGATCGCCGCCGGTCCCCGCACGGCGCATCATCTCCTGACCGGGTTGGGCGCGGACGGCGCGCTGCTCGAGTGGCTGCGCAGTATCGAGCTGCGCCCCACCTGGACTCTCGCCCTCGCCCTCGATGCGCCCGCGCCCCACGATGTCTTCGGCGCGTTTCCCGATCCGCGCGCGGCATCGACCGTCAGCGCGTGTGTCGTGCAGGGCACGAAGCTTGGCCCATCGGCGCGGCGCGACGCGGACGTCGTGCTCGCTTGGCCCACTCCCCAGGCGATCGCCCGGCTCGAGCAGCGATCCACCGCCGAGATCGTGAGCGAGATGATGCCGGATGTCGAGGCGCTCGTGCCGTCGGTGCGAGGCCACGTCGCGAGGGCGCGACTCTTCCGCCTCGACGAGGGCACGCCGCTGGCCCGACCCGGGTTCGGCGCCGATCGGGTGCGCGGCCGTCAGCTCGCCGAGCTGATCGCGGCGCCCGTTACCCTGGCCGGAGACTTTCTCGCCATGCCGCTGCTCGAAGGGGCTGCGGCGAGCGGAGAGGACGCGGCCGACCGGCTGATGGAGCGATTGGATGCCGCCGGCGTATCCGGCCGGAGCGACTGACAACGCTGGTGGCGAGGAGTATACTGTAGGCGGCGCCCTCTCCGCGAATCCGCCCGAGGCATTTCCGGCATGCCGACTCTGACGATCGATGATCGTGACATCACGGTGCCCGATGGCACCACGATCCTCGATGCCGCGCGAACGCTCGGTATCGACGTGCCGACGTTCTGCTGGTATCCGAAGCTCCCGATCGTCGGCAACTGCCGCATCTGCCTGGTGTCCATCGACGGCGCGCCCAAGCTCTCCGCGGCGTGCGCCACGCTCGCCGCCGACGGGCAGCGCGTGCAGACCGAGTCGGTTGCGGCGATCGAGAATCGCCGCGCCGTGCTCGGCATGCTCCTGGAACGCTATCCCGCGCACCTGATCCCCGAGCACGGCGCGCGAAACGAGTTCGAGACGATCGTCCGGCGTTACGGCGTTCCGACCCGCGTCCGCTCGTCGCTCCCCCCTCGCACCGGCGATGAGCGGGAGGGCGACCCGCTCATCCAGCACGACATGTCCACCTGCATCCTGTGCACCCGATGCGTGCGCGCCTGCGATGACCTGCAGGTGGTCGGCGTGCTCGACGTCGCTCACCGGGGCGAGCACGCCGAGATCATCGTCGGGGCGGACGGAAATCCCGAGCACGCCGGCTGCACTTGGTGTGGGGAGTGCGTGCGGGTCTGCCCCACCGGCGCGATCCACGACATCCTCCCGCTGGCGAAGCTGGCTGCCGGAGCGCTCGCCAAGCCCGCGCACGCGGTGCGGAGCGTCTGTCCCTACTGCGGCGTGGGATGCCAGATCGATCTCGAGGTGCGGGGGAACGACGTGGTTCGTGTCACCAGCCCGTGGATCGAGGAGGACACCCCGAACGAAGGCTCCACCTGCGTGAAGGGCCGCTTCGGCACCGACTTCGTGCTGCATCGCGACCGGCTCACGACTCCCCTCATCCGCCGCGGCTGGGAGAAGAGCGGCGACCGCTGGCAGTGGAGGCCCGACGCCGAGTTGCTCCGCAGTTGGGGTGGAGAGCGGCGGGGAGGACCGTGGCACGACCTGCAGCACGAGGGAGAGTCGCGGAAGCGCCGGCCGCAGACGAACCCTCTGCGCCGGGAGCAGACGGGACCGTCGACGCTCGGTGATCCGCGCGACCGCGCGTCGACACCCGCTGATTGGTACGCTCCGTTCCGCGAGGCGACGTGGGAGGAAGCGATGGAGCTGACGTCCCAGCAGCTCGCGCGCCTCCGGGACGATCGGGGGCCGGACAGCGTGGCGGTCTTCTCTTCGGCGAAGTGCAGCAACGAGGAGAACTACCTCCTCCAGCGCCTCTGCCGGGCCGCGATTGGAACGAACAACATCGATCATTGCACGCGGCTCTGCCACTCGTCGTCGGTGAGCGCCATGCAGCGGTCGATGAACACGAGCGCCGCGAGCGGCTCGATGCGCGAGGTCGAGCACGACAGCGACGTGATCTTCATCCTCGGCGCGAACACCACCGAGTCTCATCCCGTTTTCGGCGCCGCCATCAAGCGCGCTCAGCGGCGCGGCGCGACGCTCATCGTCGCCGACCCGCGCCGGATCGAGCTCGCGGCCCGCGCCGACGTCCACCTGCAGATGCTCCCCGGCACCGACGTCGCCCTCCTCAACGGGATGCTGAATCACATCCTGTCGCAGCGCCTCCAGGACGACCGGTTCATCCGCGAGCGCACCCACGGATTCGACGACGTGGAGGCGGCCGTCACGCGCTACACCCCCGAGCTGGCAGAGACGATCACCGGCGTGCCGGCCGATCACATTCGTCGGTCGGCCGAGCTCTACGCTCGTGGTCCGCGGTCGGCAACGCTCTGGGCGATGGGACTGACGCAGCACCGCACCGGCACCGACATCGTCACCTCCCTGCTCAATCTGATTCTGGCCACGGGAATGATCGGCCGGTGGGGTGCCGCCATGATGCCCATCCGCGGCCAGAACAACGTGCAGGGCGCGAGCGACGTCGGCGCCATCCCGATGGTCTACACAGACTACCAGCCGGTGACCGATCGCGAGATCCGGCGGATGTACGCGCGCGAGTGGGAAGTACCGGAGGAGCGCCTCTCCCTCATTCCCGGCCTCAAGGTCACGCAGATCGTCCAGAGCGGAAGCCCGGTGCGCGGCATGTACATCATGGGAGAGAACCCGATCATCTCCGACCCCGATGTCTCGCATGCCGAGGAATGGTTCAGGAGTCTCGAGTTTCTCGCCGTGCACGATCTCTTCCTCACCGAGACGGCACGCTACGCGGACGTCGTCCTCCCGGGAGCGAGCTTCGCCGAGAAGGACGGCACCTTCGTGAACACGGAGCGCCGGATCCAGCTCAGCCGGAAGGCGATCGAGCCGCCCGGCGCCGCGCGTGGGGACCTCGAGACCCTGATCGATCTCTCCGAGCGACTTGGCCTCCCGACGCGCTTCGCGACCTCAGCCGACGTGATGGAGGAGATCGCGCGCGTGACACCATCGTGGCGCGGTGTGTCACACGCCCGGCTCGGCGGGGGAGGATTGCAGTACCCCGTGCCCGACGCGACGCATGGCGGTACGGCCTTCCTGTTCGACGATCGGTTCCCGACCGCCGACGGCCGGGGCCGCCTCGTTCCCGTGGAGTTCATGCCGCCCGCAGAGCTTCCGGACATCGACTACCCTTTCTGGATGAACACCGGACGCCAGCTCTATCACTGGCACACCGGCACCATGACGCGCCGCTCCACCGGCCTCGACGCGCGCGAATCGACCCCGACCGTCGAGATCTCACCCGTGGACGCCGCCGAGCTCGGAGTGTGCGACGGAGACCCCGTCCTCATCTCATCGCGCCGCGGATCGATCGAGATCGCGGTGCGCATCTCCCCGCGCGTCGCGCATCGGCAGATCTTCATCCCGATGCACTACCGGGAAGCCGCGGCCAATCTGCTGACGAATCCAGCGCTCGACCCCTATGCCGGCATTCCGGAGTTCAAGGTGTGCGCTGTGCGGATCGAGGCGGTGCGGACCACGGCCGACACAGTGGTCGCGGCCGATGCCCGCATGCCCGCGCCGGCGGCGGGAGACGACTGACGTGGATCTCGGCATTGCCGGCAGGGGCGCACTGGTCACCGGTGCCTCGAGCGGACTGGGGCTGGCAATCGCGCGCGAGCTCGCGCAGGAGGGAGTGCAGGTCGCGATGCTGGCGCGGCGGAGGGAGGAGCTCACGCGGCATGCCGCGGAGATCGGAAAAGTTACGGGGAGCCGAATCCTCCCGCTGGTGGCCGACGTCACCGACGCCGAGGCCACGCGGAGCGCGGTCGCCGCGGCGAGGTCCGCACTGGGCTCGATCGACATTCTCGTCGCCAACGCCGGTGGCCCTCCATCCACGACGTTCGATGCGACGACCGAAGCGCAGTATCGCGCGGCCATCGAGCAAAATCTGCTGGCCTCCGTTCGCCTCGCGCAGCTCTGCGTTCCCGAGATGCGCGAGCGGCACTGGGGCCGCGTGATCTTCGTCAGCTCGATGGCCGCGAAGATGCCGATCGCCGGTCTCATCCTGTCCAACACCGCCCGCGCTGGACTCCTCGGCTTCGCCAAGACGCTCGCGACCGAGTGCGCGGCAGACAATGTGCTGGTGAACTCGGTGCTCCCCGGACATTTCGACACCGACCGCGCGCTCCGGCTGGCCGAGATGCGCTCGCAGCGGGAAGGCCGGCCGGTGGATGAGCTGCTGGCCGATCGTGCACGCGCCATCCCCGTGAGGCGGAGCGGCGACCCGCGCGAGTTCGCGGCCATGGTGACCTTTCTCGCCTCGGAGCGCGCCAGCTTCGTCACCGGCACCGCGATTCAGGTCGATGGAGGTCAGGTGAGCAGCGTGATCTGACCGGCGGATCGGCGCACACTGGCATCGCCCGTCGGTCGGTGCGAGCTTTGAGGCCGCGCCGCCGCCCCACGCGCGCTGCGATTTCCCCAGGCAGACGGGAGCCACTCAACGCGTGAAAGCGCTGGTAAAGACCACGGCCGGTTCCGGCTTCGTCCTGCAGGATGTGCCCGTTCCGACCATCCGCGACGATGAGGTGCTGATCCGCGTCCATCGCGCCGGCGTGTGCGGCACCGACGTTCACATCTACGAGTGGGACGATTGGGCGAAGGGACGCTGCAAGCCGCCGTTCATCGTCGGCCACGAGTTCGCGGGCGAGGTCGCCCGGGTCGGATCGCTCGTGACCGACGTCCGGATCGGAGATCGCGTGACCGCCGAAGGACACATCGTGGATGGACGCTGCCTCCTCTGCCGCACCGGCAACGCTCACGTCTGCCCCTATACCCGGATCATCGGCGTCGATCGCGACGGCTGCTTCGCCGAGTACATCGCGATGCCGGCGACCAACGTGTGGCACCTGGATGACGACATCTCGTTCGACATCGGCGGCATCCACGATCCGATGGGGAATGCCTTCCACACCGCGCTCACCGCCGAGATTCCGGGCGCGACGGTGCTGGTGACGGGGTGCGGGCCGATCGGCCTCTTCGCCATCGGCATCTGCGCCGCCGCTGGTGCCTCGCGCGTCATCGCGTCGGATGTGAACGATCGGCGTCTCGCGCTCGCCACGACGATGGGCGCTCACGACGTGGTGCACCCGCCGGAGGCCGAGGACGTCGTGAGGAAGCACACCGGAGGTCTGGGAGTGGACGTCGTGCTGGAGATGTCAGGG
This sequence comes from Gemmatimonadota bacterium, assembly GCA_030948255.1. Classification (GTDB taxonomy): domain Bacteria; phylum Gemmatimonadota; class Gemmatimonadetes; order Gemmatimonadales; family Gemmatimonadaceae; genus JALZAQ01. The sequence continues at coordinate 22,847 of JALZAQ010000043.1, forward strand.
GTGCCCTCCGCCATCCACCAGGCGTTCGCCCTGGTTCGCGTGGGAGGACGGGTGCAGATGCTCGGCATTCCGGCGAAGCCCATGGACGTGAACTTTGCCACCGAGGTGATCTTCAAGGGGATCACGATCTACGGAGTGGTGGGTCGCCGGATGTACGACACCTGGCACCAGATGACCCGATTCCTGCGCGCGGGGAAGTTCGATCCCGCACCAGTGATCACCCACCGCTTCCGCCTCGACCAGGCCGATCAGGCGATCCGTGCGATCAAGTCGGGCGAGGCGGGAAAGGTGATCTTCGAGGTGGAGTAGCCGGCGCCGCCCTTCACTGAGCTCTCATGTCTCTGAACACGACTTTCTCGTCCGACCTGCAGGGATCCCTCGACCAGCTCCGGGCGGAGGGAACGTACAAGCGCCTCAACCATCTCGCTTCTCCGCAGGGAGCGCGGGTGACGATGGAGGGGCGGGGGGAGGTGCTCATCCTCTCCTCCAACAACTATCTCGGACTGGCGAACGAGCCGGCGGTGGTGAAAGCGGGGATAAACGCACTCGAGGCGTATGGTGCCGGCACCGGCAGTGTCCGCTTCATCTGCGGGACGTTCACGGTTCATCGCGAGCTCGAGCGCGCGCTGGCGCGCTTTGTCGGCACGGATGCATCGCTCAGCTACGTCTCCTGCTGGAACGCGAACGAGGGATTGACCGCCACGATCGCGCAGGAGGGCGACTTCGTCATCTCGGACGCCCTGAATCATGCCTCGATCATCGACTCGGTCCGACTCGCGAAGGCGATCACCAGGTGCACGACGGCCGTCTACAAGCACTCCGACATGGATGACCTGGCCGCGAAGCTGACCGCTAACCGATCGGCGCGGCGGCGGATCATCTGGACCGATGGGATCTTCTCGATGGAAGGAGACATCGCCAGGCTGCCGGAGATCCTGCAGATCGCGCGCGATCACGACGCCATCGTGGTGATGGATGACTCGCACGCGACCGGAGTGCTCGGCGCCCACGGCCGCGGCACCGCCGAGCACTACGGGCTCGTCGGAGAAGTGGACGTGATCACGTCGACGCTCGGGAAGGCGCTCGGCGGCGCCGCCGGGGGATTCACTGCCGGTCCGTCCGCGCTGGTCGATTATCTCACGCAGCGCTCGCGTCCGCAGCTGTTTTCCAATGCGCTTCCGCCGACGGTCGCGGCCAGCTCACTGGCGGCGGTGCGGTTCGTGGAGGAGCATCCCGAGAGAGTGCACGCGTTGCACGAGAACGCGCGCTACTTCCGCGCCGCGATCAGGGAGGCCGGCTACGCGCCGCTCGAGGGCGAGACTCCGATCGTCCCGATCATCGTCGGCGACACGGCGCAGGCGATCCGCATCAGCGACATGATGCTCGCCGAAGGAGTGTTCGTGACCGGTTTCGGCTTTCCCGTCGTTCCCCAGGGACACGCCCGGATCCGCTGCCAGCTCTCGGCCGCCCACTCCCGCGACGACCTCGACTTCGCAGTCAACGCGTTTCGAGAAGTGGGGCGGAAGCTGAAGATGATCTGACGCACACGCCCTCAGGCATGGCATCTCACTTCCACGATCAGCCTCCGCCAGCTGGCGACGTCGTCGGATTCGCGCTTCTCCACCGAGGCGCCGCAACGGCCACCGCCGAGCATCCAGGGGACGAGCCACCGGGAGATGCCGAAGGGAAGATGGCCGACCACATCACCGCCCGACGCGTGAACCCACACCGCGGGATTGTCCGTCCCGGGCGGGTCGGGAACGAGGATCAGCCGGTCCCCGGCCTGGAGACGGTGCACTACCTCCATTCGCTGGCCGAAGACGGTGCCGTAGACCGGCGCCCGGAAGCACTCGTCGCTGCTCAACACGTCCGGTAATCTCATCCCAGCCCCCGCTGGCTGACTTCAAGACAACCCCGGCTACCGATGCCCATGATTCGTCCTCTGGCCCTGGCGACCGCCCTCGCGCTCTCACCTCTGCTGCCCGGATCCGCCGACGCCCAGGCGACCATCCCTTCCCCCCGTGCCGTGCTCGGCTTCGAGGTCGGCGCCGACCGTCAGCTCGCCGACTGGGGGCAGATCGTGGACTACCTCGGCAAGCTTGCAGCAGCGTCGCCCGCCGTCAAGCTGGACACGCTCGGGCTCACCACCGAGCGGCGTCCGTTCGTCTACCTGACCGTCTCCAGCGCAGAGAACATGCGCCGCCTCGACGCGATCCGGTCCGCACAGGCCCTGCTCGCCGACCCGCGCCGACTCCCGGCCGAGGAGGAGGCGCGGCTGATCGCCAGTCAGCCGGCGGTGGTGCTGATCTCGTGCAACATCCACTCGAGCGAGATCGCGTCATCGCAGATGGCGATGGAGCTGGCGTGGCGGCTCGCCACGAACGACACGCTCCAGAGCCAGCTGAAGAACGTCGTGGTGCTCCTGATCCCATCGATGAACCCGGACGGTGAGCAGATGATCACCGACTGGTACCGCAGGGGACTCGGCACGAAATGGGAGGGTGGGCCGATGCCCTGGATCTATCACCACTACGTGGGCCACGACAACAACCGCGACTGGTTCATGGTGACCCAGCAGGAGACGAAGCTGGTGACGGATCTGCTCTACCGTCGCTGGTTTCCGAGCGTCTTCTACGACGTTCATCAGATGGGGAACGAGGGCTCTCGACTCTTCGTCCCTCCATTCGTGGATCCGGTGAATCCGAACGTCGACCCCCTGATCGTGAGGGGGATCGGGCAGATCGGTGGGGAGATGGCGTGGGCGCTGCAGGAGCGGGGGAAGAGCGGGGTGGCCGATCACGCGATCTACGACCTGTGGTGGCATGGCGGCGCCCGCTCGACGCCGACTCGACACAACATGATCGGCCTTCTCACCGAGGCGGCGAGCGTGAAGATCGCGACCCCGATCACGCAGAGCGCGACGGATCTCAAGGGACACGCTCGCGGCCTGCCGCACTACCAGCAGACGGTGAATTTTCCCGATCCGTGGCCGGGCGGCGTCTGGCGGCTGCGGGACATCGTGGAATACGAGGAGATCGCTTCAGAGGCGCTGATCCGGCTGGCCGACCGGCAGCGGGCTGACTATGTGCGCGTCTTCGCCCACCTCGGGCGCACCCAGCTCCGACTGGGCCAGAGCGTCGCGCCGTACGCATTCGTGATCCCGGCAGGCCAGCGCGACCGGACGGCGGCGGACAAACTGGTGGACGTTCTCCGTGTGGGAGGCGTCGAGGTCGGGATGGCCACCGCGGCGTTCGAGGTCGCCGGGCAGAGCGTCGCCGCGGGATCATACGTGGTGAGCATGGCGCAGCCCTATCGAGCGCACGCGAAGGACCTGCTGGAGATCCAGCGCTACCCGCGCGTCGAGAAGTATCCTGGTGGTCCGATCGAGAGGCCGTACGACGTGTCCGGCTGGACGTTGCCGCTGCAGATGGGCGTCAGGGTGATCGAGGCGCCGCAGCCGCTGGCCGTCGCGACGCGCCCGGTGACTGGAATGCCGGCTCCCTCGCCCGCGCTCTGCGTCGCCGCGGGTCCTCGCCGCACCGCCCTCGATCCCCGCGACTCGCGCAGCTATGCCCTCATCGGCGCGGCACTGCGCGGAGGAAATCGCGTGGGACTCGCCGCATCGAGTACGTCGCCCGGTGGCGTGCTCGTGATGGAAGGAGCCGCGCCACCGGGATGCGGTCCGGCGAGCGCCACCAGCGCGCGGGCGACGTCGCCGACCCAAGCAGTCCGGATCGCGCTGTACAAGCCGTGGACCGGAAACATTGACGAAGGCTGGACTCGGTTCGTCCTGGAGCAGTTCGGCTTTCCTTTCACCTCCGTGACCGATTCGGTGGTGAAGGCCGGGCGGCTGCGTGACCACTTCGATGTGCTCATCGTCTCAGACATGGGTCTCCGGGAAATCCGGAGCGGTATGTCCGAGTCGGCCGTTCCCCCAGGATACGCCGGGGGGCTCGGTGGCGCAGGCATAGAGAACGTGAGGACGTTCGTGAGCGAGGGCGGCACGCTGGTGCTGCTCGATCACGCGTCGCAGCTGGCGACCGAGGCGTTGGGCGTGCCGGTGAAGCTTATCACCAGCGCGCGCGAGGACGACCAGGAGCGCTCGGCTGGGACGGCAGCGGATTCGGCGCGGGGCCGCAGAGCGCAGGACGGGCTCTACGCGCCCGGCTCGATTCTTCGGGTCCTGGTGAACGCGGGGCATCCGGTGGCTTACGGGATGCCGGATACTGCCGCGGTCTACTTCACGAACTCGGTGACGTACGATGTCGGGGCGGATTCGGGGGTGAAGGTGATCGCACGCTATCCCGGGCGCGCCGAGGACATTCTGTTGAGCGGTTATCTGCAGGGCGCTCAGGCGATCGCCGGGAAGGCCGCGGCGGTCGAGGCGCCGTTGGGACGAGGACGGGTCGTGATGTTCGGCTTTCGGCCGCAACACCGCGGCCAGTCATATGGCACCTTCCGAATGATGTTCAACGCACTGCTCGGCGGCGCGACCGTGGAGCGATGACGGCTTTCCCCCTCATGACATTCGAACCAAGGAGTCTCTCCATGCGTCTGGTGCGATGGTTGGCCGCCGGTGGCGCCCTCACGGCGTTTCTGCCCGCGGTCGGCGCGGCCCAGAGCTCGCGCCTCTTCTCGAACTCCTGGTTCTGGGGCGCGACAGCGGGCACCATGACCTTTTCGACGAACTCCACGAAGAACGCCGTCGCACCGATCATTGGCGCGGAATGGCTGATCACGCGCTCGCGCGGCGCGATGTACGCCTCGCTGCAGCAAGCGTTCTTCAAGGAGACAGCGGCCCTGACGGATTTTCAGGGCGCACCGTTCACGGTTGACCTGAAGAACATGAAGCGGGCGACTCTCGCCCTGCTCGCTTTTCCGACCAGCTACGGCGCGCTGCGCCCGTATGCCGGACTTGGTCTCTCGCTGAACGTCATCACGCACGCGACCGTGCGCGGCTCCTATTCCAGCGCTGGGCAGGCGGACGCAGTCGAGAGTCAGATCACCGACCTCAAGGATCGCGCGTCTCCCATCTTCATGGTCGGGCTTCAGGCACAGAAGGCCCGGTTCTCGATCTTCGGCCAGGCAACGGCGATGCCGGCCCAGAGCCGCTTCTTCTTCAGCGACCGCGCGACCTACCTCTTCGAAGGCGGCCTCCGGTACAACATCGGAAGCTCGATCGAGCGGCCTGAATAGGGCGCGCGCGCTCAGACAGGGTACGACGAGGCGGTGCCGGCATTCGGCACCGCCTCTTCTTCATCGGTCCGGGCCGGCGCGGCGATCCAGCACCTGCTGCATCACCCGCATCATGTTTCCACCGAGCATCTTGCGGACGTCCTCCTCGGAGTAGCCGCGATCCAGTAGCCCCTGCGCGATCCGCGGGAGGCGCGTGACGTCCTCCATCCCGTCCGGCAGATCGCTCACGCCGTCGAAGTCGCTCCCGATCCCGACGTGATCGACCCCGCCCACTCTGGCGACGTGATCGAAGTGGTCGATCAGAACGGAGAGGGGCGTGCGCGGAAGGCGCGACCGGAGCGCGGCCTGGAGAGCCTCCAGCGCCACCGAGACGGCGTGCGGATCCGCCGGGTGGCGCGCGCGAAGGGAGTCGCGAGCCTCGTCGAGCCGCCGCTTCATCTCCGCCGCGGCATGAATCTGCGCGGGGTCGATGAAGCGGGAAAAGAAGTTGATGTTGACCACGCCGCCGCTCTGCGCCAGCGCGCGGATCTGGTCGTCGGTCAGGTTCCGCGGGTGATTGCCGATCGCGCGCGCCGCCGAGTGGGAAGCGATCACCGGTGCGGTCGAGACGGAGAGCGCATCGGCGAAGGTCTCGTCCGAGACGTGGGACAGATCCACCAGCACTCCGAGTCTGTTCATCTCGCGCACGATCTGGCGGCCGAGATCCGTGAGCCCTCCGGTGCGCGTGCCCCCGCTTCCCACGGATGAGCCCGCCCACTCGTTGCCGTTGTTCCACGTGAGCGTGAGGTACCGCGCGCCGCGCCGGTGAAGGTCGCGCAGCTTCTCGATCGAATTCTCGATCGCATGTCCCCCCTCCACCCCGATAAAGACAGCGATTCGTCCCTCCGCCTTGGCTCTCCGCACGTCGGCAGCGGTCGTGGCAAAGAGCAGCCGATCGGGGTGACGCGCGACGAACGAGTGGATGGCGTCGGCCATCAGGACGGCTCTCCGGTACGACCCGTCGGGGCGCGCCCACACGTATCGGGCGTCGACGAAGTCGGAGAGAAAGACCGCCGTTATCCCCGATTCCACGAGACGAGGCAGGTCCGTGCTCCCGAGCTGCCCGGCGAATCCGGCGCCGTGCCGGACATCGGGATCGTAGCGGTCATCGAGGATGCGCGACGGCAGGTCGTTGTGCATGTCGACGACGTAGGCCGCACGGTACAGGGCGAGCGCGCGGCGGCTGACGCCAGCCATCGGCGCGACGGAATCCTGGGACATGACTGGCGGAGGGTTTCTGCTCTGGGCTCGGCCGGCGGACGCGACGAAGCAGGCCGCGAGCACGGCGTACCCCTTCACGAGGCGGAGCGGTGCGGCCGACGGGAGAAGTGCGTGGGAGTGCGCGATACCCATGGGTTGTCCTTCACGTACCAGCGCAGCGGCATCTCTGCGGCCTTGGTGATGCCGATGCGCTCGGTGACGACGACCTCGGCATCGGGGACGCTCCGCCCGCGCCGGATGATGAGAGACGAGCGCGAAAAGGAGAGACCGTTATGCACTCCGGTTATGCCGAGAGCCGCACAGAGCTTCCCGGGCCCGTTCGTCAGATCGCGGGACTGCTTCGGGTTGCGCCGGCGCGTCCGTATCAGGTCGAGGCCGTCGAGTGGCTCGAGGGCGCGGATGAGCACGGCGCTGGGCTCTCCTTCCGCCCGCGTGACCGCGTTGACGCACCAGTGTGCTCCGTAGATGTAGTAGACGTACGCCGTGCCGGGCGGACCGTAGAGCCATCGCGTGCGACCCGTGCGTCCGACTGCGGCGTGACACGCCGGGTCGTGCTCGCCGAGGTACGCCTCGGTCTCCACGATCACACCGCTCGCCGACCCTTCCGGGGATGCGTGGGAGAAGACGGCGCCGAGCAGGTCACGGGCAACCAGCTCGGTGTCGCGGTCATAGAAGGCGGGGAGAAAGGGAGCGCCGAGGCGCGGCCGCCGCGCGCGGGGCGCGGCGTCCGTGCTCACCCGTCTCCTCCCGCCGCGCCCTTCTTGCGGGCCGGTGCGCGGCGGCGCTTCGGCTTGGCCGCCGCATCATCCGTCTCGCCGTCAGGCGAGGCACTCCGGGCGCTCTTGCGTCCGGACGCCTTTTTTGCCGCCGTCCTGGTCGACGGGCGACGGCGCGCGGCCGATGCGGCGCCAGCCTCGGGGGTGATGCTCTCCGCCGGCGCGCCGGCGATGTCGAGCGCCGCAGCTGCGGCAGTCGACGTCGCCGCAGGCTCGTCGATGATACCGATGGAAAAGAGCTCCGGGGGTGGCGCATCGGGGCGGGCTGGTCGTGGTCCTCCACGACCACCTCCGCCGCGTCCGCGAAGGCCACGCCTGATCGCGTTGGCGTTGGCGGCGCTTCGACCGGCCTGTCCCTGCGCCACGGCCGGAGGCTCGGCGGCCGCGAGCTGGGCGGCGATCGGCTCGGCGTTG
>JALZAQ010000044.1:0-13090 GCA_030948255.1 Gemmatimonadota bacterium
CCTCCTCGAGCTGTCGGGCGGTGGGGTGATCGGGATCGAGATGGCGCACCCGCTCGAGGGCGCGCGACGCATCCTCGGGCCGCTCGAGCTCGAGCAGAGTCCCGGCGAGCGTGACCAGGGCATCGATGTGGCAGGGGTTCCGCGTGAGAAGCTTCACGAGGGGCTCCAGCGCCTCGCTCAGTCTACCCATCTGCCGGCGAACCGAGGCGAGCTCCAGCGTGGCATCGACATACGTCGGAACGGCCTCGAGTGCCGCGACGAGCTGGCGCTCGGCATCGGCGTGCGCGCCACTCCGGGCCAGAGCGCGCGCCATCTGGTGGCGGACGACGGCCAGATCGGGGTCGATGGCCAGCGCCGCGGCGTAGGCGGCGATCGCCGCGGGGTCATCGCCGAGCTGGAAAGCCAGGTCACCGAGCTGATGGTGAACATCCGATCGCAACGGTGTCGCTTCGCGGGCCTGGTCGAGCAGAGCGCGCGCGCCGACTCCGTCGCCCGAATCGCGGCGCACGGTGGCGACGAGAAGCAGGATGTCGACGCCTGCTCCCGGGGAGAGCAGCGCCTCGGCGAGCGGTCGAGCATCGGTCGGCCGTCCGAGCAGCAGCAGCGCGCGCGCTTCGCCCGCCTGCGCGCGCGGAGTGTCCGGCCGGAGCGCGAGCGCCTGGCGATACCGCTCCAGCGCCTCTCCATGCAACCCTTGCCGGGTGAACAGGTCGCCGAGAAGGGTCAGCGCCTCCGCGGGATCGGCGCCCCGGCCCATAGCCCGACTGATCTCCGCGGTCGCGCGATCGAGCAGGCCAGCCGCGAGATACTCGCGCGCCACAGCCAACAGATCGTCGACCAGGAGCACCTGACGGGCCACCGACGGCTCCATCGGCCGCTCCGCCGCGGCGTCCGCGACGAGCTCGTCGAAGAGCTCGTCGAGCCGCGCCGGCTCGAAGGAGAACGACTCGACACCGCTCTCCATGCGCTTCGGCTCGCCCAGCTCTGGCGCGATGTCCAGCCCGGAGTCCTCGTGCTCGAGCTGGAGTGCGAGCTGAAACTTCTGGGGCACATAGTAGGGATCGAGCTCGAGCGCGCGGCGGGTGGCTCGAAGAGCGCCTTCGTAATCACCGAGGTTGGCGAGCGCGAAGCCAAGGTTGTAGTGGGCCTCGGCGAACGAAGGTCGAGCGTGGATCGCCGAGCCGAAGGCGTTGCGAGCGTCGTCGAACCGCTTCTGCTCGGCCAGGACGAGACCGATGCCATTCCAGGCAACGGGATGATCGGGCGCGACCGCCAGGGCTCGACGGTACGCTTCCAGGCTGGCGTGCGGCGAGCGGAGCCGGAAGAGCAGCAACGCCTGGTTGAGCATCGCCTTGACGAAGTCGGGCCGTCGCGCGACGACTTCCTCGAATGCGGCGAGTGCGCCGCGCGAATCACCCGCGTGGTGCAGTGCCACGCCGAGGTTGTTGCGAGCCACGGCATGGTCGGGGTCGAGGTCGAGCGCCTGCCGGTAGCTCGCCGCCGCGTCCTCGTGCTGCCCGCCCTGATGCTGGGCCACTCCGCGCTCGCAGTGCAACTGAGCGGTCGGCGCGCCCAGCGCGAGCGCGCGGTCGTAGAGCTCCAGGGCGCCGCGCGGATTCCCCGATAGGAGGTGAACCTCCGCCATCGCTCGCGTCACCAGCGCCTCGTCCGCACCCCGGTCGATCGCGATGCGGAATTCGCGCAACGCCTCGGCAAAGTACGCCTTCGCCCGGAACGCGATGCCCAGACTGAAGTGGGCGAGGCGAGCCGCGTCCGGCTGCTCGCTCGCTCGCTGCTCGCTGCGCGCGTGTCGCTCCGGGAGCAGCTCCTGGTAGCGCGCCGGATTGTATTGATCGAGCGACAGGTTGGCCTGCGCACGCGCGAGCGAGGGATTGAGCTGGATGGCCCGGCGCGTCGAGCGGCGGGCATCCTCGGGGCGCCCCATGTCTCCGTAGACGAACCCGATCAGGTGATGCGCCTCCGGACTATCCGGCTCAGCCGCGATCGAGCGATCCAGCGCGGCCAGGGCTTGATCGTTGAGGCCGCGGTTGTAGAGCACCTCTCCGAGATGGCGGCTGATGACCGCGTCATCCGGATTGCGAACGAGGGCCTGCTCCAGCCATCCCTGTGCGGCCGGCAGATTCCCGCGAGCCTTCTCGGCGAGACCGAGCTGGACGATCGCGCCGACGTCGCCCGGGTGATGCGCCAGCAGCGTCGTGAACTCCTCGACGGCTTCCCGGGCGTCGCCGAGCACCGCATAGGTGCGTCCCAGCTCCCAACGCGCCTCCCGGTCGGCAGGGTCCAGGCGCAGGCGCTCGGTGAGCTCCTCGACGCGGCAAACGTAGAAACCCGAGCTGAAGCAGGCGATCTCGACGTTGCGCTGGGCCACCTGCATCTTCGGATCGAGCTCGAGGGCGCGCGAGAAGGCCGCGAACGCCTCCTCGATCAACCCCCTCTGGTGGTACAGTACTCCGAGGTTGTTGTGCGCTCCCGCGTCCGACTGATCGATGCGCCGCACGTACGATCGCAGGATGTCGCGGTCACGATCCGATGCGAACGCGATGCCCATCCGTCAGACCCCGCCAACGGCGCGCAGAATGAGCTGGAGCGATGCGTCGTCGGGAAGCATGAGGAATATTCCGCGCAGTCTCTCCTCGCGGTCGTCGAGAAGAAATTCCGTCTCCACGGCCACCACGCGATCCCGATCGGTGGCGAACTGCACGTACACCGATGTGAGGATGGCCGCGGCCATGTCCATCGCGAGGCTGGGGGGCGACGGAAGGAGCATGAGACCGAGAAAATCGCTGAGCGCGTTCAGATACGCGCCGCTGAGAATATTGCCGGCCTCCTTGATCGCTGACTGCTCCAGCTCGCCGAAGCCGGTGGACGGACCGGGATGATGACGCAGCATCAGCGCCGCCAATCTCTCCGCGGTCGCCTGCGGAAAGAGCAGCATCGTTCTCCCCGACAGATCCCCCATCATGCTCATGAGCACCGCGGCCACAGGGGCCTCGCTGTCGCCCAGCTCAGCGACCACATCGTCGATCCGGGCGATCGTGATCGTCGGAACGCTGATCATGATGCGCCTACCGGTCATCTGCGATAGCGCGGTCGCAGCGTGACCCGCGCCCATGTTGGCCACCTCCCGCAGCGCATCCAGCTGCCGGCCCTTGAGGGCGTGGAGATCGGTCATGGCCGCTCCGCCAGAAGGCTCACCACGTCCACGATCAGAGCCGGCGCGCCATCCCCGAGGATGGTAACGCCGGAGAAGAAAGGAACGCCGCCACGCACGGCATCGAATTGCTTCACCACGACGTCCTGTTGCCCAACGAGGTCATCGACGACCAGCCCTGCCCGGCGACCCCCGTTCTCGATCACGAGCACCTTGCCCCCCTCCCGGACGGCCGATGGCAGCACCACTGCCTCCCGCAGCCGCAGGAGCGGGAGAACCTCGTCCCGGAGCATGATCACCTCGCGCCCGGTCACGCGCTTCACCGCTGCCGGGTCGAGCTGCACGGTCTCGCTCACGTGCGACATCGGGAGCAGGTACGTCTCACCATCCACCCGAGCGAGCAGGGCCCGCACAATCGCCAGCGTCGGCGGGAGCCGGAGCGTCACGGTGGTGCCGCGTCCACTCGCCGATTGCATGTGCACGGTCCCGCCGAGCGCGCGCACCCGGCTCTGGACCACATCCACTCCCACGCCACGCCCGGAAAGCTCGGTCACCACGTCCGCCGTCGAGAAGCCCGGGTGGGCGATGACGCGCAGGAGCTCGTCGTCCGACAGCTCCTGCGCCGTGTCCTCCACCAATCCTCGCGCGCGCGCCGTCGCGAGCACACGCTCCCGATCGATACCGCGTCCATCGTCGCTCACCCGGATGGTGACCGCTGATTTCTCGCGCACCGCGGTCAGCCGCAGGCGCCCCACCGGCAGCTTTCCGGATGCGGCGCGAACCACGGGTGTCTCGACGCCGTGGTCGACGGCGTTGCGCAGGAGATGCACGATCGGCTCGCCGATCTCATCCAGCATGGCGCGGTCGAGCTCGATCTCACCCCCTTCGACCTCGAGCACGACCTCCTTGCCGGCCGAGCGCGCGGCGTCGCGGACGAGCCGCGGGAACCGGTCGAACACCCGCGATACCGGCACCATCCGCGACTGGAGCATCTCCGCCTGGAGCTGCGTGATCAGCCGTCCCGTCTGCTCCATGCTCTCCTCGAGCGCCGTATCCACTCGGCCGCGCGACAGCTCCACCACACGATCACGCGCGATCACCAGCTCGCCGACGAGATTCATCAAGCTGTCCAGCCGGCGGCTGTCGATGCGCACCTCGCGCCGCGCTGTGCTTCGCCCGTCGGCCCGGGGCACCGACGAGGCCGGCGCCGACTCGGGGGCCGCCGCCGGGGCGCCGCCAGCGAGCGCGGTCAGGCGGGCGATGATCGGCGCACTCTCCACCTCGCCGCTCCGCCCTTCGACCGACCGCTCCACTGCCGCTTCCAGCACATCGGCCGCACCGAACAGCGCGTCCACCAGGTCGCCGTTGGCCTGCAGAGCGCCCGAGCGAACCCGCTCCAGTACGCTCTCCAGACCGTGGGTGATCTCCGCCACCTCGGTGTACCCCATGCTCGCGCTCATCCCCTTGATCGTGTGGGCGGCGCGAAAGAGGGCCGCCACCGGCTCCTTGGCGCTCGGGGCGCGCTCGAGCTCGAGGAGCGAGCGGTTCATCGCCGCCAGATGCTCCCGGCTCTCGGAGAGAAAGAGCTCCGCGTAGCGGGCGAGATCGAGATGAGGAACGGTCATGATGTGCTCGGGTGACCCGGACTAGCCGAGGACGCGCTGCACAGCCTCGATCACCCGGCTGGGCTGGAAGGGTTTCACCACGAAGTCCTTCGCGCCGGCCTGGATCGCCTCGACCACCAGCGCCTGCTGCCCCATCGCGCTGCACATCAGGATGCGCGCGTTGGCGTCGAATCGCGTGATCTCCCGCACGGCATCGATGCCGCCCATGTCGGGCATCACGATGTCCATCGTCACGAGGTCAGGACGCAGCTCCTTGTATTTCGCGATCGCCTGGACGCCCGTTTCCGCCTCGCCCACGATCTCGTAGCCGAACTGCTGCAGGATGTCGGAGATCATCGTGCGCATGAAGATGGCGTCGTCGCAAACCAGCACCGATTGTGGCAACTGTCCTCCCACGGTAGACCAGGGAACGAGAAATCAGATCAGGATCTGCCGGATGATGGCATCCAGCTCGAGCACGACCACCACGTCATCGCCCGAGCGCCCCAGCCCGCGCGTGACGCCGCCCGGCATGAGCTCCCGAGGCAGTGAGCCCGGCTCCTCGATGTCCACGGCACCGATCTCGATCACATCATCCACCGCGACGCCGACGAGGCGAGAACCGTGCTCCGCGAGCAGGAGCGATCCATCCGGAGCCACGGCTCGCTCGAGGCCGAGTGCGAGGGACAGGTCGATCACCGTCACGATCGTGCCGCGCACATTGAGGAGCCCCGACACCGATCGGGGCGCTCCCGGAAGGCGCGTTCCGGACCGCAGGGGAATGATCTCGCGAACCGACGCCAGGTCGACGGCGTAGAGACGCGTCGCCAGCTGGAAGACGACCAGCGGCGCGCGTGCCAGCTCAGGAGTCGGGGCGGTAGAAACCAAGGTAGGACAGCGCATCGGGGTGGTCCGGCAGCTCGCCAGCCGCGGCCGCGGCCAGCGATCGCGTCAGATCGTCGGGCAGTGCAGAGCGAAGATCGACGATCTCGTCCGTGACGGGATGCGGAAAGCGCAGCCACGCCGCGTGCAAAAAATGCCGTTCGGGAGGCAGCGCCATCAGCCGGCGTCCTCCGCCGCCCCCGTACGTGTCGTCTCCGACCACCGGATGGCCAACGGCCGCCAGGTGGACGCGAATCTGATGCGTGCGTCCGGTGTGAAGGTGCGCGCGCAGGAGATCGGCCGATTCCAGCCGCGCCAGGCGCAGGAAATCGGTCTTTGCAGCTCTCCCCGTACTGACGATTGCCATGCGCTTTCGGTCTCGCGGATCCCGGGCGATCGGGCGGTCCACGGTCAGCCGGTCCCCATCGAGATGCCCCCAGCAGAGCGCAGCGTAGCGGCGCACGATCCGTCGGGCCGCCATCGCCGCGGCGAGGCGCCGGTGTGCCCGGTCGGTCTTGGCGACCAGGAGAAGCCCGGACGTGTGCTTGTCGAGGCGGTGAACGATCCCCTCCCGACCCGAGCCGGCCTCGGCTGACAGGGCGCCCCCGCGACCCTTCAGGGCGTTGGCCAGCGTCCCACTCCAGTTGCCGGGCGCCGGATGTACGACCATTCCCGCGTGCTTGTTCACGACCAACACCTCGTCGTCCTCGAACACGACGTCCAGCGGGATCCGTTCCGCCGCCACCTCGCGGCCCGGTACCGGCGGGATCGTGACGACGATGCGATCGCCCAGGACCGGCCTGTAGCTGGCACGCTCACGGCGCCCACCCACCAGCACGTGGCCAGTGCTGATGAGGGTGGCTGCCTGGGTACGGGAGATATCGAGCCGGCGCGCGACGACCAGGTCGAGACGGAGAGCGGAGTCCCCGTCGACGAGGAGCTCGTGCTCCGTTCCGCGCTCGTCGGGGCTCATGCGAAACCGGGCATCAGCAACCCGGCCAGACTGGCTTAGTCGCCGACGCTCGCCCCGGCATCGGAGAGCTCCCGGGACCCTGACACGTCACGGACTGTCTCCTCCCCCCAGAGAGCCCAGGCGAGCAGAAAGGCACCGACGCTGACGGCAATGTCCGCGACATTGAAAGTCGGCCAACGATGATCGGCGATGCCCACGTCCAGAAAATCCACCACGCCGGAGTCCGATCGCACACGGTCGATGAGGTTGCCCAGGGCACCACCGCAGACGAGGCCGATCGCCATCAGGCGGAGTCGCTCCTGCACCCCAGTGGCACGGTACAGGCGAACCAGGATCAGAAGCGCGACGATCGTGAGCGCCATGAAGATCCAGCGCGAGTACGGCCCGAGATTGAGGCCGAACGCCGCCCCCTTGTTATAGACCAGCGTGAGCCGCACCCACGAGCCGACCACCTCGCGCGGGGCGTACCGGAGAGGATGCAGATCGCGCTCGGCAAGCCACTTGGTGAGCACGTCCAGCAGCACGATGCTGCCGGCGAGCAACCAGAAGAGCGCCCTCCTAGGCCGACTTCTTTCCATCTTCCTCGCGCTGCTTGCACGCGATGCAGTATCGGGCGTGCGGCAGAGCGTCGAGTCGCTCGAAGGCAATCTCCTCACCGCAGTTGTGACACTTGCCGAAGGTCTCCGGCGAGCGATAGAGACGTCGCAGAGCCTCATCGATGTGCCAGAGAAAGCGTCCCTCCTGACTGGCGAACAGAAACGCCTTCTCGCGCTCCATCGCATCGGTGCCCTGATCGGCCATGTGAAAGGAGTACGAGCTGAGGTCGCCGTCTGCCGACTGAGGCGAAACGTTGAACGTCTCGTTGTATTGCCCCAGCTCCTTCAGCACGCGCTTGCGCTCCTCCAGCAGGCGCTTCTCGAAATGGACCAGAGACTTCTTGCTCATGGCCTTGGGTTTCTTGGTTCCACCCGGTGACGAAGACGGCATCTTATCGAACTCGCGTCAAGGCGACCCGCACGGTGAGTCCATCGAGATCCACCTCCGGCGTCGCGTCTGGTGAGCCGGCGATCGCGCCACCCACGGCGACATCGCTGGCCAATACCTCCGCGGAAATATACCCGCGGTGCTCCACAACCACCCGTTCCATCTCCCCGTTTCCCGTGACTTGGAGGCGGATCCGGTCGCTGACGGAGAAACCTGCCTCCTTGCGCAGCCGCTGAACGCGACTGACGAGCTCCCGCGCGAGCCCCTCGCTGCGGAGCTCCGGCGTGACCGTCGCATCGAGCGCGGCAAGATATCCGCCCTCCTCCTTCACCACCAACGCGCCGGCCGCGCGCCTCGCTATCGTGACATCCTCGGGCAGGAGAGCGTGCGATTCCCCCTCGATCGAGATCGCGACCGGAGTCCCCAGATCGAACGCCGCCAGCGCGTCGCTCGATAGCGCGGCTACCGCCTGCGCTGCCAGCGGGGTCCGCTTGCCGAAACGCTTCCCCAGGGAGCGGAAGTTCGGCTTCGCCTCGAGACGCACCAGCGCGTCACCCGTCGACAGAAAATCGACGTGCTTCACGTTCAGCTCGGAGCGGAGCAGCGGCTCGAGCTGGTCCAGTCCACTCGTCCCTCCGTTGGGCACAACACATACCAGCCGGGCGAGCGGCTGCCGGACCTTCACCGCGGCCTCCTCCCGCGCCGCGTGACCCAGCTTGGCCAGCGTCCGGACCCGCTCCATCCCGGCCTCGAGGGCGGCGTCGCTGGTCGCGGCCCCGCTCGCGCGAAAGGGGGCGAGATGCACGGATTCGGCCGTCAGCGCGCGGTGCATCCAATCGGTGAGGAAAGGGCAGATGGGCGCGAGCAGACGGCAGACGGAGACAAGAACCTCTCGGAGCGTGGAGAACGCGGCCCTGTTGTCCGAGCCGTCGACATCGTAGAAGCGCGACCGGCTGAGCCGCACGTACCAGTTGGACAGATCGTCCACCACGAACGACATCAGGATTCGCGCGGCCCGTGTCGGCTCGAGGTCGGTGAGCGCCTGATCCGCCTCGCGCGCCACGCTCCCGAGCCGCGACAGGATCCAGCGGTCCAACGGCGCGCGCGCTTCCTCGACCGGATCGCCGAGCGACGGCTCCCACCCGAAATTCGCGAGGGTCGCGAAGATGCCGTTGTAGACGTTGCGCAGCGTCAGCAAGAATCGGCCGGCCGTCTCCCGGATCGCTTCCTCGTCGAAGCGACGCGGCATCCAGACCTGGCTCGAAGCCACGAGGAAGAGTCTCACCGCGTCGGCGCCGTGGCGCTCCAGCACCTCCCACGGATCGACCGCGTTCCCGCGCGACTTGGACATCTTGACGCCGGTCGCATCGAGCACGAGGTCGTTGACGATCACCGATCGGTACGGGGCCGCGATGGCGTTGCTCCCGCCAGCACTGTGCGCGCCGCCGTTCTGCGGAAGCGCGTCACCGAGACCGGTCGCGATCGCCAGCAGGGAGTAGAACCAGCCGCGTGTCTGGTCCACGCCTTCGGCGATGAAGTCGGCCGGGTAATGCCGCGCAAAGACATCCGACCGCTCGAAGGGAAAATGCCATTGGGCGAACGGCATCGAGCCGGAGTCGAACCAGGTATCGATCACTTCCGGGGCGCGTACCATCGTACCTGCGCACTCGCTGCAGGGCCACTCGTACCGATCGATGAATGGCTTGTGTGGGTCGAAGTCGGGCGGCAGCGGCTTCCCCCACCGCTCGGCGAGTGCAGCGTAGCTGCCGATGGCCTCGACGTGCCCGGCGTCGTCGCGACACACCCACACCGGCAGCGGCGTGCCCCAGTAGCGATCGCGCGACAGCGCCCAGTCGATGTTGTTCTCCAGCCATTCGCCGAAGCGGCCGGCACCCACCTCCGGTGGCTGCCACTTCACGCGCGCATTGCGCGCGAGCATGCCATCACGAAACGCCGTCGTGCGGACGAACCAGGACTGCCGGGCGTAGTAGAGGAGTGGCGTTCCACAGCGCCAGCAATGGGGATAGGAGTGCTCGATCGTGCCCGCTCGGAAGAGCGTTCCCCTTCGCTCGAGCTCGGCGATGATGCGTGCATCGGCGGCTTTGACGAACACCCCGCCGACCACCGGGACCTCGGGCGCGAACTCGCCGCGCGGCGTCACCGGCTGCACGAACGACAGTCCCTGACGCTGCCCGGCAGCATAGTCGTCGGCACCGAACGCGGGCGCGAGGTGCACCACGCCGCTCCCGTCGTCCGCCGAAACGAACGACTCCACGATGATGACCTCGTGCGCGCCACCCTCGAGCGGAACCCAGTCGAGCGGCCTGCGATACCGCACCCCCTCGAGGTCGGTACCACGGAGCCTGGTGACCACCGTCCACCGGTCGGCCCAGTCGGCGCCGAGCACGGCCGGCACCCTCGCCTCGGCCAGAAGGAGCGTTTTCTGGTCGCCGGTCCGATGCCTCAGCTCGGCGTAGACGAGCTCCGGATTCACCGCCAGTGCGACGTTCGAGACGAGCGTCCAGGGGGTCGTCGTCCAGACCAGAATCCGTCGCCCGACGAGACGATCCTCGTCATCGATCAGATCGAGCGCCAGATAGACGCTCGGATCCTTCACGTCCTCGTAGCCCTGTGCCACCTCGTGGCTCGACAACGCGGTGCCGCAGCGCGGGCAATACGGGAGGATCTTGTGTCCGCGGTACAGCCGGTCGCGCTCGAACAGCGTCGCGAGCGCCCACCAGACGCTCTCCACGTAGTCGTTGGAGTACGTGATGTAGGGGTCCGCATAGTTGAGCTGATACCCGATGCGCCGGCTCAGACGCTCCCAGTCGTCCTTGTATCTCCACACGCTTTCGCGACAGAGCCGGTTGAATTCCTCCACCCCGATCGCCTCGATCTGCGGCTTTCCACTGATGCCGAGCTGCTTCTCGACTTCGATCTCCACCGGAAGACCGTGTGTGTCCCAGCCGGCCTTTCGCGTCACATGGAAGCCAGACATGCTGCGATGGCGGCAGATCAGATCCTTGATCGTGCGCGAGAAAACGTGATGGATCCCGGGTTGCCCGTTGGCCGTGGGCGGCCCCTCGAAGAAAACGAATTCATCGGCGCCCGATCGAGCGGCGTCGATGCGCGCGGGCAGGTTCTCGCTGGACCATCGGGCGTCCATCTCCCGCTCGAGCTCATTCGCGGTGAGAGACGGCAGCAACGGCCAGCGAAGCGCCGCGACCGTTTCGCTCACAGACGCTCCAGGACGCCCCTGACCAGCGACGCGAGCTGCGGCTCGGCGCGGCCGGCAGCAGCAATGATCTTCTTCATGCTCGCAGGCTCGAGCGCGTCGGGCAGACACTGGTCCGTGATGATGGATACGCCGAGCACTCGCATCCCGCCGTGCACCGCCACGATCACCTCGGGCACGGTGGACATGCCCACCACGTCCGCCCCGATCATCCGGAGAAAGCGGTACTCCGCCCGGGTCTCGAGGTTGGGCCCGGTCACGCCGACATACACCCCTTCGCGCAGCAGGATGCGCCGCTCGGCCGCGACCGAGCGGGCGAGGGCTCGCAGCTCCGGATCGTACGCCGCCGACATGTCGGGGAATCGCGGGCCGAGACGATCGTCGTTCGGGCCCGCGAGCGGGCTATCGCCGAACAGGTTGATGTGATCGGCAATGAGCATCAGCTCCCCCGCCCTCCACATCGGGTTCATCCCCCCGCAGGCGTTCGACACCACCAACACCTCCGCGCCGAGAGCGCGCATGACGCGGACCGGGAAAGTCACCTGCTGCAGCGAGTAACCTTCGTAGCGGTGGAAGCGACCCTGCATCGCGACCACGCGCTTCCCCCCGAGACGGCCGCAAAGGAGTCGACCGGAATGCGATTCCACCGTCGAGCGCGGAAAACCCGGGAGCTCTCCGTACGGGATCTCCACCTCCCGCTCGATGTCGTCGGCGAGAGCGCCCAGACCCGTCCCGAGGATGATCGCGACATCAGGGGCGGCGGGAAACTTGCCTCGGACGGCGGACGCCGAGAGAGCGATGGCCTCCGCGGTGTGAGGCAGGAGACCGTGGCGCGACGCTCCGGTCGCAGCGTCGCGCTCGGCACTTCGCACGGTCATTCCTTGACGAGCGACTCGAGCCAGACGGGGGTCTTCCGCTCGTCAGCAGGTGACGTGGCGCTGCGCGGCTCCGGGGCGCGGGGCGGCGACGTCTCGGCCGCATTCAGCTCGGCGAGCTGGCGCTCCACCAGGGTGCGGAGCTGGCCGATGTAGGCGCGGCACGATTTCTCGAGGCCGGCGCGCTCCGTTTCCAGACGCCGGATCTCGCTGCGGGCGGCGTCCACCAGACGATCTCCGTCGGCTCGCGCCTCGCGCAGAATCAGCTGCGCCTCGCGCTCGGCTTGCTCACGAATCTCCGAGCGAAGCTGCTGGGCCGAGATGAGCGCGTCGTTCAGGGCCTTGTCCCGCTCGCGAAAAGCACGAAGCTGCTCGTGAAAGCCGCGGGCCTTCACCTCCAGCTCCTGACTCATCCGCGTCAATCGTTCCAGCTCGTCCGCGACCTGGTTGCGGAACTCCTCCACCTTCTCCTTGTCGTATCCCCGGAAAGCCTGCCCGAAATCGAAGCGACGGGCATCGAGAGGTGTCAGATGGAAGCCTTCGTCGATCATGTGCCTCGCTCCCCGAAGAGCACCGTTCCGAGTCGCACCATGGTGGCGCCCTCCTCGACGGCGATCACGAAATCGTTCGACATACCCATGGATAGCCCGAGCGCCGGATGCCCGGCGCCGGTCAGAACATCCCGTGCTGTTCGCGCCCGCTGAAAGACGGTCCGCAGTGTGGCCTCATCGGCGTCCAGCGGCGCCATCGTCATCACTCCGGTCACGCGAATCCCGCGCATTCCCGCCAATCGTTCGGCCTCCGCTGGCAGCTCTCCGGTCGCCAAGCCGCCCTTCGATCCTTCGCCCGAGAGGTTGACCTGGACCAGCGCATCCACCGGCCTCTCTCCCGACAGCCCGACCTCGTTCACGGCATCAGCCAGGCGGGGGCTGTCGAGCGAGTGCAGCAGAGCGAATCGCGTCACGCTCTGCGCCTTGTTGCGTTGCAGGTGCCCGATCAGATGCCAGCGCACAGGCGACGCGACCTCGGCCATCTTGCGCAGAGCTTCCTGGACTCTGTTCTCGCCGACGTCGCGCAGACCCGCCTCCCAGGCCGCAACCACTGCATCGGTGCCGTGCGACTTGGTCACCGCGACGATCGTCACTTGTTGTTTATGCCCACCGCGGGCAACGGCCGAGTCGATGCGAGCCCTCACCTCCGCCAGCCGCTCGGCGAGGTCGGCAAAAAGCATAAGAGCGGAAATTACTGGGAGTTACACGCCGAATCAAGAGAAATTCCTCGACCGGGGACGCCCGCCAGCACGCGGGTGGGACAGCCCAGCGCTCGGGCCATCCATGCCGCCGTCGGATCTGGCGACTCCCTGAC
>JALZAQ010000044.1:13100-30457 GCA_030948255.1 Gemmatimonadota bacterium
CTCCCGAGTCGCGACGGTATCCACCGCCGTCATTCCCCGCCCTTCGCCCTTCCCCGCCCCCCCATCCGTGGATGCATACACCCAGCCTCGAAGCAACCAACCGCCTCCGATCTCATCACGAAGGCGGTGATCCGCGGTGATGGCGACGACCAGCGGCCGCCCTCGTGCGTGCGCGCGCCCCGCGATGGCGCGAAGCAGAGCCGCCTCTCCGGGCCATCCCGCTCCGACCGAGCGCGGCTCCAGCAGCGAGTCGCGACGAGCGAGTTGCGCGCGGTACCATTCGGCCCCGAGCAGCGGCGCGACGACCACAGTCACGTCACGCCGGTCGCCGAGCACCTCCTGGGCGCGCCAGAGAGGAAAGGAGTCGTTGTCGCCATCGGTCATGAGCACCGCGCGCGCCGGAGCGGACGCGAGCAGCAGCCTGGCAACGGCGGTCGGAAGACTCGCCTCCGGTTCGGCGCGACGATTCGCGGCCCGCCAGTTGAGAAGCACCGGGAGCAGCGCCAAGACGAGTCCGACGCTCGCGAGCGCTGGTCGCATCGCCCGGGCCAGAGTGATCGCTCCGATTCCCGCCCAGGCGCCCCAGATCCAGAAGCTGAGCGAGAAGAAATAGTCGCGCTCCCGCACCTCGTGCGGAACGGCATCGGACAGCACACCGCGGCCGAACGACGCACCGGCCTTGAAGTTGAGGTAGACCACCAGCGCCAGGCTGGCCGACGCGAGCAGCAGGGAAAAGGCGCGCCAGCTCCGACGATCCAATCGGCGATGCTCGAGCGAGCCGGCGAGTCCGAGAGCAGCATACGCCAGCGTCATCAGCGTGCGGGACCACGCCGGCGCCACGCCGGGCGCGAGTCCGAGGGCGAACTGCCAATCCGCATACTCGAACCAGTTGGCGAGCTGCGCCCACAGCGGCGCCTGTCGGGGCCAGAGCCCGGCCACATCGTATTGCCGGCGACCCACGAGATCCCAGAGCGCCCTGATCGTCACGGCGTGGCCGGAATCGATGGCGGGGAAATGGGCCGCGCGAATGGGAATGAACGCGAGCAACGAGACGGCGAGGAGCGCCACGGCGACGGCGCCCGCTGCATCCGTGCGCTGGTGCGCGCGGAGAGAAGCGATCAGCGCGGCGGCGCAGAGCACCGCCAGCAGGAGCAGCGGGAGCGACGCCAGCCCGAGCGCGCTGGACAGGAGCGCGACCGCGCCGAGAGTGAGCGCGATGTGCCACCGGCCGCCTCTCTCACGCGGCGTGCCCGCCAGCAGAATGGCCGCGGGCGCGGCGACGAGCGCGCTCAAATGGAGGGGAACCGCGAGCCCCATCGCGTACGCGCACAGCAGCAGCCAGCGCCGCTCGCCCGTTTGACCGGTCCGGAAGGCGGCGAGGAGCATGAGGGCGACCAGCAGGAGCGCCGTGGCGTAAACCTCCGTCTCGGTTGCGTTGAGCCAGATAGTCGATGTCACACCGGCGCAGAGCGCAGCCGCGAGTCCTGCCAGCTGAGCTCCGGTCGCGCGAACGACCAGCCACGCGAGCGCCGCGCCCGCGCCGGCGCTGCTGAGTGCGGAGACCACGTTCGGCGACGCGGCGGCGGTGCCCGAGAGGAGATTGCTCCACGCCCGGCCGAGCAGCACGAAGAGCGGAGTGCCTGGCGGATGGGGGATGCCCAGAGAGTGGATGGCCGCCTGGAGCTCTCCCGCATCCCAGAAGGTGAGTCCGGGCGCCATTGTTGCGAGGTACACCACGGAGAGCGCGACGAACGCAGTGGCCGCGGTAGCCGCGGCCGGCCCATTCGCGGCAACTGGACGATCCACTAGCTCCGCATCATCGCCGGGTGCTCCGAGGTGGTGGCCCGCGGAGGACGGCCGGCGATGAGGTCACCGAGCTGCGACGACGTCAGCGCGCGCAGCAGCCGACCGTGCTGCGCGACCGCGATTTGGGACGTCTCCTCCGACACGACGATCACGAGAGCGTCGGTTTCCTCCGAGAGGCCGAGCGCGGCCCTGTGCCTCGTGCCCAGCGATTTGTCTTCCACTCGCGATTGCGTGAGCGGAAGGATGCACCCCGCACCGATGATCGTGTCGCCGCGGATGATCACCGCGCCATCGTGCAGCGGCGAGTACGGAGTGAAGATCGTCGCCAGCAGCTCGGCCGATACCTTGGCCTGCATCTCCGTTCCCGACCCGACGTAGTCTCCGAGCGCGATCTCACGCTCGAGTGCGATGATCGCCCCGATGCCGCTCCGGCTGAGTCGCTCCACCGCCTCGGCGATCGCCTCCGCGACCTCGCTCGCTTCCATCCGGCGAAAGAACCGGGTCACGCGCGACTGCCCGAGATGAGCCAGCGCCGCCCGCAGCTCCGGCTGAAAGACGATGAGCGCCGCGAACACGCCGTAGGTGAACACCAGCCCGAGCAGATACGTGAGCATCGTCAGCTTGAACAGCAGCGCGATCGCGTACACCAGCACCAGAACGAAGATGCCGACGAGCATCTGCACCGCCCGGGTGCCGTAGATCAGGCGAAGCAGGCGGAAGATGACGTACGCGACGATCAGAATCTGAATCGCATCGCGCCAGCCGAAGCTCAGGAATCGAAAATGGTCGAGGAGATTCACGGCGTCACCGCTCGTCGCTGCTCGATCGCCCACGCGACATCGAGCGCCTCTCGCGCCGGCCGCACATCGTGCACGCGAAAGAGGCGCGCACCCCGAGCCAGCGCGATCACGTTGGCCGCGACGGTGCCCGGGATCCGCCGAGCCTGAGCCGACCCTCCCCCGGATTCGCCGACGAAGCGCTTGCGTGACGCGCCCACCATCACCGGCAGCCCGATGGCGACGAGCCGATCGAGCTGAGCGAGCACCCTCCGCGAGTGCTCGCTCCGCTTGGCGAAGCCGAGGCCGGGGTCGAGCGCGATCCGCTCGCGCACGACTCCCCCGTCCACTGCCGCGCCAATTCGCTCCTCGAGCTCCGCTATCACTTCTCCCGTCACATCGCCGTCGTAGGTCGCATGAAGGTACGTCGCCATGTCACGCACGGTGCCGCGCGAATGCATGAGAATGACACCGGGCCGCTCCGCGGCGCAAACCGCCGCCATGCCCGGGTCGAGCCGGAAGCCGGAGACATCGTTGATGACCTCCACCCCTTCGGCGAGCGCCGCCGCCGCAACTGCGCTCTTGACCGTATCCACGGAGAGCGGCAGGTCCGGTAGCTCGGCCCTCAGCGCTCGCAATACCGGCACCACGCGGCGGAGCTCCTCGGCCTCCCCCACCGGCGTCGCGCCCTGAGGGCGGGTGGACTCGCCGCCGACATCCAGCATGTCGGCTCCCTCCTCCACGAGGGTGCGGGCGTGCGCTACCGCATCCTCGACTGCGAGATAGCGCCCGCCGTCGCTGAAGCTGTCGGGGGTCACGTTCAGGATCCCGACGACGATCGGCCGGTCCAGAACGAGGACGCGCGTGCGCAACGTCCAGCTCGTAGCGGAGGGCACCATGTCGGTGGTGAGAAGGGCGCCAGCAGAGCGCGCCCGTGCAGCCGGACTGGCGGCACGGGCGCGCTGGGTCAGCGGCGAGTGCCGAGCCGGCTCACGCCGGCGCGACTTCCGGTCCGCCGAGCAACGGGGGCTTCGCCGGACGAACCTTGTTCGGAACCGCGGTCGGTGGCGAGGTGAGCGGCGGTGAGATCGGGGGCAGCGGGGGCAGCTGCTCTCCTCGCGCCAGGATCCCGATGTCCTCACCGGTGAGCGTCTCACGCTCCAGCAGTGCGCTGGCGACCCGATGCAGCAGCTCGAGATTCTCCGTCAACGCTGCGCGCGCCCGGCTGTATGCCTCGTTGATCACGCGCGAAACCTCGGCGTCCACGAGCTGAGCCGTCTTCTCGGAGACTTCTCGCCGATGCTGCAGCTCGCGCCCGAGAAACAGCTCCTGCTCGTTGTCGCCGACCAGGATCGGACCGATGGCATCCGACAGCCCCCACTGCGACACATAGCGTCGCGCCAGCCCCGTTGCCTGCTGGATATCGTTCGACGCGCCGGTGGTGACGAACTCCCGGCCGAAGACGATCTCCTCCGCAACCCGGCCGCCATACGCCATCGCGAGATGAGCCTCGAGCTCGCGGCGGGTCACAGAGACGCGGTCGTCCTCCGGCAGCGTGTAGGCGACTCCCAGCGTCCGGCCGCGCGGCACGATCGTGACCTTGTGAAGCGGATCATTGCCGGGGACCTTGATGGCGCAGACCGCGTGACCGCCTTCATGGTACGCCGTGAGACGGCGCTCATCATCCTTCATCACCATGGACTTCCGCTCGGCACCGAGGAAGACCTTGTCCTTCGCCTCCTCGAGATCGTCCATGTAGACCTTGTCGTGATTGCGCCGCGCGGCGAGAAGCGCGCCCTCGTTCACAAGATTCGCGAGGTCTGCCCCCGACATGCCGGGCGTCGTGCGGGCCAGGCGCATCACGTCCACATCATCGGCGACCGGCACCTTGCGCAGATGCACCTTGAGGATGCCGTCCCTGCCCCGGAGATCGGGAGCCGCGACGACGATCTGCCGGTCGAACCGTCCCGGGCGCAGAAGCGCCGGGTCGAGGACGTCGGGGCGGTTGGTGGCCGCGATCAGGATCACCCCGTCGTTGGATTCGAAGCCGTCCATCTCGACGAGGAGCTGGTTGAGCGTCTGCTCGCGCTCATCGTGGCCGCCACCCAGGCCGGCACCGCGATGGCGCCCCACGGCATCGATCTCATCGATGAAGATGATGCACGGCGCGTGCGCTTTGCCCTGCTCGAAAAGATCCCGCACCCGGCTCGCGCCAACGCCGACGAACATCTCGACGAAGTCGGAGCCGGACATCGAGAAGAAGGGGCGAGCGGCCTCGCCGGCCACGGCCTTCGCGAGAAGCGTCTTGCCCGTGCCCGGAGGACCCATCAGCAATGCGCCCTTGGGGAGCCGCCCGCCGAGCTTCGTGAACTTCTGCGGGTCCTTGAGGAATTCGATGATCTCCTGCAGCTCGATCTTCGCCTCGTCCGCTCCCGCGACGTCGGCGAAGGTGATCTTCGGCGTGTCGCCGGTGAGCAGCTTCGCCTTCGACTTTCCGAAGGAGAAGGCCTTCGCCCCGCCCGCCTGCATCTGCTTGAACAGGAAGAGCCAGAAGCCGATCAAGAGCAGGTACGGGATGAACTGGATGAGCCCCGTCAGGAGGGACGGCTTCGCCTCCTCGGCCTGGATCTCCACGTTGCGCTGACGGAGACGCTGCAGGTCCCCGTCGGAGATCTGCCCCGGGAGCATGACGGTGAACTTGCCGACCTCGTGGTTCTCGACCCGCACACGCTGGCGGAACACGCCGACCACGTTCTTCCCGCCCTGGATGTTCACCCGCTGGACATTGTTGTTGTCCAGCTCGGTGTTGTATCGGCTGTAGGTGATCGTCGGCGCCGCGTCGCCCTTCGCGCCCGTGAGCTCGATGAAGGCGATGGGGATCAGGATCAGCAGAATCCAGAAAGAGAGCGATTTCGAGAAACGCCCCCAGTTGAAGTCCCGCTTCGGAGTTGGTGTTCGATCAGCCATTACTGCAAGCTCGCTATGTAGGGCAGATGACGGAAGTTCTCCGCGTGGTCCAGCCCGTATCCCACCAGGAACTCGTGAGGCGCGTCGAAGCCGATGAGATCCACCGGATAACGCAGATGTTCCGCAATGTGCTTGTGCAACAGGGCGCAGATACCGAGCGATCCGGGCTGGCGAACGGAGAGGAGATCCATCAGCCGGCTCAGGGTGCGGCCGGAGTCCACGATATCCTCTACCAGAAGAATGTGTTTACCCTCCAAAGTTGTTTCCGGATCGTACACGAGCCTCACGTTGCCGCTCGAGGTGGTGTCGCTCCCGTAACTCGCGGCCACCAGGAAATCCACCTGGATCGGGCGGGTGATCTGGCGTACCAGATCGCCCAGAAAGATGAAGCTTCCCTTGAGCAGTCCAAGCACCAGCAGGTCGCCCTCGGGGTAGCGCGCCGTGATCTCCGCGCCCAGCTCCCGCACACGGCGGGCGATGGTGTCGGCATCGTAGACGATGCGACGGACGGCTCGGCCGTCGAGACGGGGATCAGCTGTCGACACGCTCACTGATGTACCGCGCTGAGGATCGACCGGATTGCTCGGTTGCCGCGAGGGCGCGGCGCACTCCTGGAACCCACACGATGTCCGGACCGGCCAGAACAACCGGCCAACCGCGCCGGCTGGGACCATCGACTCCGGCGTCACGCAGCAGACCCTTCACCCGACGGGGAGCCGTCGATCCGGCCGGCACCATCCTGTCTCCCGGCTGCCACGTCCTGACCGTCAGCACCGAATCCGCAGGCAGGGCTGCCATCCACCGACCCTCCGCGGGCTCGCGGTCGGACGAGCGCCGGAACAGCCAGCGGCCCAGCCGGAACCCGTCCCCCAGCAAAGAGACGCCGGCCACCGCCCGTGCCTCTTCCCCACTCGGTCGAATCTGAAGACGACGGCGATGAATCAGGGCCTCGAAGCCACCCGACAGCTGGATACGGCCACCGTTGGTCCCGTTCATTGTAAACTGGGAAAGACGCTCGGTTCCCCGGCGGTCCAGTGCGATCCCCGCGCGTCCGGCGATGGCCGGCCAGAGGACCCCCAGCGTCGCCGCATCATACCCCTCGAGAGACGACCGGGCAACGGCCACGCCACGCGGCACGGGGGTGATTCCGGGAAGCATATCCACGACTGACTCGATCTCCTCTCGCAGCGCCGCCGCTCGTCCACCGATCGCCAGGAGCTCGTCCGGGAGCGTCGGTCGCACCCTCGCCAATGCGGGCAGAAGATCGTGCCGGACGCGATTTCGCAGATGACGACGCGACCAGTTGGACGGATCATCGAGCCAGGAGATGCCCTGAGCCGCCGCGTAGTGCGCGACCAGCTCCCGGGGGATCGAGAGGAGCGGTCGGCGCGTCGCGACCGGCGCACGAAGCGCCGCCAATCCGCGCGCGCCCGAGCCTCGCAGAACCCGCATCAAAATGGTCTCGATCTGATCGTCCAGGGTATGGGCCGTGGCGACGACGGCGTGCCGCTCGCGCGCGACCCGGGCGAGGAACGACAGACGGGCTCGCCGCCACTCTGCCTCCCCCCGATTCTTCAGCTGTGCGCGCTCCCGAACGACCTCGAGCCGCAGCGCGCGACTGCGCGCGACGACGAGCGCCGCAGCGTTGCTCGCCCATCGGCCGGTTCCATGGTCGAAGGTGGCGACGGCCGCGACGGAGCGGGGAGCGACGCGCGCCGCCGCCTCGAGCATCACCATCGAGTCCCGGCCTCCCGAGACAGCCAGCACGACCCCGGACACCCCCGCCAGCGCATCCGCAACGGCCTGTTCCACCGCCTCGGAGAGATGCCCCGACCCGGACGAAGAGCCTGACTTCGCGGTCCGCACCTTCCTGAGAGGACGCATCGAATCTCGTGGCTCGCATTGACGGAGTTGCCGTACCGGGTGCAATCTACACCGAACCGACTTGCCTTGGGGACGACGTGGAGACGCATGGACCGTTGGGAGTCATCTGGGCGGGTGCCGGACTCACCGCCTTCTACATCGCGCTCATCTGGATCAATTCCCTGCTCGGCCTCTTCCTGACGCCGCTCTTTCTCATCCCGATTACCTGGTTCGTGGGCGGGAAGAAGCGGAAAGGCTCGCCCACGAAGAGCTGATCGCCACGCCGAGCCTCGGGAGGAACCATGGCCTTCCTCGTTCTGCTGGTCATTCTCGCCGTCATCCTCCTCTGGGTGATCTCGGCGTACAACGGTCTGGTCGGCCTCAAGAACCAGGTGCTCAACGCGTGGAAGCAGATCGACGTGCAGCTCAAGCGCCGTCATGACCTGATCCCGAATCTGATCGAGACGGTGAAAGGCGCGATGAGCTTCGAGCGAGGCACCCTCGAGGCGGTCGTCAAGGCGCGCAATCAAGCCATCTCGGTGGCGTCGCAGGGAGTGGTTGCCGGCGGTCTTCCCACCAATGTGACGGCCACCGCGCAAGCCGAGACGCAGCTCACCTCCGCTCTGGGACGTCTCTTCGCCGTCGTCGAGGCCTATCCCCAGCTCAAGGCTACGGGAAACGTGGCGCAGCTCCAGGAGGAGCTGACCTCCACCGAGAACCGCATCGCCTTCGCGCGACAGATGTACAACGACACGGCCACGCAGTACAACACGAGGCAAGCTCAGTTCCCCGCCATGCTGGTGGCCGGGATGGCCCGCGCGCAGCCGGCCGAGCTCTGGGAGATCGCCGAGCCGGCCGAGCGGGACAACGTGAAGGTGGACCTCTCGGTCGATTCGCGCTCGAGCTGAGCGGCTTCGCCTTTCGCGAATGCTTCCGGCATGAGCGAGGCTCCGGACCTTTTCGCGCAGCAGCAAGCCAACCGCCGGCGCTCGCGCTGGCTGGTGATCGGCTTCGTTCTCTTCTTCGCGTGGCTGGGCTTCGGCGGTGACTGGATCTATTACCTGTACACCGTCAGCAACCCTCCGGGCGCCTATCACCATCTCTTCCCCTGGATCGGCTTCCTCCTCACTACTCTCGGATCGCTACTCGCTCTCTCGGCCTGGAGGTCTGGCCCTCAGAAGATCCTCTGGGCCACGGCCGCTCGCGAGGTCACTCAGCCCGCGACACCACAGGAAACCCAGCTGGTGAACGTGGTCGAGGAGATGGCGATCGCCGCGGCGCTTCCCCGTCCTCGAATCTGGGTGGTGGATGACCCGGATCCGAACGCCTTCGCGACCGGACACGACGAGCAGAGCGCTAATCTGGCGGTGACGGCGGGTCTGCTCAGGATCTGCTCGCGCGATGAGCTCCAGGCGGTGGTCGCCCACGAGCTGGGGCACGTGAAGAATCTCGACGTGCGGCTGATGACGCTGCTCGCGGCCCTCGTGGGCGCGGTGGCGCTACTCCATGATGGAGCGAGCCGGGTGATGTCGAGCGGGATCCGCCTCGGCGGAGGAAGCTCGAGCCGCGGCCGTCGCGACGACAAGGATGGACCGGGTGCGGTCGTCGCCCTTCTGCTCGTCCTCTGGCTGGTCAGCTGGGCGCTGGCCCCGGTAGTGACTCGCCTCCTGGCGCTGGGAGTGAGCCGGCGGCGCGAGTTTCTGGCCGACGCGATGAGCGCGCAGTTCACCCGCAACCCGCATGCGCTGGCGACGGCGCTTCAGAAGATCGAGGGCGCGACCGAGCCCACCAGGTCGATGAAGAGCGGCACGGCGCACCTCTGCATCGCCGACCCCACCGGCGGGTCGCGCCTCACGAGCGGCGAGGGGTGGCTCGCCGACGCGCTCGGCACGCACCCGCCGATGGCAATGCGGATCGCCCGGCTCGAGGCGATGGCCTTTCAGGATCACAGCCCGGCCGGCGCCGTCGTGGCGAGCTGACCTCTACCAGATCTGCGCGCGAAGCGCTTCCGGACGCACCATCCTGTCGCCGAGCTTACAGCCGAAAGCCTGGAAGAACTCCGGCATGTTCGACAGCGGTCCGTTCACCCGCCAGTTGTTGGGTGAATGGGGATCTGTCTGGGTGACGAGCCGCAACAGCTCGGGCCTCAACTTGGCGCGCCACGCCTGCGCGAAGCTCAGGAAGAATCGCTGCTCCGGGGTGAAGCCGCCCACGACCTGCCGGGGCTTGCCCGCCATCGCCTTCTGGAACGCCGCGTAGGCGATCTTGAGTCCGCCCAGATCGGCGATGTTCTCCCCGAGGGTGAGCTTGCCGTTCACGCGCAGCGAGTCCACCGCCACATACCCGTCGTACTGGTTCGAGACGAGCGTGGCGCGCTGCGTGTACGTGGTCGCGTCTCCCGTCGTCCACCAGTCTCTCAGATTGCCCGCGGCGTCGAACTGCCGTCCCTGATCGTCGAAGCCGTGGGTCATCTCGTGACCGATTACCGATCCGATCGCCCCGTAATTCATCGCGTCGTCGGCCAGGGGATCGAAGTACGGCGGTTGCAGAATTCCAGCCGGGAAGACAATCTCGTTCATCGTCGGATTGTAGTAGGCGTTCACCGTGGGGGGCGTCATCCCCCATTCGGCCCGGTCCACCGGCTTCCCGATCTTCGCGAGCTGTCGTGCCGTCTCGAACTCCGTCGCGCGCAGGTAATTGGAGACGAAGGCGTCGTCGCGCACGTCCAGGGCTGAGTAGTCACGCCAGCGATCGGGGTAGCCGATCTTCACCGCGAAGGCGGTGAGCTTCCCCTGAGCCTGCCGGCGAGTCGAATCGCTCATCCACTCCAGCGTTCCGAGTCGGTCGGCGAGCGCCGCTTCGAGGTTGCGCACGAGCTCGAGCGCCCTCGCCTTCGCCTGCACCGTGAACGCGCGCTGAACATAGGCCTGCCCGAGGGCCTCGCCGAGCGCGGCGTCGGTGAACTGGAGACACCTCTTCCAGCGCGGTTGCTGCTCCTTCTGTCCCGTCAGCGTGGCGCGAAAGCGAAAGCGCTCGTTCACGAAGGCCGACCCCAGAGCGCGAGACGCCTCGTCCAGATAGTGGAAGCGGAGATATGCCTTCCAGTCATCCATCGGGATGCTCGCGAGGAGGCTGTTCATCGCCTTGAAGAAGTCCGGCTGCTGCACGTTGATGACGGTCACCGCCGGCGCACCGACGGCCGCGAGGTACTTGCTCCAGCTGAACGACGGGGTCAGCCGCTGCAGCTCCGCGCGCGTCATCCTGTGATAGATCGCGTTCGGATCGCGCTGCTCGACGAGCGTCATCGACGCCCGGGCCAACGCGGTCTCGAGACTCATGATCCGCTCGGCGTGGCGCGTGGCGGCCCCCGTCGACTCCCCTCCCAGTGCGAGCAGGCGCACGATGTGCTCGAGGTACTCTCGGCGTGTCTTCGCCGACGCCGAGTCGGTGCGCAGGTAGTAATCGCGATCGGGAAGACCGAGCCCCCCCTGTGACAGCTCGCCAATCACTTTCGTGGCGTCCTTGAAGTCCTGGTCCGAGCTGAAGCCGAAGAGGGCGGTCACTCCCAGGCGGTGAAGGCGCGCCGCCTCGTCGCGCAGCAGGGGCAGCGTGGCGACGGAGTTGATCCGACCGAGCTCGGCACGGAGCGGTCTGACGCCCTCCGACTCGATCCGGGCGGAGTCCATGCACGTGGCGTAGAAAGCTCCCACTTTGCGATCGCTCGGCGACGCGCCGGGGGAAGGCTTGCGCAGTTCGTCGAGGATGGAATGCAGCGACGAGAGATTGCGCTCGTACAGCTCCGCCCCAGCGCCCCACGCAGGGTATTCCGCCGGGATCGTTGCCGTAGCCAGCCAGCCCCCGTTAGCAAAATTAAAGAAGTCGTTGCAGGCGGCGCACGTGGTGTCCATGTAGCTCCGCACCACGTCGTGAGTGGCGGGCGCGCCGACAGGCTGGGCTGCGGCCGCGGCCTGAATTGCGAACAGGAGCGCGCTGGCAGCGGCGCTCCGAAGGGTGCGTGCGGGCATCAGGAGACCTCGTGGAGGAGCGAGCAGTGGCAGCCGGAAGAGGCGCCCGCAGCAAATTCTGTCGCGCGACGCGGGGAATGCAAGTGTCATCGCCGTTTGCTAGGGCGGTCGCGGCATGCCAGATTCTCGGCGATGCGAATTGCCGTGCCCAGGGAGTCCGTCAGCGGCGAGCGACGCGTGGCGCTCGTTCCCGATCACGTGGGTCGTCTCATCGCTGCCGGTGCGGAGGTCGTGGTGCAGGCGGGCGCAGGTGCGGCGGCGCATTTTCCGGATGCCGCCTTCGCGGCCGTGGGCGCCACCGTCGTGCACGACGAGTCGGCCGTGATGAAGGGGGCGCACGTCATCGCGCGGGTGCGCCGCCCGACGATGGATCAGGCCGCCCTGCTCGACCCCGACTCGATCCTGATCGGACTTCTGCAGCCCGGCACGTCCCCGGAGCTCTTCCACCGACTCGCGGAGCGGCGGGTCACGGCACTGAGCCTCGAGCTGGTGCCGCGCATCACCCGGGCGCAATCCATGGACGTGCTGTCATCGCAGAGCACCGTCACCGGCTACGAGGCGGTGCTCGTGGGCGCCGGTACGTTGGGACGCTTCCTGCCCATGCTGACCACGGCCGCGGGATCGATCCCTCCGGCGCGGGTGTTCGTCATCGGCGCTGGCGTCGCCGGCCTCCAGGCGATCGCCACCGCGCGGCGCCTCGGCGCCATCGTCTCCGCCTTCGATGTTCGATCCGCGGCCGCCGAGCAGGTCGAGAGCCTCGGAGCGACCTTCATCGCGGCCGAAGCTCTGTCCGCGAGAGCCGAAGCGTCCGGAGGGTATGCGCGGTCCCAATCGGAGAGCGATCGCGAGCGAACGCTGGAGGCGATCGCACGGCATCTCCCGGCCATCGACCTCGTCATCACCACCGCTCAGATCCCGGGCCGACCGGCGCCGCGCCTCATCACCGACGCCATGATCGCTTCCATGAAGGCGGGCTCGGTGATCGTCGACCTGGCCGCCGAATCGGGAGGCAACAGCGACATCACCAGACCGGATGAACGCGTCGACGCTCACGGCGTCGTGGTCCTGGGACCAACCAACCTGGCCAGCAATCTGCCCGTGCACGCCAGCCAGATGTTCGGTCGGAACGTGCTCGCGCTACTCCAGCACCTCATGAAGGATGGCGCTATCGCCATCGACCTCGCGGACGAGATCACCGCCGCGATGGCCGTGACCCACGCCGGACGACTCTCCCAATGACCGCCACCGGGATCATCGAGCTGTACGTGTTCGTCCTTGCCGGCTTCGTCGGCTTCCAGGTCATCAGCCGTGTGCCATCTCTCCTGCACACTCCGCTCATGTCTGCGACCAACGCGATCAGCGGCATCTCCCTCGTGGGATCGCTCGTCGCCGCCGGTTCGGACCACGGGATCATCAGCTCGATCTTCGGCGGCGTCGCGGTGACGGCCGCGACGATCAACGTCGTCGGCGGCTTTCTCATCACCGATCGCATGCTCAAGATGTTCCGGCGTGGAGAGAAGAAGAGCCCATGAGGGAGTACTTCATTCAGGCGACGTATCTCGCCGCCTCAGTGCTCTTCATCCTCGGGCTCAGGAGCCTCACCAGACCGGACAGCGCACGGCAGGGGATGCAGCAGGCAGCGGTCGGCATGCTGCTGGCGATCGTGGGGACGCTGCTCCATCACGACATCGTCCGCTACGACTACATCGTGGGCGGCCTGCTTCTCGGCTCGGCGATCGGCATCCCGCTCGGGCGGCGTGTCGCGATGACGTCGATGCCACAGGTGATCGCCATCTCCCACATGTTCGGTGCCGTGGCGGCGACTCTGGTGGGCGTCAACGAATACTGGCTGCATGCAGGTGCTCTTCCCACCGGCATCATCGCGGCGCTGGGACTCGAGGTGCTGTTCGGCGCGGTCACCACCACCGGCAGCTTCATCGCATTCGGCAAGCTCCAGGGAATCCTTCCCGAGCGACCGTTGACGTATCGCGGCCAGAATGCGCTCAACCTGCTGCTCTGCGCCGTGACGCTCGGACTGTTCGCGTATCTGCTGATCTTTCCCGAGACCGCGGTCGCCTTCTACGGCATCCTGTCGCTCGCGCTCCTCCTCGGCGTGCTCATGGTGGTGCCGATCGGCGGCGCCGACATGCCGGTGGTCGTCTCCCTTCTCAACTCGTATGCGGGCATCGCCTCCGCGGCGACCGGGTTCGCGATCGGAAACAACGTCCTCATCATCGCGGGCGCGCTGAACGGCGCTTCGGGCTTCCTGTTGTCCCTGCTGATGAGCCGAGCGATGAACCGCTCGTTCGCGAACGTGATCTTCGGGGCGTTCGGGGGCGACACGGACGCGGTCGCGGCCCGGAGCGCCAGCGGTCTCAGCGTGCGCTCGGTAGCGCCCGAGGACGCCGCCATCCAGCTCGGCTACGCTCGCTCGGTGATCGTGGTTCCCGGCTATGGAATGGCCGTCGCGCAGGCGCAGCACCAGGTGCGCGAGCTCGCCGAGCTGATCGAGCGAAAGGGGGGAGAGGTGAAGTACGCGATCCACCCGGTGGCCGGCCGCATGCCCGGTCACATGAACGTGCTGCTCGCCGAAGCAAACGTCCCGTACGACCGCCTGTACGACATGGACGAGATCAACGGCGAGTTCGAGAGGGCGGATGTCGCCCTCGTGATCGGGGCCAACGATGTGGTGAACCCGGCCGCGCGCAGCGACCCGGCCAGCCCCATTTATGGAATGCCGATCCTCAACGCGGATCAGGCGCACAGCATCATCGTGCTCAAGCGGGGCATGAGCCACGGCTTCGCCGGGATCGAGAACGAGCTCTTCTACAATCCCAAGACGTCGATGCTGTTCGGCGATGCCAAGAGCTCGCTGACGCGACTGGTCAGCGAAGTGAAGGGTCTCTAGTAGAGGCCACCGGAAGACCCGCCGTCCGCCAGCCGGCGAAGCCACCCGCCAGCTCGCGGACGTCGCTGAAGCCCTCCGCGTCGAACAGGCTGGCCGCGATCGCCGAGCGGGCGCCCGTCTGGCAATGCACCACGATCCGGGCATCGCGACGTTGGTCGCCGAGCCACTGCGAGACGTGGCCGAGGGGCACGTGGGTCGCACCGGGCACATGGCCCGCATCCCACTCCGACGCGGAGCGAACGTCCACCAGAACGATGTCCTCGCGCTCCAGCTGCTCGGCAAGATCCCGCGGTCCGACAGAGGAAATGTCCCCCAGCGCGCCGTTCTCCCGTCCCCACCGCGCGACGTCGGCGACGCCGAGGACGCCCGCCACCCGGTCGAGACCGATCAGCGACAGGGCGCGCCGCGCGTCCTCGACGCACGACCCGCACCGCTCATCGGAGACCAGATGAATGTCACGGTCGTAAGGCAGAATCCATCCCGCCCAGCCGATGAAGCTCCGGCCGAGCGGAATGTTGATGCTGCCCCGGAGATGGGAGCTGGCGTACTCGGGAGCGGGGCGGATATCGAGCAGAAGGCCACCTCCGCTAAGGAGTGCATCCAGAGCAGCCGCCGGTACCCGAGGCGGGTGCCGGAGGTCGGGAATGCCGGCGCCGTCTCTGTTCAGGCGCTTCATGATCGCGAAGTACGGCGGCGGCTCCGGTTGTCCGGCGAGCACCAGCTCCACGAACTCCTCTTCGTTCCGTACGTTGAATGCCCAGTTGAAGCGCAGCTCGTAGCCCACGGTGCTGTGCGGCACCGCGCTCAATCCCTTGCCGCACGCCGAGCCGGCTCCGTGTCCGGGCCAGATCTGCAGCCACTCCGGATGACGGCGAAAACGCTGAAGTGACCCGTAGAGCGTGCGGGCAGATCGCTCCATCGTGCCCTCCAGCTTCACCGCCTTCTCGAGCAGATCGGGCCGCCCGACATCGCCGACGAAGACAAAATCGCCCGTCACGATGCCGATCGGCTGATCGGCCGCCGCGCCATCGGTGATGAGAAAGCTCAGATGCTCCGGCGTGTGGCCGGGCGTGTGCAGCGCCTCCACCATCACCTCGCCGACCCGGATGCTCTCCCCATCGCGCAGAGGGGCCGCCCCCACCTCCGACGCATAACCGTACTTCCAGTCCGCATCTCCTTCGTCGGACAGATGGAGCGTCGCACCCGTGCGCGCGGCGAGCTCTCGCGCTCCGGAAGCGAAATCGGCATGGATGTGGGTCTCCGTGACGTGCGTGATGCGGAGCCCTTCGGCCTCGGCACCGAGAAGGTACTGCTCGATGTCGCGGTTCGGATCGATCACGATCGCCTCCCGCGCGCGACCGCAGCCGAGCAGATAACTGGCCTGTGCCAGGGTCTCGTCGTAAAAGCGCTTCACGATCACTTGGGTCGCTCCTCGCCGTCCGATCGTCCAAGGTAACTCCATCGGAGCGCCCGTCCACGACCGGCTGGGATGTCTCCGTCCTCCCTGCCGCTCGCGGCCGCAACGCTGCACATTCCCGTAACGCAGTCTCGCACCGCCGCACATCCACCTTCGGAGCGATCATGGCCTGCCCCACACATCCCCGGCGTCCCGGACGTTCACTCCTCTGCGCCGGAATAGCGTTCGTTGCCGCCGCCGGTTGCGCGGGCCCCGGAGAATCCGCGGCCAAGGGAGTAGCCGCTGATTCCGTCGCCAACTCGCCTTCCTGTCCCGGGGACAATGGAGGGATCACCCTTCCTGCCGGCTTCTGCGCCACCGTGTTCGCGGATTCCGTGGGCGGCGCCCGACACATCGCCGTCGCACCGAATGGGGATGTCTTCGTCCAGCTGATCGCCGCACGCCAGGTGAGCGAGAGCGGCACGAGCGCGAAGGGGGGAATCCTGGCGATGCGCGACCGAAACCGCGACGGGAAGGCCGATTCGTCGGTTCTTTTCGGCGAGATCGGCGGCACGGGCATCGCCGTGCGAGGCGCGTGGCTGTATTCGGACGAGAAGTCACGCATCGTCCGATATCCTCTCACTCCGGGGAGCCTCACGCCATCGGGCTCCGCCGAGACAATCGTCAGCGGCCTCCCCACGGGCGGGCACGGTTCGCGCAACATCGCCATCGACAGCGGCGGGAGCGCGCTCTACGTGAACGTCGGCTCGCGCACCAATTCCTGCCAGCAGAAGGATCGGGGGCTGGAATCGGCTGGCGTTGATCCCTGCACGGAGCTCGACACCCGGGCCGGTCTGTGGAGGTTCGACGCCGGAAAGACGGGTCAGAGCTTCGGCACGAGCGCGCGCTTCGCCACCGGTATCCGCAACGGCATGGGGCTCACCATCAATCCGCTCGACGGGAAGGTGTACACGACGCAACATGGGCGCGACCAGCTCTTCCAGAACTGGCCCAAGCTCTACGACGCGGTGCGCAGCGCGGAGAATCCCGCCGAGGAGTTCATGCAGGTGAATCAGGGCGACGACTTTGGCTGGCCGTACTGCTATTTCGACGTGGGCGCAAAGAAGCTGCTGCTCGCGCCCGAATACGGCGGCGATGGAGTCAAGGTGGATCGCTGCGCCGGGAAGAAGCCGCCGCTGGTCTGGTTCCCCGGCCACTGGGCGCCCATGTCGTCCGCTTTCTACACCGGCAACCAATTCCCGGCGCGATATCGCGGCGGCGTCTTCATCGCCTTTCACGGCTCGTGGAACCGGGCGCCCCAACCGCAGGCGGGCTACCGCGTCGTGTTCGTTCCCCTGTCAAACGGAAGCCCCGGCGGGGCCTACGAGACCTTCTCGGACGGCTTCGCCGGAGGCCAGCTTCAGCCGGCGACGGCGAAGCATCGCCCCACAGGTCTCGCCGTGTCTCCCGACGGCTCTCTGTTCATCACCGACGACAGCGGCGGACGTATCTGGCGCGTGACCTACACTGGAGGGCGTCGCTGAGAGAGGAGCCCGATCGGACCGATGCCGCTCCCCGCAGGGTGACGCTTCGCGGTCTGGACGTGGAGGCCCATC
>JALZAQ010000045.1 GCA_030948255.1 Gemmatimonadota bacterium
GGCAAGACGTTCGCGTTCCGGGCTGACAAGCTCGATGGGAGGCAGCGCAGTGTCTTGGAGAGGGTCGCACGCGTGACTCTGTCGAGTGCGCGTGGCACGCTCGCGGATCATGTAGCAGCGGTCGTCCCGTCCGACTCGGCCGCGCCTCCCCCTCCAACTCCCGTTGCCGATACGACGACGATGGTGCGCGGAACGGCGACGCCCACGTCCCACCTCGAGTTTTGCAACGGGATCGGTGGATTCGACCGCGATGGCAGCGAGTATGTGACCATCCTGCGCCCGGGACACTGGACGCCAGCGCCCTGGATAAACGTGATCGCGAACGCAGCGTTCGGTTGCCTGGTGTCCGAGTGCGGCTCCGGTTGTACCTGGTCGATCAACAGCCAGCAGAACCTGATCACCAACTGGTCGAACGACCCAGTCAGCGATCCGCCGAGCGACACGTTCTACGTTCGCGACGAGGAGGCTGGCGACGTGTGGACGCCCACGCCGCTGCCGATCCGCGAGCACAGTGGCGAGTACGTTGTACGCCACGGTCACGGCTACACGCGGTTCGAGCGCGAATCGCACGGGCTTTCGCAGGAGCTGCTGCAATTCGTTCCGGCCGGCGACCCGATCAAGATCTCGCGCCTCACGCTGACGAATCATTCCGCGCGGCTCCGGCGTCTGTCGGTTACCGCATATCTGGAATGGGTGCTCGGCGTCGCGCGGCGCGGATCTGCGCCGTACGTGACGACGGACATCGACGTCGAGACCGGCGCGATGTTCGCGAGAAATGTCTGGAATCGCGACTTCGGTTCCCGGATCGCCTTCGCCGACCTCGGCGGTCTACAGCAACGCTGGACCGGCGACCGGACAGAGTTTCTCGGCCGAAACGGGCGTGCCGATCGTCCGGCTGCGCTGTCGGGCGGCGCGCCGCTGTCGGGGCGCATCGGAGCTGCGCTCGATCCCTGTTGCGCGCTGCAAACTGTCATCGACATTCCCGCCGGCGGCCAGGTCACAGTCGTACTCCTGCTCGGCCAGGCCGCCACGCGTGACGAGGCGCGCGCGCTGATTGCGCGCTACCGCGCTGACGATCTCGACGCACGGCTCGCAGTGGTTACCGACGGATGGGCGGACGTGCTGGGCGCGGTAAAGGTGAAGACGCCGGATCGCGCGCTCGACGTCATGTTGAATCAATGGCTCCTGTACCAGACGCTCTCCTGCCGGGTCTGGGCGCGAACGGCATTCTACCAAGCCAGTGGCGCGTACGGTTTTCGCGATCAGCTGCAGGACGTCATGGCGCTCGTCGTATCGCGACCGGACGTGACGCGTGCGCACATCCTCAAGGCCGCATCGCGCCAGTTCGTCGAGGGTGACGTGCAGCACTGGTGGCACGAGCCAGCGGGCGCCGGGGTGCGCACGCGCATCTCCGACGACATGCTGTGGCTGCCGTACGCCGCGACGCACTATCTGGCCGTGACGACCGATCAGGCGGTCCTCGACGAGGTTGTACCGTTCCTCGAAGGCGCCGCACTGAAGCCCGGGCAGAACGAATCCTATTTCGTGCCGGGTGCGACAACGCACGACGGAACGCTCTTTGAGCATTGCGCGCGCGCGCTCGACCGGAGTCTGGCCGTCGGGGCGCACGGTCTGCCGCTGATGGGGACGGGAGACTGGAACGATGGACTGAATCGTGTGGGCGTCGAGGGCTGTGGCGAGAGTGTGTGGCTCGCGTGGTTCCTCCACGCCACCCTCATGTCGTGGGCGCCGGTGGCGGCGGCGCGCGGCGAGAATGCGCGTGCCACGACATGGACAGCGCACGCAAGCGCAATCAAAGCGGCCGTCGAGCGTGAAGGGTGGGGCGGAGAATGGTACACGCGCGCGTTCTTCGACGACGGCACGCCATTGGGCGTCGCGGGCGCCGACGCGTGCGCCATCGCCGCCATCGCGCAGTCTTGGAGCGCCATGTCTGGCGCCGGCGATCCCGTGCGCGTGCGCCAAGCCATGAGCGCCGTCGATGAGCATCTCATCCGGGGACACGACAATCTCAGCCTCCTGCTGACACCGCCCTTCGACCACACTGCGCTCGAACCTGGCTACATCAAAGGCTACGTGCCTGGTGTGCGAGAGAACGGCGGGCAGTACACGCATGCTGCCGTCTGGACGGCCATCGCGTTCGCCGAGCTCGGCGATGGCGACAGAGCGGCGGCACTGCTCGGCATGTTGAACCCAATCACTCGTTCCGGAACGATGGACGCCGCGAAGCGATACCGCGTCGAGCCGTACGTAACGGTCGGCGACGTCTACTCCGAGCCGCCCCACGTCGGACACGGCGGATGGAGCTGGTACACCGGCTCGGCCGGCTGGATGTATCGCGCCGGCATCGAATGGCTGCTCGGCGTGCGTGTGCAGGGCCTCCGCGTGATGATCGACCCATGCATTCCGTCGGCGTGGCCCGGGTTCACACTGGCGCTTCGCATCGGCTTGGCACGGTACGAGATCACCGTCGACAACCCACAGCGTGTGTGTCGCGGCGTCGCCCTCCTCGAGCTCGACGGCGTCGCGAGTGACGATCGCACCGGCATTCCGATCGTCGATGACGAACGACTCCATCGCGTGCGCGCGGTACTCGGACACACGGAGGCCGCGACGATGACGACCGCGACATGAGCCACGCCGCTCAGAGTCCACTCTATGTGCTGCCGTTCGATCATCGCCACTCGTACATCAGCGGCATGTGCCATTTCACTCCGCCGCTCACGTCGGAGCAGCATGCGGCGGTGACCGCGAGCAAGGAGGTGATCTACGACGGCTTCCGCCAGGCGGTCGCGAACGGACTGCCCAAGGCGCGCGCCGCGATTCTGGTCGACGAAGACTTCGGCGCCGGGATTCTCCGCGACGCGGCGCAGCGCGGATATGTCACCGCGATGTCGACCGAGACGAGCGGGTCCGACGAATTCGAGTTCGAGTTCGGCGACGCATTCGGCGAACACATCGAGGCCTTTGCGCCGACGTTCGCCAAGGTATTGGTCCGGTACAATCCCGAAGGTGACGCAGCGCTCAATGCTCGGCAGACGGCGCGCCTGACACGGCTGTCGGAGTACTGCAGCGCCGTTGGCCAACGGTTCATGTTTGAGCTGCTGGTGCCGGCGACGCCGGCGCAATTGAATCACCTGCACGGGCAGAAGGCGAGCTACGATCGCGACCGACGGCCCTCGTTGATGATCGACAGCATCCGCGCACTGCAGGATGCCGGTGTCGAGCCCGACGTATGGAAGATCGAGGGTCTCGCTCGCCGCGACGATTGCGCGGCCGTGGTTGCCGTTGCGCAGCGCGGCGGCCGGAGCGGTGTTGGTTGCATCGTGCTCGGGCGTGGCGCCGACGAGCAGAAGGTGGTCGCGTGGCTCGAGACTGCCGCGTCGGTACCCGGTTTCATCGGCTTTGCGGTGGGTCGCACGACGTTTTGGGATGCGGTGGCGGATTATCTCGCGAAGCGCGCGACGCGCGAAGACGCGGTGACGCGCATCGCGCGCCGCTATGAGGAATGGGCGTCCATCTTCGAGCGGGAGGGGCCATGACGATCAGCCCGCTCGCCGGGCATCCACCGCCCCCGGCGATGTTGCTCGACGTCTCCAAGCTGGTCACGGCGTACTATACGGAAGTGCCCGATTCTGCCGTGCCCGCCGAGCGTGTCGCGTTCGGCACATCGGGACATCGCGGGTCCTCATTCGAGCGGACGTTCAACGAGGCGCACGTGATCGCCATCAGCGAGGCCATCTGCCGCTATCGGCGGAAGGAGGCCATCGACGGTCCGCTCTTTCTTGGCGTCGATACGCACGCGCTGTCGGTGCCCGCGCGCGCCACGGCCCTCGAGGTGCTCGCGGCACACGGCGTCGTCATCATGCTCGCCGAGGACGACGAGTACACGCCGACGCCAGCGGTGTCGCATTCGATTCTCTGCTACAACCAGGGGCGCACGACCGGGTTGGCTGACGGGATCGTGATTACGCCGTCGCACAATCCGCCGGACAACGGCGGGTTCAAATACAGCACCCCCAACGGCGGACCCGCCGATACGAATGTCACCGACTGGATTGAAGCGCAGGCAAATGGGTTGATGCAAGGCGGCCTCGCGGGCGTAAAGCGCGTGCCGTATGCGCGCGCAGTGCGCGCCGGCACGACGCGGCGGCATGACTACCTCAACACATACGTCCGCGATCTGGGCAACGTCATCGATATGGACGCGATTCGCGGCGGGAACATTCGGCTGGGCGTCGATCCGCTCGGTGGCGCGGGCGTCCACTATTGGGCGCCGATCGCGGACCACTACCATCTGGACCTCACGGTCGTGAGCGACGTGGTGGATCAGACATTCCGCTTCATGACTGTGGATTGGGACGGCCAGATCCGCATGGACCCGTCGTCGCCCTACGCCATGCAACGACTCATCGGCCTCAAGGACACGTTCGACATCGCATTGGCGTGCGACACCGATCACGATCGTCACGGCATCGTCGCGGCGAGTGCGGGGCTGCTGCCGCCCAATCACTATCTCTCCGTGGCAATTCAACACCTCTTTCGGTATCGGCCGCAGTGGTCGGCCAGCGCCGGCGTTGGGAAGACAGTGGTGAGCAGCAACATGATCGATCGCGTCACCGCGAAGCTCGGCCGCCGACTACACGAAGTGCCGGTCGGCTTCAAGTGGTTCGTCGACGGGCTCGGCGACGGGTCGCTCGGCTTTTGCGGCGAGGAAAGCGCCGGCGCGGCGTTCCTTCGTCGCGACGGAACGGTGTGGACGACGGACAAGGATGGGATCGTCCCCGCATTGCTCGCCGCGGAGATCACGGCGGTGGCTGGGCGCGATCCCGGAGAGATCTACGCCGAGCTGACGCGGGAGTTTGGCGACGCATCGTATGAGCGTGTCGGTGCGCCCGCGACTCGCGCGCAGAAGCAGCGGCTTGCGTCGCTGTCGCCGAAGGACGTGCACTGCACCAAGCTCGCAGGCGACACTGTGACGGGCATCATCAACGAGGCCCCGGGAAACCACGCCCCCCTCGGCGGCGTCAAGGTCATCACCGCGTCCGGTTGGTTCGCCGCTCGCCCGTCCGGCACCGAAGACATCTACCGGATTTACGCGGAGAGCTTCTGCGGGAAGGATGCGCTCGACCGCATCGTGGAGCAGGCGCAGACGATCGTCGACGCGGCCCTCGCGCCAGCAGACGAGCAATGACGGCACCATCCGACGCGCTGGTGGTGTTTGGTGTGACGGGAGACCTGGCCCACAAGATGATCTTCCCGGCGCTCTATGCGATGGTGAAGAATGGCGAGCTCACCGTTCCCGTCGTGGGTGTCGCCCGCCCCCCGATGACCGCGGCCCAGATTCACGCGCGCGCGACCGACAGCATCGAGCAGTCGGCCATTGTCGTGGACCAGCGCGTGCTCAACCGCCTGCTGTCGCTCCTGCGATATGTGTCCGGCGACTACAACGACGCTGCAACGTTCGCGGCGCTCGAGACGGCGCTGGAAAAGGCGCGGCGTCCCGCGCATTACCTGGCCATTCCGCCGTCGCTGTTTGCGACGGTGATCGAGGGACTCGGCGCCGCCGGCCTGGCGGACAACGCCCGTGTCATCGTCGAAAAGCCGTTCGGTCGTGATCTGGCGTCGGCGCGCAAGCTCAACGCGGTAGCGCGATCCGTCTTCCCCGAGGACTCGATTTTCCGAATCGATCATTACCTGGGGAAGGAGCAGATCATGAACATTCTCTACTTCCGATTCGCGAACTCCTTCCTCGAGCCGATCTGGAATCGCCACTATGTGTCGCGCGTACAGATCACGCTCGCCGAACGGTTCGGCGTCAATGATTGCGGTGCGTTCTACGAAACGGCTGGCTGCCTGCGCGACGTGATTCAGAACCACGTCTTTCAGATCGTCGCGCTGCTGGCGATGGAGCCGCCGGTCGGCCGGAGTTACGGCGCGGTCCACACTGAGAAGGCCAAGGTCTTCGAAGCGATGCGACCGCTCACATCGCGCGATCTCGTCCGCGGGCAATACGCCGGCTATCGCAAGACACCGCACGTGGCGCGTGATTCCGATGTCGAGACGTATTGCGCCGTGCGCCTCTTCATCGATTCATGGCGGTGGGAGGGCGTGCCGTGGTATCTGCGCTCCGGCAAGTGTCTGCCGGCAACGGCTGCCGAGGTGATCGTCGAGCTGAAGCCGCCGCCAGCGACGCTGTTCGGCGATTCGCACACGGGCACCGGATTCACAAATTGTCTGCGATTCCGCCTTTCGCCCGATGCCGCCATTGCCCTCGCCGCGCGTGTCAAGCGTCCCGGCAAGGAGTTCGTCGGCGAACAGCGTGAGCTCTACCTGGTGGAGGAACTGCTTGGCGCAGAGCC
Source organism: Gemmatimonadota bacterium (assembly GCA_030948255.1). Lineage (GTDB taxonomy): Bacteria > Gemmatimonadota > Gemmatimonadetes > Gemmatimonadales > Gemmatimonadaceae > JALZAQ01. The sequence continues at coordinate 6,381 of JALZAQ010000045.1, forward strand.
GCCCTACGAGCGACTGCTGAGCGACGCCATGGCAGGTGATGGAGCGCTGTTCACGCGAGAAGATGCCGTCGAGGCCGCGTGGGTCGTCGGCGACAAAGTTCTCAAGCGACATGCGCGCGTGCTTCCATACAAGCGCGGGAGTTGGGGGCCGGAGGAGGCGAACGCGCTCCTGACGCCCCCCGGCGCATGGCGCAATCCCACAATCGATCGGTCTCGTAAATGAGTCGCGATGCGTTCTCGCGCCCCGCTCAGACAACGGAGTCTCACATGAAGGCGACACAACGACTGCACGACGCAGGTCAGAGTCTCTGGCTCGACAACATCACGCGCGGCATGCTGAACGACGGCACGTTGGCGGGATATATCCGGGACCTGTCGGTCACCGGCCTGACCTCGAACCCCACGATCTTCGATCACGCGATCTCGAACGGCGACTTCTATGACGACGCCATTCGGCGAAAGTCGGCCGAAGGAAAGGAAGGCGAGCCGCTGTTCTTCGAGCTGGCCATCGAAGACCTGAAGCGCGCGGCGGACCTCTTGCGTCCCGTTCATGACCGCACCAGGGGCGTGGATGGCTGGGTGTCGTTGGAGGTGTCGCCGTTGCTGGCGAATGACACCGCTGGCACCGTCGCGGCAGCCGCGACTCTGCATCGCCGAGCCGACCGTCCAAATCTGTTCATCAAGATCCCAGGGACGGCCGAGGGTCTCGCCGCAATCGAGGAATCGATCGCCAACGGTGTGCCAGTCAACGTCACGCTGTTGTTTTCCGCGACGCAGTACGTCGCCGCGGCCGGTGCATACATGCGCGGCATCGAGCGGCGCGTCGCCGCCGGCCTCGACCTGAAGGTCGGCTCTGTCGCTTCGCTGTTCGTCAGCCGATGGGACGTTGCCGTCCAGGACACGGTGCCAACGTCGTTGCGCAATCGACTCGGTATCGCGGTGGCCCAGCGCACATATCGGGAATACCGCCGTGTCCTGGCATCGCCGCGTTGGTCCGCGCTCGAAGCTGCCGGTGCGCGGCCGCAGCGACTGCTTTTCGCCAGCACCAGCACCAAGGATCCACACGCGGGGGACACACTGTATGTCGAGGCGCTTGCCGCCCCCGATACGGTGAATACGATCCCGGACAACACTCTTACTGCGTTCGCCGATCATGGTCAGGTCAACGGACTGCTCTCGCCCGATGGCGGCGACGCGGACTGGGTGCTCTCAGAATGCCGTCGGGTGGGTATCGACGACGCGGCGCTCGCCGCGCAACTCCAGCTCGAAGGCGCCCAGTCGTTCGACGAGTCATGGAATGACCTGCTCGACCGCCTCGCCGCCAAACGCGCGGCACTGGCGCCAAGCGCACCTGAGACGGCGGGCAAGTCGTGACGGCGAATGACCAGGAACGGAGGCAGCCGCTCACCGAGCGAGCCGCGTGGAAGGCGCTGAAGACGCATCACGCCGACATCGGCGACCGGCACCTGCGACAGATATTCGCCGACGACCCTCATCGCGGTACGCGCCTGATCGCCCAAGCGGCGGGACTGTATCTCGACTATTCCAAGCATCGCGTGACCGACGAGACGCTGCGCCTCCTCATCCGCCTCGCCGACGACTGTCGGTTGCGTGACCGGATGGACGCAATGTTCAACGGTGACAAGATCAACGTGACGGAGCGTCGCGCCGTGCTTCACATCGCGTTGCGCGCACCGGCTGGCGATCGGATCGTCGTGGACGGCGCCGATGTGGTGCCGGCGGTCCACGCGGTGCTGGACCGCATGGCAACATTTGCCGACGCGATCCGGAGCGGTGACTGGAAGGGTCACTCTGGCCGCCCCATCCGCACCCTCGTCAACATCGGCATCGGCGGCTCCGACCTCGGTCCGGTGATGGCGTACGAGCCGCTCCGCCACTACAGCACGCGAGAACTGACGTGTCGCTTCGTGTCCAACGTCGACGGCACGGACTTCGTGGAAGCAACGCGCGACCTCGATCCGCATGAGACGCTGTTCATCGTGTGCTCGAAGACGTTCACGACGCTCGAGACCCTGACCAACGCTTACACGGCGCGCGCCTGGTGCGTCGACGCCCTTGGCGCGGAGGAGGCGGTGCGCCGTCACTTCGTCGCCGTGTCGACCAACGCGGACGCCGTGGCCAAGTTTGGGATCGACAGCGCGAACATGTTCGAGTTCTGGGACTGGGTCGGCGGCCGCTATTCGATGGATTCCGCGATCGGTCTGTCGACCATGCTGGCGATTGGACCGACGCACTTTCGCGAGATGCTCGTCGGCTTCCACGCCATGGACGTGCATTTTCGTACGACGCCGTTCGAGCGGAACCTGCCGGTGATCATGGGCCTGCTCGCCGTCTGGTACGCCAATTTCTTCGACGCCCACACCGTCGCGGTGCTTCCCTATGACCAGTATCTGAAGCGCTTTCCAGCGTACCTGCAGCAGCTGACCATGGAGAGCAACGGAAAGCACGTCACACTCGGCGGCGCACGAGTGGACTACGACACGAGCCCCATTGTGTGGGGTGAACCGGGCACCAACGGCCAACACTCGTTCTACCAATTGATTCATCAGGGCACGCGCCTGGTCCCTTGTGATCTCATCGGATTTGCGCAATCGCTCAATCCGCTAAACGGCCATCACGATTTGCTCATGGCGAACGTGTTCGCCCAGGCGGAGGCGCTCGCGTTCGGCAAAACGGCGGCCGAGGTCGAAAGCGAGGGAACGCCGGCCTGGCTCGTGCCGCATTGCGTGTTCGAGGGCAACCGGCCGACGACGACCATTCTCGCCGACCGGCTCACGCCGCACATTCTCGGAGCGCTCGTCGCGCTCTACGAGCACAGCGTGTTCACTCAGGGCATCATCTGGGACATCGACTCGTTCGATCAATGGGGCGTCGAGTTGGGGAAAGCGCTGGCTCACCGAATTGGCGGAGAATTGGGGCGCGAGAACCCGCCAACGGAGGGCCACGATAGCTCGACCAGGGAATTGATGCGGCGCTACATGCACTCGCGCCGCGGACACGTGACATGACTCAGCCAACCGACACGATCGACACGCTGTGCATCAACACCCTCCGCACGCTCAGCATCGACGCCGTCGAAAAGGCCGCGTCGGGACACCCCGGTTTGCCCATGGGCGCGGCGACGATGGCCTACGTCCTGTGGACGCGGCATCTGCGTTACGATCCGTCGGCGCCCGAGTGGATCAACCGCGACCGGTTCGTGCTCTCGGCGGGGCACGGCAGCATGCTGCTGTACAGCCTTCTGTTCATGACAGGTTACGGGCTCACGATCGACGATCTTCAGCACTTTCGCCGCTGGGGCAGCCGTACTCCCGGGCATCCCGAGCGCGGCGTGACGCCGGGCGTCGACGTCACCACTGGGCCGCTCGGGCAGGGATTCGGGAACGCTGTTGGCATGGCGATGGCGGAGCGCTGGCTGGCTGCCACGTTCAACCGCCCGGACCACACCATCGTCGACCACCACACCTACGTCATCGCGAGCGACGGCGATCTGATGGAGGGCATCGCGTCGGAGGCCGCATCGCTCGCCGGCGATCTGCATCTTGGACGTCTCATCGTGCTCTACGATGCGAACAAGATCACGCTGTCCGCCACGACGAACATCACATTCTCCGAAGATGTGGGCGCCCGCTTCGCCGCCTATGGGTGGCAGGTGCAGGAGATCGACGGCATGAGCGTCGCCGCGGTCGATGCGGCGCTCACCGCGGCCCGCGCCGATGAGCATCGTCCGTCGCTCGTCATCGCCCGCACACATATCGGATTCGGCAGCCCGAACAAGCACGACACCTTCGAAGCCCACGGCGAACCGCTCGGCGCCAACGAAGTGCGGCTCACCAAACGGGCATACGGCTGGCCCGAAGACGAGACGTTTCTGGTGCCGGACGACGCGCAACGAGAATTCGATAAAGTCCGCGAGCGTGGTGCTGTCTCACGCGTCAAGTGGCACACCGCGATGGATGCGTATCGCACACAGCAGGCGGAGCTCGGCGGCGCCTTCGACCGCGCCATGGCGGGCGAGCTTCCTCCGAACTGGGACGCCAAGCTGCCCGTCTTCACGGTGAGCGACGGCGACATGTCGACGCGGGATGCTGGTGGAAAGGCCATCGCGGCGATCGCGGCATCGGTCGCCAATCTGATCGGCGGATCAGCCGACCTCGATCCGTCGACCCGGACCGCGATGAAGGGGATGGGTGACTTCCAGAGTGCAGACGTCGCGGAAGCCGGGCAGACGCCGCCGACACAGGGCATGGCTGGCGGTGCGTGGGGATACGCAGGACGAAACATTCATTTCGGTATTCGCGAGCACGCGATGACGGCCGTCCTCACTGGGATGGCGCATCACGGTGGCGTGATTCCGTTCGGCGCGACCTTTCTCACGTTCTCTGATTACATGCGGCCGAGCATCCGGTTGGCCGCATTGAGCGAGGCACACGTCATCTACGTGTGGACACACGACAGCATCGCGATCGGCGAGGATGGTCCCACCCATCAGCCGGTGGAGCAGATCGCGAGCCTCCGCGCGATGCCGAACATGCTCCTGTTGCGCCCCGCCGATGCCAACGAAACCGTGGAAGCGTGGCGGATCGCGATGCGGCACGCAGCCGGTCCGGTAGGCTTGGTGCTCACGCGACAAAAGCTGCCGGTGCTCGACCGTGCGAGGCTGGCTCCGGCGTCGGAAACGGCGCGTGGAGCGTACGTGCTGATCGACGCGAATCCAAACGTGGCGCCGGACGTGATTTTGATCGCGACCGGGTCCGAGGTGTCGCTCGCGCTCGCTGCGCACGATCGACTCGTCGCTGAGGGCATTGGCAGTCGCGTCGTGTCGATGCCGTCATGGGAGCTGTTCGACGCACAGCCGGCCGAGTACCGACGAAGGGTGTTGCCGCCGGAAGTGGTGGCACGCGTGAGCGTCGAGGCTGCCTCGCCGTTCGGGTGGGAACGCTACGTCGGGCTCGCCGGCGCCATGGTGGGTGTCGACCGCTTCGGCGCGTCGGCGCCGGGTCCCGTGGTTATGTCCCACTACGGATTCACGGTCGAGCACGTCGTTGCGACCGCCAAGGCAGTGCTCGGCCGGTGACGCGGCCTTCAGAGATCGTCGCGCCGGTCACGCAATCCGCCGGTATCCGAGGGGACTTGGAGCCGTCGCACGCGGCAAAGGATCGCGAGCGCCATCCAGGGAGCGGCGCGCTACTCGGACGGCAGCGGCTTCTGTGGATGCTCGCTGCGCCGCAGCGAGGATCAAGATGACCACGGTGACCGGTAGCCGCGCGAATCCCAGCCCGACGTCGTGATGCGACTGGGTAAGTAGATCTCCGGCTGACGCGCCGAGCGAGAAGGTGAACAGGATCGCGGCCCAGTAGAACAGCTCGCGCTTGTGGGTGACGATGGTGTGAACGGAAAGCGTGCGCTCGCTCAGGTACCAGGCGACGAAGACGACCGCGAGCGAGACGCTGAAGATCGTCGTCGTTGTCGCGAGGCCCACGCCGAAGTTGTCCACGATGTTGTCCGAGATGAACGTGCCGACCACGCTAATGAACACCACCGTGATCCAGTAGACCGCTGGGATGTAGCGCGTAACGCGGGTCTGGACGATGAGCGCCGCGACAAACGCTGCCGCCATCACCCACGACGTGACGACGAGGCCGAGGCGGAACGTGGTGGACAGTACGTCGGCTGCCGTCTCGCCGACCGTCGTTGCGAGAATCTTGATGATCCAGAATACGAGCGTCACCGCGGGGACCTTGTTGAATCCCATCGCCGGTCCGTCCCTATTCGCCGAGGTTTTCGTCATTCCGTTCCTCGTGGTCACCGTGATGCCAACATCGTGATGGCGACGGTTGCGCTCGCGCACGCGAGTCGCCCCCCGACCGCATCCGTCAGAAGCTAGCGCTGCCATGCTGTCGGCTACCTGACGCAGCCGGCGCCGCCTCCCGAGCGCTGGTAAACCCTGCATTCCCGCAGGCGCGCCGATCGTCGTCTTGACTCCCGGCCTGTCCGTCTTCATCGACGCCAACGAGGAACGCCGGACAATCCTCCAGGGCGCCCACAGCCACGCGTTCTACCGGATCGCGGAGACGGTGCGCGTGGTGCGTTCATGACTGTTTACGTCGGGCTCGCCGACCCCATCGTCGGTGTCGACCGCTTCGCCGCTTCGGCGCGTCGGCGCCCGGCCCCGTCGTCATGTCCCACTACGGGCTCACCGTCGAGCACGTCGTTGCGACCGCCTAGTGGAGCGTTAACGAAATAATGGGAGCATCACTCTTGCAGATCGTGGTGGCATGTTTCCCACCATGATGGATCTCAGACTGTCGCCCGACGAGCGTCTCCTGCTGACGGGCCTCCTCCGCGCGACGACCGTCTCGGCCGGCCTGGTGCGGCGGGCCCGGGTCATCTTGGCGCTCGCCGACGGCGAGTCCTACGCGGCGATCGCCGCCGCCCAAGGGGTGACCGACACCTATATCGCTCGGTGGAAACGCCGTGTGGTGGAGGGGGGCCTGCCCGCGCTGGGCGATTTGCCGCGGAGCGGTCGCCCCGATCGGTTGGATCCCCGGATCGAGGCCAACATTCTGGCCACGACCCGGACACCCCCGCCAGCGCCCTTCACTCACTGGACGACGCGGCGCATGGCCAAGCTCATCGGAGTCAGTCACGTCACGGTCCATCGCGTGTGGCAGCGCGCCGGCCTCCAGCCGCACCGGCTGGAGCACTACGTCACGAGCGATGATCCCGACTTTGAGACCAAAGCCGACGACGTGATCGGCCTCTACCTCAAGCCGCCCGCCAACGCGGTCGTCTTCTCGGTCGATGAAAAGTCGCATATCCAGGCTCTGGACCGCCTCGATCCCGTCCTGCCGCTCTCGCCCGGCCGGGCGGAACGCCATGGCTTCGAGTACAAACGGAACGGGACCCTCTCGCTCTATTCCGCGCTCGACGTCGCGACCGGCCGGGTCGCCGGCATGACGTCGCGTCGTCACACGAGCGCCGAGTTCGTGCGCTTCCTGACTCAGCTGGTGGCGCGGCCTCGTCAACGATCGAGTGAAATTGCTCGCCTACCGGATCTTCGATCCCACGAAGGCGCCGTTGCTGACGAAGGAAGCGACCGATCGCACGCCGCAGATCGCGGCGCGTGCGTACGAGCTCTACGAGCAGCGAGGCCGTGGAGTTGGCCAGGCACGCCGGGACTGGTTCGATGCGGAGCGAGAGGTCCGAGCGGCCAACGCGCCGCCAGCAGAGGACTGAGATGAAGATCAAATCGAAGGACTATCGCGTCCCAGCCGGCCACAAGGTGGATCTGAAAAAATGGCCGACTCGCGACAAGCCGCTCTTCGATTCGAAGAGCGAATATAGGGAGACGCTGGACGCGCACGTCGCGGAATTGAGCTCCCTGCAGCGTCTGCACTACGCGTCCAACCGCTACGCCGTGCTGCTCATCTTTCAGGCGATGGACGCCGCCGGCAAGGATGGAGCGATTCGCCACGTGATGTCGGGCGTCAATCCGCAAGGCTGCGAGGTGTTCAGCTTCAAGGAGCCGAGCGCCGAGGAGCTGGAGCATGATTTTCTCTGGCGCACCACGTGTCGGCTTCCCGAGCGTGGGCGCATTGGCATCTTCAATCGCTCATACTACGAGGAGGTGCTGGTGGTTCGCGTGCACCCGGAGATTCTGCGTGCCGAACGGTTGCCGGAGGAGACCCTGGACGCGAAGCACTTCTGGCAGGATCGTTACGACTCGATCGTCGACTTCGAGCGTCACCTGCATCGCAATGGCACGCTCGTCATCAAGTTCTTCTTGCACTTGTCGAAAGACGAGCAACGGAAGCGCTTCTTCGATCGGCTGGATGAGCCGGACAAGAACTGGAAATTCAATGTCGCGGACATTCACGAGCGGCAGTACTGGAAGCAGTACAAACAAGTGTATGAATCGTGTCTCTCGGCGACGAGCACGCACCACGCGCCTTGGTACATCGTTCCGGCCGACGACAAGGACAACGCGCGGCTGATCGTGTCGCAGATCGTCCTCGATGGGCTCAACGGACTCGAGATGGCCTATCCTGCGCCGACGCCGAGACGCCGGAGGGAATTGGCGGCCAGCCGCAAGCTGCTCGCGGAGTGATGTCCGGGCCGATCCCGCGCAGACACGCCTCCTCCGCCCGCCGCAACCGTGGAGTTCACTCTCCTCGCGCCGACATCAGAGTGGATCTGGTGGCGCGCCGCCCGACCTCGCGCCTGCGGTGATTCGACCGTTCGAGCGCACGCTGCTCATCGTACGCCGTGCCGACCGAGCCGCGCTCGTCGCCGAGCCATTTGACGAACAACATCCCTACCACGGCGAGATATACAACACCGGACGGCACCCACATGATCACGCCCGCGACGCTCGTCCATGACGCTCGAGCTCCGGTGGATGGCCGCTACTTCGATGTGGTGGGCGCGATCGGAACCGACAGGGCAATAATGAGCGTCGCCGGGCGCGCATCCGTGAGAAAGCGCCCCTCGCCGCGCGGCACGTCATCACCGGCGCGGGGCAGCCCGGTCGCGACATAGTCGAGCAACGCGACCGCGCTCACCTGATGCAACCAGTCGTGCTTGGGCAGCCACGAAAAGATGGCGATGTTCGCCACGAGGTCGAAGTCGAGCTTGTGGGTAAACGCGCTCGCGTCGGCAGGGCGCTGCGCGCTGCTATACAGATCGGCGACGTTCACGCTGAGATCGACGAGCCCACCGATTTGCGCCCTCGGCAGCAGATCGACATTCACGCCGAGCGTAACGGAGGGCGTGTTCGCGCGCACCTGCTCCCCTAACTCACTGGCGGTGTATTCGGTGAACGGATTGCCCGAGCTCTTGGCGGTGGGCAGCCACTGGGCGCTGGCGAGCAGGCTCGTGCGCGGTAGAAGCGTCGGCGCGGTGATGCTGAAGATCAGCTCGAGGTTGGTGGTCGACGGCAGCGATTTCACGGCATCCGTCGAGAGCGACTGCACGCGCGGATGCCCGAGCACATGCGATCGGATCATCGCCGGAAGAAGGGAGAAGCTCGGCGTGCAGATCAGCTGGCACGGGGAGGCGTCCGGCTGCTGGGCGCCCAGCGGAGACACCAGCGCCAGAGTAGCGGCGGCGATCGCGAGACGAGTGGCCGACATCGTTTTGCGTACCGTGAATGAGACGGCACGAGAACCACTCGCAACGAGACGAACGCCATCGCACCGCGACATACGCGCTCCGGGCGACGGACTCGTGAAGCTGAGCGACTTCGCGAAATTCGCGCGTCAGTTCCGTGTTACGAGCCGTGCGCGGCGTTGAGTGCAAGATTCAGTCCACCGCTGATATCCAAAGGCAACCATATCGTGCGTGGCCCGCACGGTCGCTCCCTTGCCGACTCGCCCTGTCGTGGCGGTACAATGCCTCCCGTCTGACGGTCAGCTGCTCGTCGATGCGATCCGCACCACAAGATGCCGACACACCACGAGCAGCGTTTCTCCACGCCGGGCGTGAGCCACTAGGGTCCGCCGGCGCCAGACTGTGACATCTCAGGTCGGCACGATGGCGCCGCCCGCGCCCCTCCCGCGCGCCGCCGCGCGCAATGACTCCGTCTCGATGTAGATGTGCTTGATCTCGGGACGGCTGTCGCGAATGCGCGTCTCCATGCGGTCCACCGCGGCGCCGATCGCCGTGGTGTCGAGCCCCGGTCGGAACTCGACGTCCATCGCCACCAGCACCGTCGAGGGGCCGAAGTACATCGTGACGATGCGGCCGATCGACCGCACGTCGTGGTCCGCGCTCGCCGCGTCCCGAATCGCCCGGCGTTCCGCGGGGCTGGCCCCTTCGCCGATCAGCAGTCCCTTGCTCTCGCGCACGAGTAGCACGGCGATCGTCGTCATGACCAATCCGATCCCCAGCGAAGCCGCGCCGTCGATGTATGGATTGCGGAGCAGGTGACCAAAGAACACGCCGCAGAATGCCAGGGTCAGACCGGCCAGGTCGCCGAGATCCTCGAGCACGAGCGTGAAGAGCGTCGGGTCCTTGCTGCGGCGGAAGGCGGCCCAGTACCCGTCGGGGCCGACGTGCGTACGAAACTCCCGAAACGCGACGGTGAACGATCCGATCGTGAAGAGCGTCGAGGCGCCGAGCACGATGTAGTTCCACGTCGGATCGCGCATCGGCTCGGGATGGAGGATGTGCTGAATCCCTTCGTAGAACGACATGCCGGCACCGAGCGCGAAAAACAGAATCGCGACGATCAGCGTCCAGAAGTACAGCTCCTTGCCGTGGCCGAGCGGATGTTCCTCGTCCGCGGGACGCGCCGCGCGCGACTGGCCGAGCAGCAACAGCAATCCGTCACCGACATCGACGAGTGAGTGGACGCCCTCGGCGATCATCGCCGAACTGCCGCTGGCGAACGCCGCGGCGAGCTTGGTCGCCGCGATCAACACGTTCGCGCCGATGCCGGCGCAGATCGCGAAGTGGGATTTGCTGGGCAATGACGTCATGTCCCGACCAAACGCGTGTGCGCATCGTCGACGCGCAAAGGAGCTAACGTCGGGGACGACCTCGCCGCAGCCGGTTGCTGCTCGAACTCAAGAGCCGGCGTGTGGATGCAGGTCGTGCTGGCGGTCGAGCGCGTGGGCGACCGATCTGGCGAGCTTGTCGGCCGCCCCACGCACCGCTCCCTTCACGGTGTCGGCCTCGTGCGTGACGGCGGTCGGTTGGCGGCCCTCGAGCCTGGCTTCCATCACGCAACGTTTGTCGTCGCCACCGCCCTTGTCGCCGTTTTCGTCGCTGACGTGGACTTCCACCCTCGTGATGCGATCGGTGTATCGGCTCATCGCACTCTCGACTTCGTCTCGTACGTAGTCGGCAAATTGCTCGCGACCACTCACGTTGTTGTCCGTATTGACCTGGATCTGCATCGTGCCTTCGTTGAAGGAGTGGGCCGCTGGACGCGCGGCACAATGTCGTTCGCGACCGCGCGTCCCGACCATGCGCTCAGAGTAGCACGATTCACACCACCGTCCGCTGCTATCAATCGCGCACGCCTGCACCCACCTCTCGGCTGCTCTCGCTTTCCACTCGCCCGACCACCTCCCGCGAGAGATCAGGCTGATCGAGACGGTCGCCCGCCTTACGGGCGAGCACGCGGGGTTGGGCTGGCGTCAAAGCTCGCTTTGTTGAACGCCATGACAAGGTCAACGTCATGTCGCACGGTATGGTATTTGTACAGCATTGGCGCTAGGCTATGCGACCGCCCTCGCCGTGTTCGCGGGCGGGATTGCCGTAACGTACGCGCTCTATCGCATGCGCGTGCTCAACGGAGTTCTGGCATTCTGGATTGCGTACATCCTCACGAGGCCGCTCGGTGCATATCACGCCTCGAGAGACGCCCCCGGCAGTCTGTCCCCCGACCGGGAATCAACACGAGTAACGCTGTAACGACGAACAGCGTGATCGGCGTCGAGAGCGCCAGCTCGTTCGCGTTGACTGTTCCAATCATCTTGGACATCAGCGTGTGAGCGACTTCGCATCGGAGCGCAGTCCGTTGTTATGGTGCCGAGGGGTGCGCCTCGTACGTTGTGGAGGATCGAGTTCCCCACCCCAACTCAACGCGCCCCGATGCTCCGGCCGCGACAGCATCTCTGGATTGCAGGTCTCGCCTTTCCGTTGGCGCTCGGCGCTCCGACACCGCGCCGGACGTGATTCTGATTGCGACCGGGTCGGAGGTATCCCTCGCGCTCGCGGCGCACGATCGACTCGCCGGCGAGGGCATTGGCAGTCGGGTCGTCTCGATGCCGTCATGGGAGTTGTTCGACGCACAACCGGTCGAGTATCGACGCAGGGTGCTGCCACCGGAAGTGGTGGCACGCGTGAGCGTCGAGGCGGCCTCTCCGTTCGGCTGGGAACGCTACGTCGGGCTCGCCGGCGCCGGGCCGATGACGCGGTCGCGCCACACATCTTGGTGCCGGCGCCGTCGCTGTCCGGCGAATGCGGCTTGATTCGTGCATGACAAACCAATAGATGCGTGGCTCGAAATGTGTCGAGCACGCCGTGGAGAGGTGAGATCATGCAACGAAGTCTGAAGGACCTCGAAGGCTATGCGGTGAGCGCCACGGATGGCGAGGTCGGACACGTCGTCGATTTCTTGCTGGACGACGAGCATTGGGCGGTGCGGTATCTCGTCGTCGAGACGGGCGGATTCTTCGCCGGGCGCCGGGTGCTCATCTCGCCGATCGCCTTCCGCGAGGTCGACTGGTCCACTCGGCATTTTCATCTCGCGCTGACTGTCGACAAAGTGAAAGCCGGTCCGTCCATCGACACCGACAAACCCGTCTCGCGCCAACACGAACGCGAGTACAACCAGTATTACGGATATCCGTATTACTGGAATTCGCCCGGCGTGTGGGGCATGGGAATGTATCCGGGTCTGCTGGCCGGCGCGGGGTGGAAGAGGGCGCCAGCGGAGAGTGCCGATCAAACCACCGGCGACGCGCATTTACGCAGCGCCAGCGAGCTTCGGCACTACCATGTGCAGGGAACCGACGACGCGATCGGTCACGTCGACGATTTCATCGCCGACGATGCGACATGGGGCATTCGCTATCTCGTCGTCGACACGAGCAACTGGTGGTTTGGCAAGAAGGTGCTGGTAGCGCCGCACTGGGCGCATCGAGTCAGTTGGAAGGACAGGAACGTGTACGTCGCCATGTCGCGCGAAGCGATCAAGAGCAGTCCTGAGTGGAACGGCGAGGCGGCCGTCAATCGCCAGTACGAACAACGCCTGTACGACTACTACGGACGGCCGGTGTATTGGGGAAGTGAGGGACACCCGACCGAGGAGCAGCCATCGGCGACTAACGACGCCGCGGCCTCCGTTGCGGCGAATCCGCCGCGCACGACCTCCTTTGGGTGGTTGACGGCACCGAAGTTCGGTTCGGCCGGGGGCGGCGGAGCCGAGCTCGAGCCGGGACCCGAGCGCGACTGAACGACCGCGTGATGCGGGTCGTCACACGTGTCCGATCAAGGTGAGCGCGTATGTGTCCTCGCGCTCAACGGTGGCTCGTCGAGCATCCGGTTTGCCGTCTACGAGTCTGGCGCCCCGCATGAGCGAAAGCTCGCGGGCAAGATCGATCGCATCGGGAGCGCGCATGCGACGCTGATCGTCAGCACGGCTGCCGGCGGCGATCCGTCGTCGCGAGAGCTTCCGAGCGGCGATGACCGCGCCGCAAACGGTTCTGCGCTCGACTGGCTCGAGGCGCAACCGATCTTCGCGTCGGTGCGCGCCGCCGGCCGTCTCCCGAGAGAGCTCGAGCTGATTCGTGCCGTCGCGGGATGTAATGTCCGCAACGTCGTGATGGCCTGATCGCCTGCGCCTCCACGAGGCATGGTCGGCCCACCACTACAGCGCACCGATCACGAGCCTACCACCGATCGCCCACTCGAGCATTTCGATGGCGAGGAGTCCGGGCACCGCGCTCGGAGCCCACGTAGGCGATCGCGCCGACGATCGCCACTAGCGTGGCCGCGGCCCAGCCTGCGAGATAGCCACGGTCCGTGCTGAATCGCCCCCACCATTGTGATGGGTTACGATACGCGAATCAACGGGTGAATGTGAACCGCTCGGCAAGCCGCTCCGCAACGCGCGATCATGGCTGTACCACGCGGGTCTCGATAGCGCTCCCACGGGTCCGTTCCACCGACAGGCGAGCCGCCGGCACTCCGCTCGCCACCAATGCCGCGGCGGCGCTATCGACTCGAGCTTGCGGCGCGTTCCTGCCCGCCGCGATCACCAACCGGAGCGCCGGTGATGCACGCATGATGGCGGCCAGCGTATCTCTCGTCGGTGCGTCGCCCGGACTCACAGTGCGCGGTGCCAGCGATATCGCTTCGGCGTCGAGGGCGAGCGCCGGCAACTGCAGGGCGCTGGCGAGCTGGCGCCGCAGCATCTCGCGAGCCTGCGAGGAAAGGGAGTCGCGCGACAGGTAGCGGAGCCGGATCCGCGGCACGTCCGAGGAATCGCCGAGGCTCACGACGAATCCGAGCAGCGTGAGAGAGTCCGGGAGGGCGAGTGAGCGCACGGCACGCCCGACCGCCGATCGGAGCGCCGCGATGCTGGCGACGGCCGGGAGCGCGGCCGGAGGGGTCTGGGTCGCCGCGCGAGCCGGATCGCGGGCGGCGATCATCGTCGCGAGGTGGCCGAGATCGCGGCTCGATGCCGGCATCTGGTCGAGCACGAGATCCACCGGCTCGCCGGCGGCCGCCGACGCACGCAGCTCGAAACCGCGACGGGTGGAGTCGTCGAACCACCGCGTCGTGGCCACATTCAGGATGACCTGCGTGCGGTCCTGGCCGATCGCGACCTCACGGCTCACGATGAAGCCGCGGCCGGGCCTGCTGAACACCTTGGACGCCGACTGTACCGCGCTCTGGACGCGCGCCTCACGCGTGATCTGGCGCAGAGACGCGCTGAGCGGGATCACCACAAGCGCGACGAACACGAGCACGAGCAGCACCCGGGCCCAGGTCGATCGGAGAATACCCAGCGACCGTACGCCCGGCGCGCGCTCCGCCCACGCCGCCAGACCCGTGGTGGCGGACTCGCGATGCCAGCGCCCCACCTCCTCGAGCACCTCGGGGCGATGCATACCGGCGACGATAAAGACAATCATCGCGCTCATCACGATGCCGGCGAGGTTCGCGCCGTAGAGCAGCAGACTTCCTCGCATGACGGCCCAGTCCCATCCGCTGCCGATGCCGAATCCGGTCACCGCGAGCGGCGGCACCAACGCGACTGACACCGCGACACCCGGTACCGCGCCGGCGAGCCGATTGCCGCGGGCGACCGTGACGACGGCGCCGGCCAGTCCTGATAAGACCGCGACGGCCAGATCGAGTGTTGTGGGTCGGGTACGGGACGCGATCTCGGCGGTGATGTCGTGGAAGGGAAGGAGTACCGTGAGCAGTGCGGCCGTCGCAATCACTGCGACCGTGCTCACGAGTACCGCAACCGCGGTCTGTACGGCCAACCGGCCATCGCCGATGGCCAGCGCCATAGCCAGCCCGACCACCGGCGCCAACAGCGGCGCGATGAGCATGGCGCCGATCACCACGGCCGCGCTGTTCAGCGCGAGACCGAGCAGCGCGATCGATCCCGCGAGCAGCAGAACGAGCCAGTATGACGCGCCGGTGTCGGTCGCCCCGCCCGCGGACTCGTCGAAGATCGCGCGCCGATCGTCGGCATTGAGCCAACCGACCATTCCGCTCAGCGCGCGGCGCGCCCGCGCGGTCAGAGGGTCAGGCGTCACGAGGGTCCTCGGTGCTCGTGGCTGGTGATCGCGCCGCCGCCATGCCGACGGCGCCGAGGTCGGTGACGCCGCGCAGCGCGCGCGCGATGCCCCGCTGGGCCAGGCGCGACAGTGCGACCGTCACCATGACGCCGGCGCCGACGATCAGGAGCGTCGCAAGGGAAACCGGCGTCCAGCCGATGGTCACCAGCGGCGCGTTGAACAAACCCGGGAACCATCTGCTGTCGATGCGCGCCTCGTCGAATTGTGACCAACCGTGTCCGCGTACGATAACGTCAGCGAGGGGAACCTCGAAATGGCCTCACCGCCAGACGGCGATCTCGTCGAGTGCCTTGCGCGCGAGATCCGGCACGCGGGCGTCACTCGCCGGATAGCCGACCGGCATCACCAGCATCGCCTTCTCGTTCACCGGCCGCTCGAGGAGCTCGCGCAGGAACCCCATCGGATTCGGCGTGTGCGTGAGCGTCACCAGCCCCATGGTGTGAATCGCCGCGATGAAGAGCCCGGCCGCGATGCCGCACGATTCGTCCGTGTAGTAGTACGCCCGCTTGGACCCGTCGGCGTCGAGCCCGTAGGCCTGGCGAAACAACACCACCACCCACGGCGCGTCGGTGAGATGCGGCTTGTGCTCATCGGTACCGAGTGGACGAAGGGCCTCGAGCCACTCGCGCGGTGCCTTGCCGCGGTAGAACTTCCGCTCCTCTCGCTCGGCGGCCTCGCGAATCTTCGCCTTGAGCGCCGCATCCGCCACGGCGACGAAGGTCCAAGGCTGTTGATGCGCGCCGCTCGGCGCCGTACCGGCCGTGCGGATGGCGTGCTCGACCAACTCGCGCGGGACCGGATCGCGCGCAAAATGCCGCGTCGTCCGCCGCTGCCGCATCTGCTCGTAGAATGCCTGGCCGCGCGCGAGCGATGCCTCGAGGCTCAGTCGGGTGAAGCACAACGGCACGAACGCGAGATCGGGCGCGGCCGATGTCGTCCTCTCATCCATGCTCATGGGCGGTCGTCGGCGCTGGGCGCGCCCTCGCGCAGAATGTCGAGACCGAACCGCGGCGGAACGTAGCCGCGGGTTCGGAGTCCTTCGGGAATCGCGATGGCGTTTCCGTCGCGCAGCGCGCCGTAGTGCGGCGACATGATCTCCACCCCGGCGTCGTTGAACGCGTCCTGAATGTTCGCGTGCAGGGCCGAGTAGGTCGCCGCCATCACGTCGGCGCGCGCGGTGTGGACGTTCAGCTCGTAGCTCACGTAGAAATCGTCGAGGCTGGTCTGCAGCACGAAGGGCGCAGGGTCGGCGAGGGCGTGCTCGGTGCGGCCGGCGGCGGCGAGGAGCAGGCCATGCACGGTGCGCCATGGTGCGTCGTAGCCGATCGTGACGGTCGTGTGCAGTACGAGCCCGCGCGCGCCGGCGAGGCGCGTGTAGTTGAGCACGTGCGACGCCAACACCGTGCCGTTCGGGATCGTCACTTCGACGTTCTTGATCGTGCGCAGTCGCGTCACGAGCAGGGTGCGCTCGGTCACGTCCCCGATGGCGTCGCCGATCTTGACCCGGTCACCCGGCTCGAACGCCCGCGTATAAGTGAGCACGATCCCGGCGACGATGTTGCCGATGGCCGACGACGAGCCAAGCGAGAACAGCACCCCAAAGAAGATGGAGACGCCCTTGAAAGCGTCGGTGTGCGCGCCGGGCAGATAGGGGAAGCTGATCACCGCCGCGAACGCGAGCACGAGGACGCGCGCGATCTTGTACGTCGGCTCCGCCCACTCCGGGTAGAAGCGATCGAGGGTGATGGCGCCGCTCTCGATCGCGCGAAAGATCGAGTGCACGAGCTTGAGCGCGTATCGCGTGATCAGCACGATCACGAGGAGGTAGAACACGTTCGGCACGAACCCGACGAACGAGCTCCACGCCGCGGCGAGGGGTGTTACCGCGTATCCGACGATCCGGCGCGACAACGCCTCGGTCCACGGAAAGAAGCTGAGGACGAGGGGGACGTAGACGTAGAGGAGCAGGAGCGTGATCGCGATGCGGAGCGTACGCGCGATGACCAGCAGCGCGCGAGCGAGACCACTCGCCGAGAGCAGCTCCAGCTGCTGAATGCGCAGAGAGGGGACGCGGGATTGCCGCACCGCCTCCAAGCGGCGATAGACGCGCGGGAACGCAAGATGCAGCAGCCACAGCGCGACGAGCAGCGCGAACGACGTCAGCGCGGCGTAGCCGACGTCGATCAGGATCGCCCGGGCGCTCAATTGCCGCTCCGCCGCGACAAGCGCGCGCGACAGGGTCGCTGCATACTGGCGCGCGACCAGCTCCCGCGGCTTGCCGAGCGGCGCTGCATCGGCGTCGAGCACCGTCATCAACACGTCGCTCCCGGCCGAGAGCTCCGAGAATCCGGCGCGCGTCACGGCGACGACCGAATCCGTGGTCCAACGGCGAACCGACGCCAGTTCCGCCAGCCTGGCTGTCGCCGCGGCCGCGCGCTGCTGTCCCGTGAACGGTCCGAGCGCGCCATACAGATAGAAGAGGGTGTCGCCGCGCAAGACGACCGGCGACTTCGCCGGTTCAGCCGGCGCCACGACCTGTGGTGGCGGAACCGCCGGCCGCGGCGCCGTCGCGTTCTGGGGATTCTGTATCCCGACGATCGCGACGATCCATCCGACTGTGGTGGCCGCTGCGAGCATGAGGTCCTTCGTGGGGAGGAACCGCGCACCCGAATCCTGTACCGGAATGATGACGACAAACACATCGCCCGTCTACCGACCGCCCACACTCGCGGCGCGGTGTCGCGTCGTGCTGCCGGACCACCGGGCGGCCTGGCTCGTCATCCGGTACGACGATGTCGTCGCCGCGCTGAAGGGCAAGCGACTCGTCACCGACCACCGGAACGCGCTCGCGCCGGACGGTGAGGTCGATCGCGCGATCGCCGGCGGCGAAACCAACGGTCTCGTCACGCTCGTCACCGGTGGCGGCGGTCGCATCCTCGGAGGGCACGTGTTCGGATATGGGGCGGGGAATCTGATCGCCGAGGTTGCGCTCGCCATGAAGCACGGCATCAAGGCCAGCGCGCTCGCGACGATGATGCCCGCGTACCCGACATACCCGGAAGCGGTTCGCGAAGCGGCGCAGGACCGGCTCACATCACGGCTCAGCGGCGTCGCGACATCGATCGCGCGTTGGTTCGCGACGCACTGACGCCGAGCGCCGCGCCGCTCACCCGTGCGCGGTGGCGGTCGCTTCCGGGTCGTTCGTGAGGGCGCTCATGCGGCGCGCGAGGATCGCCGCGGCACTGCCCTGAACAAGAATGGAAAGGATGACGACCCCGAAGGTCGTGGTGACAATGCGATCGCGGTACGGGAACGCATCGCGCAGGCTCAGTGCGAGCACCATCGAGAGAGCGCCGCGCAATCCTCCCACCACCAGGAAGGTCGGCCACCCGCCGGGCAATCGCTCGCGTGTCGGACGGAGCAGCGCGCTCACGCCGAAGATCATGATCGCCCGGCCGACGCTGACGGCGAGCAACGACAGGAGGACCGGGAGCCAGGCGTCCCGAAGCGTCCGTAGATGCACCTGGAGACCGAGGAGCAGAAAGACGATCGAGTTGAGCATGAAGGAGAGGTAGGACCAAAAGCCGACGACCGCTGCGCGCGTCGACGACGACATCGCCATGCGCTCGGCGTACGTGCCGCAGACCATCCCCGACGCCACCGTCGCGATCACGCCAGACACGCCGAGCCACTCGGCGAGCGCAAAGGCGCCGTACGCCGCAATGGTCGTCAGCGTGATCTCGGTGGCGGGGTCGTCGACACGGCGCATGAGCCACGTGATGCAAAACGCGACGAGGATGCCGACGCCCGCGCCGCCGCCCACCATGAGCGCGAACGAGCCGAGCAGCCGGAGCGGTGAGGGCGTCGCAGCGTTCCCGCCCGACGCGACCGCGAGCGCAAGGGTGAAGAGCACGACCGCCGTGCCGTCATTCAGAAGACTCTCGCCCTCGACCAGCACTTGCAGCCGTCGCGCCACGCCGAGCTCGCGGAAGAGCGCCACCACCGCGACCGGATCGGTGGCCGCGATGAGCGCCGCGAAGACGAGCGCCTGTCGCCAGCCGATGCCCGGAAGCCACCCGGCCGCCGCCGCCGCGAGCACCAGCGCCGCCGTGAGCCCGATCGCGACCACGACGCCGGGCACCGCGAGCACAATGATCGCGAGCTTGTTGCGCCAGAACTCTTTAGCCTTCAGGTGGTACGCCGCCTCGAACAGGAGCCCGGGCAGAAAGACGGCGAACAGGAGGTCCTTGCTCAACGCCGGCGCCGCGACGAGGTCGAGCGCGCCGAGGACGAGACCGACCACCACGAGGGCGATCGTGAACGGGATGCGCAGACGTCTGGTCAGCGCGGCGACCAGCGTTGCCACCAACAGCAGAATGATGAATGCGTTCGCGGTATGCATGCGTGCTATGGCTCGCCACGTAGGAAGATCGCGGCGCGCGGATCCGCCCCCCGGATCTCGTCGCGCCAGTGTCTCTGAACGTCAGCTCCACATGTGGCGTGTGTCATGCTAGCCGCCACTCGCGCAATCTAACGAGAGTCGGGGCGGTCGACCGTCGAGACGGTGAGTTGCGCCGTGGTCCGCGCGCGGTGTTGCGGGAGATCGATGGCGAGCGCTCGGGGTATCGGTTCTCTGCGAGCTGACGCGACGCGGAGCGCGAAGGGTACGAACGTCTCGGCATCAACGCCGGCGACCGCCCGAACTACGACTCCAGCATCCGCACCTGGTGCCGCTGCACTCGGCTGGCGAGGCCAAGGGACTGCTCTTCTACACGATGCCCTTCGTCGACGGTGAGACGTTGAGAACACGGCTCACATTAGTTTGAACGCCTTGATCAGAGCTGTGGCGTTGGAGAGCCCGCCCGATTCTCTCCTATTGCTATAGCCGCAACTGTTCTGCTCCCCGATTGGACGAGACACTTTGCGAGTGGTAGGATGACTCAGCAAGGGAGGATCGTTCGATGGAGAAACACCGGCGGGGGCGGATGGACGGAGGCGGTTCAGTGCCGAGTTCAAGCGGGAGCAGATGGCCCGGGTGGGACGCAAGGAAGTCACGATCGCGGAGCTGAGTCGGGAGTTGGATATCGATCAGTCGGTTGTGCGGCGGTGGAAGCATCTGGTCGAGACGGGGGGGTGAGGTGGCGGTGGCAGCGAACGGCGATGTGGTGGCCGCGTCCAGGCTGCGCGACGCGGAGCAGCGCATCCGAGAGTTGGAGCGGGCGCTCGGGCGGAAGACGATGGAGGTGGAGATCCTGCGGGCCGCCCGCGATGAGGTGAAAAAAAAGCCGAGTTGGTACGGCGTGTCGAAGCGATGACCGGCTACTCGCGGGCCCCGATCTGCCGGGCGTTGGAGATCAGCCGTGCGACCGCGTACCGCGGGCTCGTCCCGCGAGGGCGGCGCTACGTCACGGGCGACGACCGGGTGGTGCGCGCCCGGGTCCGGCATGTGATCCGGACGCGGGGGAGCTACGGCTATCGGCGCGTCACGGCGCTGGTCAATCGCGAGTTCGGTGCGGGCTATAACCGCAAACGGATTCGGCGCGTGATGGAGCTGAATGGGTGGAACCTGCCGCGCCCGGGCAAGCGCACCACCGGGCGCGCCCACACCGGCCGGGTGGCCCGTGAGCGGTCGAACGAGCGGTGGTGCAGCGACACGCTGGAGATCGCGTGCTGGAATGGCGAGGTCGTGGAGCTCGGCTTCGCGCTCGACTGTGCCGATCGGGAGTGGCTGGCGTACGTCGGAGAGGCCCGCGCGCTGCGAGGCGAGGACATCCGCGCTCTGATGCACGCCGCGGTGCGCACGCGCTTTGATGACGGGCGACCCGGAGTCCCCATTCAATGGCTCTCGGACAACGGCGGGATCTACACGGCGCTCGAGACGGTGATCGTGGCGGAGCGGCTTGGCCTGGTGCCGATCACAACGCCCGCGTACAGTCCGCAATCGAACGGGATGGCCGAGGCGTTCGTCCGGACACTCCGCCGTGATTACATCGCGGGGGCAGATCTCTCGTCGGCCGCGGCGGTGCTCCGGCAACTGGCTGCTTGGCAGGCCGATTACAACGGGATCGCGCCGCACTCCGCGCTGGGGTACCGCGCACCCCACGAGCACCGCGCTGCTCGGGCCGCGGAGGTGGGTTAGCAGGTCAGGCAAAGTGTCTCACGAACTGGGGAGCAGAGCACCAATGCTACTGGCGTAGGCGGCCGCCCAACATCCCTGACAGGCGGCGCGGACGCTGCTTGTGGCGCTGAGGGGCAAGGACTTCGGTCCTGATGTCGCGGCAAGGCAACTCTGGATCGGCAGCCTCTGATACTCGCGCTGGGACAGGTACACGCGGGGGGCTTGCGGCATTCCCAGCGCTTCCCCTGGCTTCGCCCCTCGACCCTTGACAAACGCGGCCCACGACTAGCATTCTAACGGTCATTGGAACGTTAGACCTATGCCACTCGATACCCACCGCACGTTCAAAGACGCGCTCTACGCGCAGTTCGCTCGGATCGGCCACGCCGTCTCGACCCCGAGGCGTATCGAGCTGCTTGACCTTCTCGCGCAATCTGAGCGCACCGTGGCCGATCTCGCGAAGCTGACGGCCACCGCAGTCAAGAACACGAGCGCCCACCTTCGCGCCCTCCGCGCGGCTGGCCTGGTCGAGACACGCAAGGACGGACCGCACGTCTTCTACCGACTGGCCGACGAGCGCGTGCCCGCTCTCCTCCGAGAATTGCAGGGACTGGCGCACGCACGGCTCGCCGACGTCGAGCGTGTGACCCGGCTGTATCTCGACGGTCGCGATGAGCTGGAGCCTGTCTCGGCCCGCGAGCTTCAGCGACGCATTCGTGAGGGCAACGTCACTGTCATCGACGTGCGCCCCCGCGAGGAATACGAGGCGGGGCATATCCCGGGCGCGCTGTCTGTGCCTGTCGAGCTGCTCAAGCGCGGCCGCTCCGCACCGCCGACGTCCAGAGAGGTGGTGGCGTACTGCCGCGGGCGATACTGCGTGTACGCTGTTGAAGCCGTCACCCTGCTGCGGAGACGCGGCTATCGCGCAGTGCGTTTGGAGGACGGTCTTCCCGGCTGGCGCGATCACGGTGGGAAGGTCGCCGTCGGCCCATGAGTCGCAACCGGACAAGGATCCAGCAATGATTGTCACCGCGGCAGCCGTCACGCGGTCGATCAGCGAGACGCGCAACGTCCGGCTCGGACTCTCCGCCAACTGGCGGCAGTTCGCGCTGTTGGTGGTTGTGAACGGTTTCGTCGGCGCGATGGTCGGTCTGGAGCGCGCGGTGCTTCCGATCGTCGCGATGAACGAGTTTGGCGTCGCGTCGACCGCCGCCGTGCTCTCCTTCATCGCCACATTCGGCCTGACAAAAGCGCTCTCCAACCTCGCGGCCGGGTGGCTCATGGATCGCCGCGGCCGGCGCAGCACGCTCATCGCCGGCTGGCTGCTCGGACTCCCTGTCCCGATTCTCATCATGTGGGCACCCAGCTGGTGGTGGATCGTCGGCGCGAACGCGTTGCTTGGCGTCAATCAGGGACTCGCTTGGTCCGCGACGGTGGTCATGAAGATCGATCTCGTCGGTCCCCGACACCGGGGCTTGGCGATGGGGTTGAACGAATCTGCAGGGTATGTCGCCGTAGCGATCGCGGCGCTCGGCAGCGGCCTCGCCGCATCCAACCTCGGCCTGCGTGCCGGACCGGCATATCTCGGTCTCGCGATCTGTACTTCGGGGCTTGCGCTGTCCTGGCTCTTCGTGCGGGATACCTCCGCGCACGTTGAGTTGGAAGACGCGCATCCCTCCGACGTCAATGCGCGGCCACGACTGGCGCAGATGCTTCGACAGTCTGTCTGGTCGGATCGGGGCCTGTTCAGCGCCAGCCAGGCCGGCTTCATGAACAATCTCAACGACGGATTGGCGTGGGGACTCTTCCCGCTGCTGTTCGTCGCGTCGGGACTCTCGATACAGGAAATGAGCGCGATGGCGGCGATCTATCCCGCCGTGTGGGGGATCTGCCAGCTCGGAACCGGCGCGCTGAGCGATCGCTGGGGACGAAGGTGGTTGATCGTCGCCGGAATGCTGGTGCAAGGGGTCGCGCTCGTGGTCATCGCGCTGTCACGCCGCCCGGGTGCATGGGGCGTCGCGCTCGTCGCGCTGGGCATTGGCACGGCGTTGGTCTATCCGACCCTGCTTGCCGCGGTCGGCGATATCGCCCGACCGTCGTGGCGCGGGGCAATGGTGGGAGTCTATCGGCTCTGGCGCGACCTCGGTTATGTGGCCGGTGCTCTGCTTGCTGGCCTGGTTGCCGACGCGTTCAGCGT
>JALZAQ010000046.1 GCA_030948255.1 Gemmatimonadota bacterium
GGAAGAGCCATTGCGCAAGGACGCGGTGGACGGCGTGTTCCTGTTCTCGCCCCGAAGCGCCAAGATTTTTGCCACGCTTGTCGGCGATGCCTGCTTGGCGGCGCAATGCGCCAAGCTGGTCGCGTTCTGCATCAGCGCCGCCACCGCCGAAGCGCTGAGTCCCTTGGGTTTCGCGCGGGTTGCGGTCGCCGGCGCGCCCAATCAGGACGCCATGCTGGACCTTGTTTCGCCGCCGTAAGCGGCGCGCCAAAATCCTGCTAATGTCGTGCGCTCCAGCCAAGATTCGGACCTTTCATGAACATTCACGAGTACCAGGCGAAAGAGATCTTTCGGAGTGTCGGAATTCCCATCCCGCCGGGGGAGATCGCGACCTCCCCCGATGAGGCCGAGCGTCTTGCGCGGCAGTTTGGTGGCACGGTCGTGGTGAAGGCCCAGGTGCACAGCGGCGGACGGGGGAAAGCGGGAGGGGTGAAGCTGGCAAAGAGTCCCACGGAGGCCCGGCAGGTGGCGTCCGCCATTCTGGGGATGCAGATCAAGGGCCTCACGGTCGAGAAGGTGCTGGTGACGCCGGCCGCCGACATTGCCTCCGAGGCGTACGCGGGAATCATCGTCGACCGCGCCTCGAAGAGGGCGGTGTTCATGGTGAGCGCAGCCGGTGGCATCGACATCGAGGAGGTAGCCGCGACCGCGCCCGAGAAGATCATGCGTCGTCCGGTTGACCCACGTTACGGCCTGCTTCCTTTCGAGGCGCTGGAGATGGGCTTCTTCCTCTACCCCGATGCGAAGCAGGCGCGCGCCGCGGCGAAGATCATGCAGCAGCTCTGGCGGGCCTTCCAGCAGAACGGCGCGTCGCTCGCCGAGATCAACCCGCTCGTGACCACGCCGACGGGCGAAGTGGTGGCCCTCGACGCGAAGATGGTCATCGATGACAACGAGCTGGAGCGGCGGCATGACCTGGAGGCGCTCCGCGACGAGAGCGCGGAGGCGCCGGGAGAGGTTCAGGCCCGCAAGGCGAACCTCACCTTTATCAAGCTCGACGGCAATGTCGGGTGCGTGGTGAACGGGGCGGGTTTGGCGATGGCGACGATGGACCTCGTCAAGTTCTACGGAGGAGAGCCGGCCAACTTTCTCGACATCGGCGGCTCTTCGAATCCGGAGAAGGTGGTCAATGCTCTGCGCATCATCACGACCGATCCCAATGTCAAGGCGATCCTCTTCAACATCTTCGGGGGCATCACGCGCACCGATGATGTGGCGAATGGCATCGTCACCGCGACGTCGCAGAATCCGCTCACGGTTCCGATCGTCATCCGGCTCACCGGCACGAACGAGGAGATCGCCGTGAAGATTCTCACCGAGAACGGCTTCTCGGCCATGACCGACATGGACGAGGCGGTGCAGAAGGCGGTCGCGTTGGCGACGGGGCGCGCCAGGTGAGCATCTTCATCGATGGGAAGACGAGGCTGCTGGTGCAGGGCATCACGGGCCGTGACGGGAGCTTCCATACGCGGCAGATGATCGAGTACGGCACGACGGTCGTGGCCGGAGTGACTCCCGGAAAAGGGGGCCAGACCTTCGAGCTAGGGGGCGTGCCGATCTTCAATACCGTGTCGAGCGCGGTGAGAGAGACCGGTGCCAACACCGCGGTGATCTATGTCCCGCCTCCGTACGCTGCCGA
Organism: Gemmatimonadota bacterium; assembly: GCA_030948255.1. Classification (GTDB taxonomy): domain Bacteria; phylum Gemmatimonadota; class Gemmatimonadetes; order Gemmatimonadales; family Gemmatimonadaceae; genus JALZAQ01. The sequence continues at coordinate 1,679 of JALZAQ010000046.1, forward strand.
CGCGATGATGGAGGCGGCGGCGGCCGGAGTTCAGCTCGTCGTCTGCATCACCGAGGGCGTGCCGGTGCTCGACATGACGAGGGTCTATCCCTTCATCAAGGAGAAGGGCGCACGCCTCATCGGGCCGAACTGTCCGGGGTTGATCTCTCCTGGAAGCTCCAAGGTCGGGATCATTCCCGGCCGCATCTGCACCCCTGGCACCGTGGGCGTGGTCAGCCGCTCGGGCACCCTTACCTACGAGATCGTCTATCAGCTCACGCTCGCCGGCATCGGCCAGTCCACGTGCGTGGGCATCGGCGGCGATCCCATCAACGGAACGAGCTTCATCGACGTGCTGGAGGAGTTCGAGCGGGATCCCGGAACGACGGCCGTGGCCATGATGGGCGAGATCGGCGGGACCGATGAGCAGGAGGCGGCGCGCTACATCAAGGAGCGGATGACCAAGCCCGTGGTCGGCTTCATCGCGGGGCAAACGGCGCCACCAGGTCGCCGGATGGGGCATGCCGGCGCGATCATTTCCGGCTCGGCGGGAACGGCCGCCGAGAAGCTTCAGGCTTTCCGCGATGCGGGGATGGGCGTGGCCCAACGTCCGAAGGACTTCGTCGCACTCCTGCGCGAGCGGATGTGAGACTGGCGGAGTTTCTCTCCACCGAGCGAGTGCTGTTGCCGCTCGCGCGCGGGGATGGGACGGCGCTCTCCTCGCTGAGAGAAGCCACGGCGACGCTGATCGAGCGGTTGGTGGCGGGCGGCGTGGTGAAGGACGCCGAGAAGCTACGTCGCCGTTCGGACGAAGCGCGCGGCGAGGACATCGTCGCGTTCACGGATCGGGCTTTCCTGGCGCATTTTCGCACGGATGCCGTGAAGGATCTGGCGGTCGCGATGGGTGTTGCGCCGACGCCCGTCGGTCGCGAGCAGGGGGAAGGGGAACCGCAGCGGGCCCGTATCGTCCTGCTGCTGCTCGCTCCGCCGAGGTTGGCGGCCCGCTACCTCCAGGTCCTCGGCGCCTTCGCGCGGCTCCTCTCCGATGCGAGTGTGACCAGCCAGATCCTCGCCGCAACCACGCCTGCATCGCTCCTGTCGGTGCCTGCGCTGGCGCAGTACGAGCTGCCGGAGGAGCTCTCGGTTCGCGACCTCATGACGGAGCACCCGCGCACTGCCACCCCCGACACGCCTCTGCGCGACGCCGCCCGGCTCATGGCCCGATCGGTGATCAATGCGATGCCGGTCGTCGACGCCGGAGGATTGTTGCTCGGCCTTCTGAGCGAGCGCGAGCTGATGCGGCACCTCGTCACGAGCTACCTGCAGGGCGGTGCCCCCCAGCGACCGACCGCCGGCGCCAACATGCGTCGCAGCGTCCGCGACGTGATGACACGCCAGGTTCTGGCGGTTTCTCCCGAGCAACCTCTCGCGGAAGTGGCATCCCTCATGACGAACAAGGACGTGGACGGCGTGCCTGTCGTGCGGGAGGGTCGCCTGGTCGGCTTTCTCACTCGTGGGGACATCGTACGCAAACTCATCGGACCCTGACATGACTTCCGCACCAACCGGACACCGTACTCTCGCGATCATCAAGCCCGATGCGTTCGCCGCCGGCAAGGCAGGGCAGATTCTCGCTCACCTCGAGAAGAGCGGCTTCACGCTCCTCGCCGCGCGGGTGCTGCGACTGACCCCGGCTCAGGCGGGAGATTTCTACGCCGTGCACCGCGAGCGCCCGTTCTACGCGTCGCTGACGAGTTTCATGACGTCGGGCCCGTGCATGCCCGTCGTTCTGGAGCGCGGTGACGCGGTCGGCGCTCTCCGCCAGACGATCGGGGCGACCGATCCCCGGGAGGCCGCTGCCGGGACAGTGCGGAAGCTGTTTGCCGAGTCCAAGGAGCGAAATGCCATCCACGCTTCTGACTCGGACGAGAACGCCACCAGGGAGATCGGTTTCTTCTTCGCGGAGGCGGAGCTCGTCTAGCCGCGGGTGCCGATCCCCGTTCTACCACCTAGCCTCGGCACCTTAACCCCTCTAAATTCAGGGGTTATGCTGTCCTACGACATTCGCGAGCTCGAGGAGCACGCCGTGCACGTCGACGGTCGGCTCCGGGCGGACGATCCGGCCTGGCAGGAAGGGGACGCGCTCCCCAAGCCGGACGTCCACGCGTCCGGGCGCCTGTCGAAAGCAGGCTCCGGTCGATTCTATTGGACCGGACAGGTTGAAGGTGAAGCGGACAGCAGCTGTCGCCGCTGTCTCGTGGACGTCAGCGTGCCGGTGCGCGAGGACGTCAGCGTGATCTTCGCTGCCGAGGACGACGCCGAGGTGGATGACGATCCGGACGTGTTTCGCATCTCGGCGCGGGCGCAGAGATTGGATCTGCGGCCGGCGATACGTGAGCAGTGGCTACTGGGGGTCCCCCAGTTCGCGCTCTGTCGCGAGGACTGCCGGGGGCTCTGTCCGACCTGCGGGACCGACCGGAACGCCGGAGCATGTGAGTGCGAGCCGGCGGGCACCGACGGGCGCTGGGACGCGCTGCGGGCTCTCCGCCGCGGGTCCGACTAGCGACTGACCTTTTCAATTCAGACGACACTTCCATGGCCGTTCCAAAGAGACGTACCTCCAAGCGAAAAAAGCGCGCCCGCAACACGCACAAAAAGGCGCCGGCGATCGCCATCCAGAAATGTCCCCGGTGTCAGAGCATGAAGCGCCCGCACCACGTGTGCGCGGAATGCGGCTACTACGCCGGTGAGCAGCGGGTCGCGGCCAGGGAAGGCTAGCCCTCGTGCGCATCGCGCTGGACGCCATGGGGGGCGACCACGCGCCTCATGCCCCGATCTCGGGAGCGCTTCTGGCGCTACCCGAGCTCGGCCCGGCGCACTCCATCCAGCTCGTCGGCGCCACAGACGTCATCACCGCTCGGCTAGAGGAGCTCCTGCGCGGCGATTTCGCGCACCTCCGGGCCGAGCGAGATCGCGTCATGGTCATCGATGCGCCTGAGATGATCGAGATGGGCGACAAGCCCCTTGCCGCCATTCGCTCGAAGCCGCGGAGCTCGATGGTGGTCGGGCTCAAGCTGCAGCCGTCCGGAGACTCGGACGCGTTCGTGTCTGCCGGGAACACCGGCGCGCAGATGGCCGCCTCCATCGTCCTGCTCCGGTTGCACGCCGGCCTGTCGCGACCGGCCATCAGCACCCTCCTGCCCACGGTGCGCGAGCCCATCGTGCTGGTGGATTCGGGCGCCAACGTCGATACGTCGTCCGAGGAGCTCTGCCAGTTCGCCCGGCTCGGCTCTGTCTACGCGGAGGATATCCTCGGGCGCACCAACCCGTCCGTCGCCCTGCTCAACATTGGCGAGGAGGAGGAGAAGGGGAGTGCCGCCGTGAAGAAGGCCTACGAGATGCTTCGGCAGAGCGACCTCAATTTTCAGGGGAACATCGAGGGGCGGGACATTGTCTCGGGCGGGAGCAACCGTGGGCCCGTGGATGTGCTCGTCTGCGATGGCTTCGTGGGAAACGTGCTGCTCAAGTTCTACGAGTCGGTGGCAGCGTTGATGTCGACGCTCATGGTGCGCGAGGGGCTCGACCGCGGTCGGGTCGCCAACGCCCTTCGGGGCTTCGATTATTCCGATTATGGAGGGGCTCCTCTCCTCGGCGTGCGAGGCGTCAGCATCATCTCGCACGGCAGCTCGTCCCCCCGCGCTCTCAAGAACGCGATTCTCGTGGCCCAGAGGGCCGTGGAGAGCCGCATGAACGAGCACATCGGACGCCGCCTCCAGGCGGCCGAGAGCGAGATCGCGTGAAGCGTCCGATCGCCCAGATGGTCAGCACGGGACGTGCGGTGCCGTCTCGCGTGGTGACGAACCACGACTTCGCGGCAATGGGGCTCGAGACATCGCACGACTGGATCGTGGAGCGCACCGGGATCGTGCAGCGCCACATCGCCGGTGAGGGAGACACCACGTGCAGTATGGCGTCCGACGCCGCGCGCACGGCGATGCACCGGGCCGGCGTGGCCCCCGGGCAGGTGGACGTGATCGTCCTCAGCACCGCTACACCCGACCGCCTTCTGCCGTCGACGGCGGCCGATGTGCAGGCCGCCCTCGGCGCGACCCGGGCGGCGGCGTTCGACATCTCGGCCGCCTGTTCGGGGTGGCTCTACGGCCTGTCGATCGCCGAAGGGTTGATGATGAACGGGACGGCCGAGACGGCGCTGGTGATCGGCGCTGAGAAGATGAGTGCGATCGTGGACTGGACCGATCGGGCCACCTGCGTCTTGTTCGGGGATGGTGCCGGCGCGGCGGTGCTCCGCCGGTCGAAGCACGGCAAGGGAATTCTCTCCTCGTTCATGCGCAGCGATGGCACGCTGGCCGAGCTCCTCTACCGGCCCAACGGTGGGGCGACGGTGCCGATGACAGAAGCGATCCTGGCGGACCGGAGCCACCTCGTGAAGATGGCGGGGCGTGAAGTGTTCAAGGCGGCGGTGCGCTCGATGTCGGATGCCGCGGATCGCGCCCTGGACGGCGCGCGTCTCACCGGGCAGGACATCGACCTGCTGATCCCCCACCAGGCCAACATCCGGATCATCGAAGCGACGGCAAAGCACGCCAATATCCCGATGGACAAGGTGTACGTGAACGTGGACCGATACGGCAACACCTCCTCGGCGTCCATCGGCATCGCGCTCGACGAGGCCATCGAGTCGGGGCGTGTCAGAGACGGATCGACCGTGCTCATGGTCGCGTTCGGGGCCGGGTTCACGTGGGCCTCCACTGTCGTGCGCTTCTAAGTGGACGTGGTTCTGCTCTTCCCCGGACAGGGGTCGCAGAAGCCGGGGATGGGCAGAGATCTCGCGAGCGCGTTCCCGGAAGCGCGCACCGTTTTCGAGCAGGCTGACGAGGCGCTGGGCCTTCCGCTCAGCGCGCTCTGCTTCGAGGGTCCGGAACCCGATCTGACCTCGACGCAGAACGCGCAGCCGGCCCTGCTGGCTCACGGCGCGGCAGCATGGGCCGCCGTGCGCGCGCGGCTCGATCCGAACGTCCGGGCCGCGGCCGGCCATTCGCTCGGCGAGTTCACGGCGTATCACGCCGCAGGGGCGCTGGCGCTCCGCGACGGTCTTCGTCTCGTCCGCCGGCGCGGCGAGCTGATGATGGAGAGCGGCGAGCGGCGACCGGGCGCGATGGCCGCGATTCTCGGCGCAGGCGAAGCCGTCGTGGAAGCGGCGTGCGTGCGCGCGACGACCGAAGCCGGGACGGTCGTTCCGGCGAACTACAACACGCCGGAGCAGCTCGTGATCTCGGGGGAAGTGAACGGTGTGGAACGCGCGATGGAGCTGTGCCGGGAGGGAGGCGCCAAGCGTGCGGTGCGTTTGAACGTGAGCGGCGCCTTCCACTCCCCGCTCATGGAGGACGCCTCTCGTGGCCTGCGCGAGATTCTGGATGCGACTCCGATGAGCGCACCGGCGTTTCCGGTCTATTCCAATGTCACATCCACCCCGGTTCGCGACGTCGCGGAGGCGCGCGGGCTGCTCCATCGCCAACTGACATCGCCGGTGCGGTGGACGGAGGAAGTCCGGCAGCTCGTGGCGGCGCAACCGAGCGCGCTGTTCCTCGAGGTCGGCCCGGGCAGCGTTCTGTCCAATCTCGTCAAACGAATCGCTCCTTCGGTGTCGACCGCCCCGTGCGGGACCACGGCCGACGTCGAGTCTCTGCTTCGCCGGGTGGCTTGATGCAGATCGATCTGTCGAGGCGCTCGGCGGTCGTCACCGGCAGCACGCGCGGCATCGGGCACGAGATTGCCGTCACGCTGGCCAGCTGCGGCGCGCGTGTCGCCGTCGTCGGTCGAGACAGGGCGAAGGCCATCGAGGTGGCGTCCGCCATCGGCTCGGGGGCCGAGGGTTTCGGAGCCGATGTGTCGGACACAGCCCAGATCGGCGCCCTCGTCGCGGACGTGGAGCGCAGCTTCGGCGGGATTGACATCCTGGTCAATAACGCCGGCATCACGCGCGACAACCTGCTGATGCGCCTCAAGGACGAGGATTGGGACGCGGTTCTGGACGCGAACCTGCGCGGCGCATTCGCGGCCATTCGCGCGGCGTCCCGGGGAATGATGAAGCGCCGATTCGGGCGCATCATCAACATCTCCAGCGTCGTCGGGATCATCGGCAACAAGGGTCAGGCCAACTATGCCGCCAGCAAGGCGGGCTTGATCGCTCTGACGAAGTCCGTGGCCAAGGAGCTGGGTTCCCGCAACATCCTCGCGAACGCGGTCGCACCGGGCTTCATCGAGACCGACATGACGTCGGCGCTCACGCCCGAGGCACGCGCGGCACTCATCAATCAGATCGCCCTCAAGCGCCTCGGTACGCCGGCCGACATTGCGGGAATGGTCGCGTTTCTCGCCTCCGACCACGCCGCGTACATCACGGGACAGGTTTTCGTGGTGGACGGCGGGATGGTGATGTAACTTTCACGAAGCCGTTTCACCCATACACAGAGAGGACGGGATTCATGGCCGCGGAAATGGAAGACAAGGTGAAGGAGATCATTGCCAAGGAGCTCGGCGTCGAGCGCGAGAAGCTGACCGATGACGCGAGCTTCATGGAGGATCTGGGTGCGGACAGTCTGGATACCGTCGAGCTGGTAATGGAGTTCGAGAAGGAGTTCAACATCGACATCCCGGACGAGGATGCCGAGAAGCTTCGCACCGTCGGAGACGCGCTCACCTACCTTCGCTCGAAGGTCGGCGGGGCGTGAGCTCGCGGCGAGTCGTCGTCACCGGCCTCGGGGCGATCACGCCCGTCGGCAACGACGTGGCGACGACTTGGCACAGCCTGCTCCAGGGACGATCGGGCTCGGCGCCGATCACCAAGTTCGACACCGCCAACTTCGCTGTGAGGTTCGCCGCCGAGGTGAAAGGCTTCGATCCGGCAACATACATGGATCGCAAGGAAGCGAAGCGCGCCGACCTGTACACGCAGTACGCTGTGGCGGCCGCCGCCCAGGCGATGCAGGATGCCGGCTTCGGCGATACGTCGAAGTACGTTCCGGAGCGCACCGGGGTGATCGTCGGATCGGGAATCGGAGGCCTCAAGACGTTCGAGGAGCAACACGACATCTACCGCCAGCGCGGCCCGAAGACGATCTCTCCGTTCTTCATCCCGATGTTCATCGCCGACATCGCGGCCGGCATCATCTCGATGCGCTTCAATGCGCGGGGCCCGAATTACGCGACCGTGTCGGCGTGCGCCACGAGCGCCCACGCGATCGGCGATGCCTACCGCGCGATCCAGTACGGCGATGCCGACGTCATGATCTCCGGAGGCGCGGAGGCGACTGTCACCGCCATGGCGATCGGCGGCTTCGCGAACATGCGGGCGCTCTCGGAGCGAAACGAGTCCCCGGAGACGGCATCCCGCCCCTTCGACGCGACGCGCGATGGCTTCGTCATGGGCGAGGGCTCGGGAATCGTCATTCTCGAGGAGCTCGAGCATGCGCGCCGGCGGGGCGCGCGGATCTATGCCGAGGTGGCGGGGTATGGCGCAACGGCGGATGCATACCATCTGACGGCGCCAGCGCCGAATGGCGAGGGCGCCCAGCGAGCAATGAAGAGGGCGATGGAGGACGCCAACCTCACCCCGGAAACAGTGCAGTACATCAATGCTCACGGGACGTCCACACCGGCCAATGACCTGAACGAGACGCGGGCGATCCGGGCGGTCTTCGGTGCGTCGGCGGACCGGCTCAACGTCAGCTCGACGAAGTCGTCCACCGGCCACATGCTCGGTGCCGCGGGCGCGGTCGAGTTCGTCATCACGGCGTTGACGCTGCAGTCGGGCCGAATCCCTCCGACGATCAACTACTCGACCCCCGATCCGGAGTGCGATCTGAACTACACCCCCAACGTCGCGATCGAGCGTGAGGTCACAGCCGCTCTCAGCAACAGCTTCGGCTTCGGAGGGCACAACGTGACCCTCGCCGCGAAGCGCTTCGTGGCGGAGTAGGCCAATGGCCCCCCCCCACACCGCCGCCGCTGACGTCGATCGCCTGTCCGATCCGGCGCTCCGCCCGATCGCGGACAAGCTGCTCGCCGCGGAGCGCCTGACCTCGGCCGAGGGAGCGACGCTCTTCCGGACCCCAGACCTGCTGGGCCTCGGACTGTTAGCCGACGCGGCCAACCGCGCCCGCCACGGGAACCGCGTCTTCTTCGCGGCCAACCAGCACATCAATCCGACCAACGTCTGCATCCTGCGCAAGAGCTGCGTCTTCTGCTCGTACGCCCGGCTTCCGAAGGAGGATGGCGCCTATCGCTACACCATGGAGCAGGCGTTCAGCGAGGCGGCGGCGAATCCCTACGTGCGGGAGTTCCACATCGTCGGCGGTCTCGACATGCAGGCGGGGCTCGACTACTACGCCGAGATGTTCCGTGGCCTCAAGGAGCGGCATCCGGACGTGCACATCAAGGCGCTCACCGCGGTCGAGATCGCCCACATCGCCCGCATCGAGAAGATGTCCGTGGCGTCGGTGCTCACCGCGCTGCGCGATGCCGGCCTCGACACCCTTCCCGGCGGTGGGGCCGAGGTGTTCGGGCGCGGTGTCCGGGCGACGATCGCCGAGAAAAAGCTCTCGGCGAGCGAATGGATCGACGTCCATCGGGTCGCGCATGGCCTCGGCATACGGTCCAACTGCACGATGCTCTACGGACACGTCGAGACGATCGAGGACCGGATGGACCACCTCCAGATGCTCCGCGACCTGCAGGATGAGACGGGCGGCTTCCTCACGTACATCCCGCTGGCGTATCACCCCGACAACAACGAGCTCGGCGTGACGCTCGGACGTACCGGCACGGCGACCACCGGATACGATGATCTGCGCAACCTGGCGGTCGGCCGTCTCTTTCTCGACAACTTCGAGCACATCAAGACGCACTGGATCATGGTGACGCCGATGCTCTCCCAGATCGCGCTCCATTTCGGCGTCAACGACATCGAGGGGACGGTCGTTCGCGAGAAAATCTACCACGAGGCGGGCGCGCACACGGCGCAGGCGATGACGCTCGACGAGATCCTCCGCCTCATCCGGGGTGCGGGCAAGGATCCGGTCGAGCGCGACTCGCTGTACCGGGTGCTGCGGACCTTCAACGGCGCGGCGGGCTCCGGCGCCGAGGCGGCCTGACGTGCGCGTCGGTCGCATCCCGTACATCAATACGTACCCGGTGTACGGCGCGATCGACCGCGGCATCGTGCCGCTGCCCGGCACTCTCGTCGATGGCATCCCGAGCCAGCTCAACCGGATGATGTCCCGCGGTCAGCTCGACGTGAGCGTGGTATCCGCGGTGGAATACGCGCGCGAGTCCGAGCGATATCTCCTGCTTCCGGATCTCGGAATCACCTCGGATGGCCCGGTTCGAAGCGTGATGCTGTTCTCGAAGCGCCCGGCCGAGGAGCTGGGCGGGCGGCGGGTGCTGCTCACGCGGAGCTCGATGACGAGCGTCGCCCTTCTGGGGCTGCTGTTCGAGCATGTCTGGAAGGTGACCCCTGCGCTCGCCGCCGGCGATGCGGAGCTGGCGGACGTGCGTCGTTTCGCGGTCGAGGAGCACGACGCGCGACTGGTGATCGGCGACGCCGCTCTCCATCTCGGCGCCCGAGTGCACGCCAGAGCTGCCCCGTCGGATGAGCCGGTTCCGAGCTACCCCTACGTCTACGATCTTGGAGAGGAGTGGAAGCGCTGGACCGGTCTGCCGTTCGTGTTCGCCGTCTGGATCGCCCAGCGCGCCACCCCGGTGGTGGAGGCGCTCGAGGTGCATGCCCGTCTCATCCAGTCCCGCGACTGGGGCGTCGCTCACGTGGACGAGCTGGCGACACAGGCGGCTCGCGCCACCGGAGTCGCTCGATCCATCTGCGCGAACTATTTCGCCGGTCTCGACTATCGGCTGACTCTCTCGCACCTCGCGGGGTTGACCTCGTTCTTCGCGCGCCTGGCGGAGAGCGGTCAGCTCCCAAACTGCTCGCTCGCCTTTCTCCCGGCTGCCTGACGCCATGCGCGATCTCCTGGACTTCTACACTCGTGCGCCCCTTCTCGAGCTCGGCGCCGAAGCGGACCGTGTGCGTCGTGAGCGTCATCCGCATGACACGGTGACGTACATCGTCGACCGCAACATCAATTACACGAACGTCTGCGTAGCCGACTGCGGATTCTGCGCCTTCTACCGGCGCCCCAAGCATGGCGAGGGGTACACGCTGTCGTTCGAGCAGATCGGGGCCAAGATCGACGAGGCGAAGGCGCTCGGCGGAGTCCAGATCCTGATGCAGGGCGGGCACAACCCGTACATCCCCTTCGAGTGGTACCTGGAGCTGCTGAGGTACATCAAGACGTATCACCCGATCCACATCCATGCATTCAGCCCATCCGAGATCGATTTCTTCGCCAATCTCTTCCGCATGGACGCGCGCGAGGTGGTGCGGGAGCTCATGAAGGCCGGACTGGATTCGGTCCCTGGGGGTGGCGGCGAGATCCTGGTGCAGCGCGTTCGGGACATCGTCGCCCGGAAGAAGGCGGGTGCCGATCGCTGGCTCGAGGTCATGGAGATCTGTCACGAGGAAGGGATGAAGACCTCGGTGACCATGATGTACGGCCTCGGAGAGACGCTCGCCGAACGGATGGAGCACCTCGAGCGGGTGAGAGAGGTACAATCGCGCACGAACGGGTTCACCGCATTCATCTGCTGGCCGCTCCAGCCGGAGAACACTCCGACCATGTCTAAGCAGCCCAAGACCGATGCCATGGACTACCTGCGAACGGTGGCGATCTCCCGGATCGTTCTGGACAACGTGCCGAATCTGCAATCGAGCTGGGTGACGATGGGGATGAAGATCGGACAGGTCGCCCTTCGCTTCGGCTGCAACGACTTCGGATCACTGATGATCGAGGAGAACGTGGTGTCGTCCGCGAACACCACCCATCGCACGACGATCGACGAGATGGAGCGGCTCATCCGGGATGCCGGCTTCACTCCGGCGCGACGGCGGCAGGATTACTCGATCATCCGCGCCGAGGCGGCGGCGTGATCGGGGCACCTGCTGGTGCCGAGATGCGAGAGCGCTGCTGCACGGCGATCCGCTGATCGCGGCCGCCGAGCGCTCGATGCCTCTCGTCCTCCTCCTCGTCGGGTCCGAATCGGACCGTCCAAAGATTCAGCCCGCGCTCGCCGTGCTCGAGCAGGCCGGCGTCTCCCACGAGCTCATCGTCTCCAGCGCCCACCGCGAGCCCGATAAGACGCTCCAGCTCGCGCGCGACGCGGCCGGTCGCGGAGTGAAGGTGATCATCGCGGGTGCCGGGCTCTCGGCGGCGCTACCGGGAGCGGTGTCGTCGGTCACCACCCTTCCGGTCATCGGGGTTCCGTTCGCGTCCGGGCCACTCAACGGAATCGATGCTCTGCTCGCGATCGCCCAGCTTCCGAGCGGAGTGCCGGTGGGCACCGTCGGCATCGACAACGCCAAGAACGCCGCCCATCTCGCCCTCCGGATTCTCGCGCTGTCTCCGTGATCACGCGCACGGGCGTGGGGTACGACTCGCATCGATTCGGCCCCCCGTCCGGCGGACCCCTGCGCCTGGGAGGAGTGGACATCCCATCGGATCGGTCGCTCACCGGCCACTCGGATGGCGATGCGGTGGCCCATGCCCTCACCGATGCTCTTCTCGGCGCCGCCGCGGCAGGAGACATCGGCGAGATGTTCCCTGACCGCGACCCGGTAAACCTCGGACGTGACTCGATCGAGATGCTCCGGCTGGCCGTGGCGCGGCTGCGTACGCTCGGCTGGGTGCCAGTGCAGGTGGACCTCACGGTGATCGCCGAGCGTCCCACCATCGCGCCCCATCGAGCGGCCATGCGCGCCGTTCTGGCGACGGCGCTCGGCATCACTCCCGACGACGTGAGTGTGAAGGGCAAGACGAACGAGGGGATGGGATGGATCGGGCGGGGAGAGGGATTGGCGTGCATCGCGATCGCGACGCTTGCGCCGGATACCGTCGAGTGGGCGTGACCGTCGAGGGAGACGCGACCGCGCGGGCTTTCCTGCTGGAGCGCTTCGCCGACTTTCTCTCGCTGGAGCAGGGCGCGTCCGCCAACACCTCGTCGTCCTATGGGCGCGACCTGGCACGGTTCGCGACCTGGATGCGCGTCAAAGGCGCGAGCGGCCCCACCGACGCCACTCCCCGCCTCCTTCGCGACTTCGTGTATCACCTCAAGGATCTGGGACTCGCACCCAGCTCCATCCGGCGAAACGTGTCGGCCGTGCGCAGCTATTTTCACTTCCTTCTCGGGGAAGGGCTCGTGGTGAGCGATCCCAGTGAGCGTCTCGAGACACCGAAGCGGTGGCTGACGTTGCCAGAGGTGCTCACCGTGGACGAGGTCGAGCGGCTGCTCGCGGCGCCGACGCTCGATGAGCCCCTCGCCTTCCGGGACCGTGCGCTCCTGGAGCTCGCCTACGGAGCCGGGCTCCGCGTGTCGGAGTGGATCACGCTTGGCATACGCGACGTGCTCCTCGACGAGGCGCTGGTGAGGGTCTTCGGCAAGGGAGGGAAGGAGCGTCTCGTGCCGATCGGCCGTCGCGCGATCGGAGCGGTCGCGGTCTACCTTCGGGAACTGAGGCCGAAGCTGGATCGCGGACAGGGGAAGGGGATACTTCTGCTCGGAGCGCGCGGAGCTCCCCTCTCGCGCATGGCGGCGTGGAAGATCGTGCGCAAGTACGTGGTCCGTGCCGGGATAGCGCGGCACGTGTCGCCCCACACGCTGCGGCACAGCTTCGCCACGCATCTCCTGGAGGGGGGAGCGGATCTGCGAGCGGTCCAGGAAATGCTTGGACATGCCGACATCGCGACGACGCAGATCTATACGCACGTCGACCGGGAATATCTCCGCGCGGTGCACAGACAGTTTCACCCCCGCGCCTGATCCGGACGTCACGCCATGATCCTCGTCATCGACAATTATGACTCGTTCACGTACAACCTCGTGCAGTATCTCGGCGAGCTGGGTGCGGATCCGACGGTGCGGCGCAACGACGCGATCGAGGTCGAGGACATCGGCAACCTGAATCCCCGCGCCATCGTCCTCTCGCCCGGGCCATGCTCCCCGGCCGAGGCCGGCATCACCGTTCCGGTCGTCCGGCGATGGGGCGCGACCGTTCCCATTCTCGGCGTCTGCCTCGGACATCAGGCGATCGGTGCGGCGTACGGCGGGCGAGTCATCCGCGCCGGACGCGTGATGCACGGCAAGACCTCGCAGATCGATCACGGGGGCACCGGATTGTTCGCCGGTCTGCCGTCGCCGCTCGAGGTGATGCGCTATCATTCCCTGATCGTGGAGCGCGCATCCCTGCCGGCCGAGCTCGAGATCATCGCGACCGCGTGCGACGACCCTCGAGAGATTCACGCCCTGCGCCACCACTCCCATCCGGTGTGGGGTGTCCAATTTCATCCGGAGTCCATCCTGACGCGTCACGGCAAGTCGCTGCTTCGCAATTTTCTCGCGCTGGCCGGATGCTGAGACACAGACTGACCTGGCTGGCGCCAGCGCTGCTTCTGCTGTGCGCGGCACCGGTGCTGGCGCAGTCGGAGACGGTCGTGGTCGGACGGGCCGGGCGCGGCCCGGCGGGCGCAATACTGCAACACGCGCTCTCTGTGCCCCATCGCGCCATTCGCGGGGGACAGGCGCCCGTCTCCCTCCCACGTGATTCGACCTACGCGACGACGATCCTCGTGATCGGCGGGGATGCGACCGTCGGAAGCACGGTGCAGGGGGACGTGATCGTCGTCGGCGGCGACCTCTTCCTGCACCCCGGAGCGAGCATCAGCGGGCGCGCGATCGCGATCGGAGGAGGGGTGTACAACTCCTCCCTCGCGCGCGTGGTCGGCGGCACCCTCGAGTTCCGCGACCTCACCTTCGACGCCGTGGACTCGCCCGGCCGTGTGACGCTCGAGTATCGAGCTCTCGATGTGGCGGCGGTGGAGCGAGTCTCGTTTCCGATCATCCGCGGCTTTCGTCTTCCCGAGTACACCAGGGTGGACGGCGCCGTGCTGCCGTGGGGCCCGCGCCTCACCCTGGCCGAGGGACGCCTGGAGATCGATCCCACGGTGACCTATCGAACGGATCTCGGCAAGCTCGACCCGGCGATCGGCGCGCGGATGCAGCTGACGGAGCGCACGCTCCTGGACGGACGGATCGAGAGAGCGACCCTCTCCAACGATCGCTGGATCCAGTCCGACATCGCCAACACCCTGTCCACTCTCGTTCGGGGGAGGGATTATCGGAACTATTACCGGGCAGACCGCGCCGAGCTGCGGTTGCGACGGCTGCTCCCCGGCGCGGCCTCCGATGCATCGGTCTGGATCGGGATGCGGGGCGAGAAGGCGTGGTCGGTGAGGGAGGGAGGTCCGTGGAGCCTGACGGAGCGCACCGACACCCTCGACGGCATTCTTCGCCCCAACCCGATGATCCTTCCGGGGACGATCGGCTCGGCGCTCCTGGGAGGGTCGCTGGAATGGGCGTCGGTCGGAGTGAAGATGACGTCGGATGCGGAGCTCGAGCTTCCGTTCGCCTCGCCCGGTTCTCGCCATTTCACCCAGGCCACCGTCAACGCGACGCTGGGGTTCCCGACGTTCGGCACGCAGACGTTCTCGCTCCTCTCGCACGTCGTCTACGCAGTGGGTGACAGTGCTCCGCCGCAGCGCTACGCGTATCTGGGCAACACGGGTACGCTTCCGACCTTTCGACTCCTCGAGCTGGGGGGAGACAGGCTGCTCTCCGTGATGAGCATCTACGAGATCCCGCTGGAGCGCTTCCGCCTGCCCATCGTCGGGGCTCCATCGATCGGGCTGATCCACATGCTCGGCGCCGCGGGGGTGCACCGGCTTCCGCCGCTCGAGCAGAACCTGGGGTTCCGCCTCACGCTCACGCCCCTCCGCGTCGAATTCGATCTGGATCCGGCGAGCAAGCGCACAGCTTTCGGCGTGGGGCTCACGCTGGTTCGCTGAGGCCGCTCCGCCTCCCGCGCGATTTGCTTTTTGCTCGACCGGGAGTATATTCTGTGGCGTGAATATTGCGTCGCGGCGCGCCCCCTGCCAGCGTCCGTGAGCACTCTCGTGGTGATTCCGGCGCGCCTTGGCGCGTCCCGACTGCCGCGCAAGCCGCTCCGGCTCCTGGGCGGAGTGCCACTCGTCGTTCGGGTCTGGGAACGCGTCACCGCTCTCGCGCTGGCCGACCGCTGCATCGTCGCCACCGACAGCGAGGAAGTGGCCGAGGTTGCCCGCCGCGCTGGCGCCGAAGCGGTCATCACCGCGGAGCGACACCCGTCCGGAACCGATCGGGTGGCCGAGGTCGCCGCCATGGCTCGCTACTCCGGATGCGAGGTGATCGTCAACGTGCAGGGGGACGAGCCCTTTCTCTCCGGCGAGGCGGTCCGCGGCGCTGCCGCGCTCGTCGCCGGCGGCCGATTCCCGCTCGGAACAGCCGCTGCCCCGCTCACAGCCGGGCAGCTCGAATCACCCGACGTGGTCAAGGTCGTTCATGCCGACGATGGGCGCGCCATGTACTTTTCACGAGCAGCGATTCCGTTCGCGCGGGACGTCGACGACCGACCCGCGCGCGACCGGCTCGCCAGGCAGCACATCGGAGTGTACGCCTACACCCGTGACGCACTGGCGCGGTGGGTGGCGCTGCCGCCGCACCCTCTGGAGCGCAGCGAGAGACTCGAGCAGTTGAGGCCCCTGGCGGCGGGGATCGCCATCGGCGTTGCCAGCGTCACCGAAGCGGCCACCGGCCGCGGAGGGATCGACACGGAGGAGGATCTCGAGCGCGCCAACGCGCTCTGGCCGGACTTCATCACGGGGCGTGCCTGATGCAGAGCAACCTGAGCCAGACCACGAAATACATCTTCGTCACCGGCGGCGTCGTGTCCTCGCTGGGGAAGGGGATCGCCGCGGCGTCTCTGGGCCGGCTGCTCGTGGAGCGCGGCCTCCGCGTGTCGATGATGAAGTTCGATCCCTACATCAACGTCGACCCGGGGACGATGTCGCCCTTCCAGCACGGCGAGGTGTACGTCACCGACGATGGCGCGGAGACGGATCTGGATCTCGGCCACTACGAGCGCTTCATCGACCGCTCGCTCTCGCAGGCGAACAACGTCACCACCGGCCGGATCTACCTCAACGTCATCACCAAGGAGCGGCGCGGTGAATATCTCGGGTCGACCGTGCAGGTCATCCCGCACATCACCGATGAGATCAAGGCCGCGATGAAGCGCATCGGGCCGGACAACGATGTCGTGATCGTCGAGATCGGCGGCACGGTCGGCGACATCGAGTCACAGCCGTTCCTCGAGGCGATCCGCCAGTTCCGCCACGAGATCGGCCGGGACAATGCACTCTTCATCCACCTCACGCTCGTCCCGTTCATCTCGGCCGCGGGCGAGGTCAAGACCAAACCGACTCAGCACTCCGTCCGCGACCTCATGGAGCTGGGGATCCAGCCCGACATCCTCATCTGCCGTACCCAGCGCCCGCTGTCCGAGGACGTCAAGAGAAAGATCGCGCTCTTCTGCAACGTCGAGTTCGGCTCCGTGATCGAGAGCCGGGACGTGCCCACGATCTACGAGATCCCGCTCGCCTTCCACGAGCAGGGCCTCGACGCCCGGGTATCACAGAGGCTGGGGCTCCTCGGAGAATCTCCGGATCTCTCATCCTGGCGGCGGATGGTGCAGAGGGTGACCTCGCCACGCGGCCGGGTGCGCATCGCGGTCGTGGGCAAGTACACCGAGCTGGCCGATGCCTACAAGAGCGTCGCCGAGGCGCTCATCCACGGCGGGATCGCCAACGATGTTGGCGTAGACATCGCCTGGGTGTCGAGCGATGGCTTCACCTCGCAGCGCCAGGCGACGGACATCCTCTCCGGCCACGACGGCTTGCTGGTCCCCGGCGGCTTCGGCGTGCGCGGCGTCGATGGGATGGTCGAAGCCATCCGCTGCGCGCGCGAGTCGGGGCTGCCGTTCTTTGGAATCTGCCTTGGCATGCAGACGGCGGTCATCGAGTTCGCCCGAAACCGGTGCGGGCTCGACGACAGCCACTCGAGCGAGTTCGCGCCGGAATGCACCGATGCCGTCATCTCGCTGATGGAGTCGCAACAGCACGTGACCGACATGGGCGGGACGATGCGGCTGGGCGCGTACCCGTGCCGCTTGCGCCCGGGCTCGCTGGCGGCCGAGATGTACGGTCTCCCGGACATCAGCGAGCGCCACCGCCACCGGTACGAGTTCGCCAACGCGTATCGCGATCTCTTCACCGCGAACGGCATGCGATTCAGCGGATTGTCTCCCGACGGATCGCTCGTCGAGATCATCGAGCTGCCCGAGCATCCCTGGTTCGTCGGCTGCCAGTTCCATCCCGAGCTCAAGTCCCGGCCGACGCGGCCGCACCCGCTGTTCGCTGGGTTCATCGCCGCGGCGAGCCGCGCCCAGAGCCGGCGCGGAGACGTGCGAGCCGCCGCGCAGCACATGCACGCGGACTGATGCCGCCGCCGGCCGCCTCCCGCCCCCCACGCCCGCTCTTCCCCCGTGATGCCCTCTTCATGATCGCCGGACCCTGCGTCGTCGAGAGCGATGAGCTGAATCTCCGGGTCGGCGAGCATCTCGCGCGCCTCGCGCAGCACCTCCCGGGCGGCATCATCTACAAGGCGAGCTTCGACAAGGCCAATCGCTCCAACGCCACCGCACCACGAGGTCCCGGGCTCGACGAGGGACTCGAGGCGCTGGATCGGGTGCGACGAGCCACCGGACTCCCGATCCTCACCGACGTGCATCTCCCCGAGCACTGCGGTCCGGCGGCCACCGTGGCGGACGTGCTGCAGATCCCGGCCTTCCTCTGCCGGCAGACCGATCTGCTCGAGGCCGCCGGGGCCACCGGACGCGCGGTGAACGTCAAGAAGGGTCAGTGGATGCAGCCCGACGGCATGCGGGGCGCCGTCGCCAAGGTACGGGGAGCGGCGCCCCACTCCGACGTCGAGATTGCGGTCACCGAGCGCGGAACCTTCTTTGGTTACGGGGACCTCGTCGTCGACATGCGTAACTTCGCTCGGATGCGAGCATCCTGCCCCGACGCGAGCGTCATCTTCGATGCCACGCACAGCGTGCAGCAGCCGGGCCGCGGCGAAGGCGGCGCGAGCGGCGGTGTGCGCGAGATGATCCCGCCGCTCAGCTTCGCCGCCATCGCGGCCGGAGCGGATGGCCTCTTTCTCGAGACGCACCCCGATCCGGCCCACGCTCCGAGCGATGGCCCCAACATGATTCCTCTGGATCGGCTCGACGATCTGGTGCGCCGTGCGGTGGACCTGTGGCAGCTCGGCCGGCCATGAAAGCGCCGAAGTTGGATCCCGCGCTCGCTCGTCGCATCCGGCTCGTCGGCCTGGATGTGGACGGCGTCCTGACCGACGGCGGGATCTACCTCGGCGACGTGCGCGGCGAGCGGATGGAGCTCAAGCGCTTCGACATCCAGGACGGCCTCGGCGTTCGCTTTCTGCGAATGGCGGGCATCAAGGTCGTCATCGTCACCGGGCGGGTGTCGGAGAGCGTGCGCTTGCGTGCAGAGGAGATCGGCGCCGATGATCTCTCCCAGGACGCCGGGGCTCGGAAGCTGCCGGCGTTCGACCGGATCCTCTCGCGCCACGACTGCACCGCCGAAGAGGCGGCGTTCGTCGGAGACGATTTCCCGGACCTCGCGGTTCTTCGCGTGGTGGCGCTCCCGGTCGCGGTCGGCAATGCGGTGCCCGAGGTCCGCGCCGCCGCCAAGCTGCAGCTCACGCGGGAGGGGGGACGCGGAGCCGTGCGCGAGCTGGCGGAGCTGCTCCTCGGCGCGAGGGGGGAGTGGGACGATATCGTGGAGCGCTACGTCGCCGAGCGCTCGGAGCCGCTGGCGGAGGTGGAGGAGTGATCGGCGGAGGGGCGCGGACCACCGCACCGTCCCGTGCCGCAGCCGGCGCCGGAACGAGCCCGAATCGCGAGCATCTTCTCGAGCGCGGCCGAGCCGTCATCGGGATGGAGCGCGAAGCGCTGTCTGCCATCGAGCAGAGGCTGGGCGACGAGTTCGTCGAGGCGGTCGAGCTGATCGCCGCGTGCCCGGGTCGGGTGATCGTCTCAGGCGTTGGGAAGTCGGGGCTCATCGCGCGGAAGATCGCGGCCACCCTCACGTCCACCGGTACAGCCGCGACCTTCGTGCACCCGACGGAAAGCCTGCACGGCGATCTCGGGATCGTCGGCCCGGCGGACGTATCGATTCTCCTCTCCAAGAGCGGCGAGACCGAGGAGCTCTTTCCCCTCCTGGAGCAGTTGAAGCGGCTCGGGGTACGGATCGTAGCGATGACGGGCGGTCTCGATTCGACGCTCGGGCGGAACTCCGACGTCGTGCTCGATGTCGCGGTGACGGAGGAAGCTTGCCCCCACGACCTCGCGCCGACAACCAGCACCACCGCGGCGCTGGCGATGGGGGATGCTCTCGCGGTCGTACTGCTCGAGCGAAAGGGGTTTCGTCGTGAAGACTTCGCGCGGCTGCATCCCGGTGGAATGCTTGGACGGAAGCTGCTGACCCGCGTTGCCGACGTGATGGTCAGTGACTCGCTGCCGGCCCTGCCGCCCACCGCCACCATGCGGGAGGCGGTGGTGCTGCTGGCGGAGCGACGGGGCACGCTGGCGGTGGTGGACGATCGGGATCAGCTGCTCGGAGTGATGACCTCGGGCGACCTCACGAGACTGATGGAGCGCGTGGAGCACTTCCTCGATGTACCGGTGTCGCAGATCATGACGACCAGTCCCAAGACCGCCCGCGCGGACGAGTTGGGAAGCGCGGTCGTTTTCCGAATGGAGCGTCACGGGATCATGGCGATGCCGGTGCTGGATGAGGAGGAGCATCTGGTGGGGATGGTCCACCTGCACGACCTCATGCGGGCGGGCCTGGCATGAGCCCCGCAATCCGGATCGCGCTCGGCGCGATGGTGCTCGGCGGCGCGCTGGCCTGCACCAAGATGAAGGAGCCGCCGGTGGCCGCCCGAAATGTCCTCGCCGACTCGGCCGACCAGGTCATGTTCGGCATCTCCACCTTTCTCACGACCGATGGCGTGAGAAAGGCCAAGCTGCAGTCCGATACGGCATATTTCTTTGACGACAACGCCCGGATCGAGCTGCGCAAGGTGACGATGATCTTCTACACGATTACCGGACTCAAGAGCTCGACGCTGACGTCGCGGCAGGGAACCTACAACCGCCGCACCTCGACGGCCGAGGCACGGGGCGAGGTCGAGGTCGTGTCGGAGGACGGCCGGCATCTAACCACGCCCCAGCTGCGGTTCACGCAGACGACGAACGAGATCTCGAGCGATTCCAGCTTCGTGCTCACGACGCCGGACGGGCGCCGCCTCGAGGGCGTGGGGTTCCGATCCGATCCCAACATGAAGAACATCCAGACGCTGCACGGCACCAAAGGTGGCGGCAGCTTCACCCTCCCCGGACAGTGAGCGCGCGCGTGGCAGCACTCGGAGCGGCCGCGCTGGCGCTCACGGCCCGGCTCGCCGGCGCCCAGGGGGGAGGGCCGCAGGCCCCGGTGGGCCGCTGCCAGCTCGACTTCCAGAACCGGCCGGCGACGCACACCAACAACATCCAGCAACCGAGCGGCGTTTACAACTCGTTCATCGGCGGGGGAGTGGAGGCGCGCTGTGCGGCTCAGGGTATGACGATCGTGTCCGACAGCGCCGAATATTTCGGAGACGTGAGAATGCTGCATCTCATCGGTCACGTGCACTACGCGGAGCCGCGAGTCACCCTCGACTCGAAGCTGCTCACCTACTGGATGGGGGAAGAGCGGCTGCGCGCCGAGGGCGACGTCCACACGGCGCTCCCGACCGGGACGACGCTCGACGGTCCGGTGGTGGAATATTACCGCGCGGTAGCCGGAATCAGGCCGTCGGCTCGCATGGTTGCGCCGCAGCGGCCACGCATCAAGCTCGTCCAGCCGGATTCGGCCGGGAAGCCTGCAGAACCGGTGGGTGTCATCGCCAACACGGTGGTCATGGATGGCGACAGCCTCGTGTATGCCTCGGGACAGGTGGAGATCACGCGTCCGGATCTCGTGGCGACGGCGGACTCGGCATTCCTCGACTCCCAGCGCGAGCGTGCCCGCCTGATGCGCCGGCCCAGCATAGTAGGAAAGGGTGAGCGGTCGTTCACGCTCACCGGCGCGCTGATCGATCTCTACGCGCGGCAACGGCAGCTCGAGCGGCTCGTGTCGGCCGGCGCGGCGAAGACGGTGAGCGAGGATGTCACCCTCACCTCGGATACTCTGGATCTGCGCATCTCCAACCGGCTCCTTCAGCGTGCCTATTCCTGGGGACCATCGCGGGCGCACGCCGTCTCGCGCACCTTTGACATCGTCGCCGACTCGCTCGACCTGATGATGCCGGGACAGCGGATCACGGAGGTGCGCGCCGTTCGACGGGCGTTCGCCCAGAGCATGCCCGATACGGCCAAGATCCATTCCCGGGAGCGGGACTGGCTGCGGGGCGACACCGTGGTCGCGCTCTTCGACACGTCCAGGCTGGCGCCGGCCGTCAGAGCGACCCGCGGCGATTCCACTCGAGGGCAGCCGCGCATTCGGCAGCTCGTCGCCAACGGGCGCGCCAGCTCCTTCTACCAGATGCCCCCGCAGGACACGAGCTCCGGCGTGCCGGCGGCGAACTATGTGCGCGGCCGCAAGATCGTGGTCGCGTTCGCCGAGCAGCTCGTCCGCAGCGTCACCATCACGGAGCAGGCGTCCGGCGTGTATCTGGAGCCGTCACCCGCCGACTCGACACCGCGGAGCGGCACTGCCACGCGCGGAGGAAAGAAGCCATGAGCGAGCCGCGACTTCCGGCGCCGGTCGAGGAGTTCATCGAGCGATACGCCCAGGGCGACCCCTCCACCGTCATCGCGCTGCGGGCGCTGGTCGAGACGGCGGGCGATACTGGCACCGTCACCTTCAACGACGTCTCGATCCGCTATCGCGACGACTACCTCGAGCTGATCCGCCGGCAGGGACGCGACGCGGCCCAGGAGTCCGGCCGGCTGAGCCTGGATGAGGTTCGCTCTCATCTCGCGGCGTCCGTTCTGCCACGGCTGGCCCGCGATCGCCTCATCGTCCTCCCGGCCGGAGCGCTCGGGCCGGCGTCGAGCATAAGGATCGCCGACCAGCAGTGGAAGGCGCTGCAGCCGTTCCGGCAGGAGATGGCACGCGCCCTTCGGCACACCGCCGAGCATCCGACCGTCTCCGGCGCGCATCCCGTAGTCGGGGCGTCGGGCGCAGCAGGCAGCGGCCGGAGCGTGCTCGAGGCAACGGGGCTGGTGAAGACGTATCGCCGCCGGCGGGTGGTGAACGACGTCGCCCTTCGCCTGCAGCAGGGAGAGATCGTCGGGCTTCTCGGTCCCAACGGAGCAGGGAAGACGACGACATTCTACATGATCGTCGGGCTCATCCCTCCCCAGGAGGGCCGGATCCTGCTCGATCAGGTGGACATCACGGACATGCCGATGTACAAGCGGGCTCGGCTCGGCATCGGCTACCTGTCCCAGGAGCCGTCGATCTTCCGCAAGCTCACGGTCGAGCAGAACATCCTGGCGATTCTCGAGACGCTCCCGCTGTCGGGGGCCGAGCGGCGAGCGCGCCTTGAAAAGCTGCTCGATGAGCTGAGCATCAAACATCTCCGTCAGAATCGCGCCTATTCTCTGTCCGGCGGCGAGCGCCGCCGACTCGAGATCACACGGGCGCTCGTGACGGAGCCCAAGTTCATGATGCTGGACGAGCCGTTCGCGGGCGTAGACCCGATCGCCGTGCACGACATCCAGTCGATCGTGGCGGGATTGCGGCACCGGGGCATCGGGGTTCTCATTAGCGATCACAACGTGGAGCAGACTCTGGATATCGTGGACCGGGCCTATATCATGTTCGATGGACAGGTGAAGGTCTCGGGCGCCGTGCGCGAGCTGGTGTTCGACGACACCGTCGCGAGGATCTACCTCGGTCCGACGCTCACGGCGAGGCTGCGGGCGCGTTACACGTCATCCGAGCGCGGAGACGCAGCCTGATGCGAGCCGGCATTTCCCAGCACACCCAGCTGAAGCAGGAGATCAAGATCAATCCACGCCTGTATCAGGCGATGGACCTGCTCTACATGCCCCTGCTCGACCTCCAGCAGCATCTGAAGCAGGAGCTGTTGAACAACCCGTTCCTCGAGATGGTGGAGCCCGAAGAGGACGAGGAGGATGAGGAGAATCAGCCGACCGCCGAGGAGCAGGCCAACGAGTCGGATGAGAAGAAGAACGACGAGATCGATTGGGAGGAGATCCTCCTCAACGGCTTTGACGCGGGCGGCCGGCAGGAGGAGCACGAGGAGAAGGAGTACTACGAGCCGGTCACCGTCGACACGCGGGATCTGAGCGATCACCTGCGCGAGCAGGTCGACCTTCTCGACCTCGACGACCGCCAGCGGCTGCTCGCCGACGAGTTCATCGGCAACATCAGCGAGGATGGCTATCTCTCCTGGGGAGCCGAGGATGCACCGCATCGCGACCCTCTGGAGGACGTGCTGGCGAGCATCAACGAGCTGGTGCAGGAGACGGGAGAGAGGGCGGGGCGGGATGACTTTCCCCCGTACACACAGCAGGAGGCGGAGCGGATGCTCCGCATCATCCAGAGCCTTGACCCCCCGGGAGTCGGCGCGCGCGATCTACGCGAGTGTCTGCTGCTCCAGCTTCGCGAGGCGGGGCTCGAGCAGTCGGTGCCATTCCGTCTCGTGCGCGACTGCTTCGACGAGCTGATCAACCATCGGTGGAGCGAGATCTCCAAGCGCTTCGGCATCAGCCCGGTGGATGTCCAGAAGGCCGCTGACGAGATCGCGAAGCTGGATCCCAAGCCAGGTCTCGTCTACAGCAGCTCGGGGGACAACTACATCATCCCCGACCTGGTGGTGGACAAGATCGACGGCAAGTATCACATCTTCCTCAACGATGCCAATCTCCCCCGTCTCAAGCTGAGCAAGGCCTATCAGGAGATCGCCCGGGACAAGAAGAAGTTCGACGGGGAGAACAAGGAGTTCATCTCGAACAAGCTCAACTCCGCCAACTGGATGATCCAGGCGATCGAGCAGCGGCGGCAGACGATGCTCAAGGTCATGAACTTCATCGTGGACCGACAGCGCGATTTCTTCGAGAAGGGCGTGCAGTTCCTCAAGCCCCTGACGCTGCGCGAGGTGGCCGAGGTGATCAGCATGCACGAGTCCACGGTAAGCCGGGTGACGAACGAGAAGTACGTGCAGACGCCGCGCGGCGTTCTCCCGCTCAAGTTCTTCTTCTCCTCCGGCCTCTCCACCACCGCCGGTGAAGATGTCTCGGCGCGCGGGATCAAGGCCCAGATCGAGAAGCTCGTCTCCGACGAGGATCCGAAGCGGCCGCTGACCGATCAGGCGATCGTCAACATCCTCAAGGAGACGGGCGTCCAGATCGCGCGCCGCACCGTCGCCAAGTACCGGGACCAGCTGGGAGTGCTGTCGGCGCGGATGCGCAAGCGCGTATGACAGGAGACCGCCAGTGACGGTGGCGGCGCGCGACAGGCAGACGACGCTTCCGCTGGCGGAACGACCCGGAGCGAGTGTCGATGTCAGCGTGCTCGTGCCGGCGAAGGATGAGGCGGAGAACCTCCCCCTCTTCATGGAGCAGGCGGCGGCGGCATTCGCGAACGACCCCGCCCACCGCTACGAGGTCATCGTCATCGATGACGGCTCGACCGACGACAGTTGGCAGCTGCTCCAGACGCTGGCGGCGCAACACGCATTTCTGCGGGCGGTGCGACATCGCAACCGGCGGGGAATCGCCGACGCACTCCGCACCGGGTATCTCCACGCGCGCGGTCAGGTGCTGGTCTTCTATCCGGCGGACCTGCAGTACAAGCCGGAGGACATCCCCCGGCTCGCCGCTCCGATCCTGGCCGGCGATTCCGACATGGTGACCGGCTTCAAGATGGGAAAGTACGAGAAGGCGTTCGTCTCCCGGATCTACAATGGGCTGAGCCGCACCCTGTTCGACGTCCCGGTGAAGGATCTCAATTCCGTGAAGGCCTACCGTCGGGAGATCATGGATGCGCTTCCGGTTCGACCCGACTGGCATCGCTACATGATCGTGATCGCGGCCGCCCAGGGATTCTCGGTGTCCGAGATCCCAATGCCGCTCTATCCCCGACACGCCGGGAAGTCGAAGTTCGGGATTGCCCGCATCCCCGTCGGGGTGCTGGACATGCTGTCGGTCTGGTTCGAGCTGCGCTTCGCGCCGAAGCCGCTGCTGCTGTTCGGGATGTTGGGGGTCGCGTTGTTCGCGCTCGGCGTGATCACGGGCGTGGTGGCGATCGCCATTCGGGTGTTTGGCGGAGTCGGATTCCGCCCCCTCCTCAACCTGATCGAGATCTCCGTGATCACCGGCGTCGTGCTGTTCGTGGGTGGCCTGGTGGGCGAGATGATCGCCGGCCAGCGCGCGGAGATGCGGGAGCTGCGCCGGCGCCTCGACGAGCTGAGCGCGCGCTCGCTCGGCGGCGACGGCGATCGCACGCGCTGATTCGTGCGGGTGCTCTTTCTGGCGCACTCCTTCCCGCGCCACGCCGGCGATGCGGCCGGCTCCTTCGTGCTGAGGCTGGCGCAGGCGCTGCAGTCCACCGAGGGGATCGTCGTGCGCGTCGTCGCCCCCGCGGCGGAGGGATCTCCGTCGCGCGAGGAGCTCGGGGGCGTGACGGTGGAGCGCTACCGATACGCTCCCCGCTCGATGGAGACGCTGGCCTATACCGGCACAATGGCGAGCGCCACCGCGTCCTGGAGAGGGCGCGCCGCGCTGCTCGGGCTGGTGACCGCCCAGCTCGCAGCCGCGCGCTCGGCCCGCCGGCGGTTCCACCCTGACGTCATCCACGCTCACTGGTGGTTTCCCGCCGGCCTCGTCGCGACGTTCTTGGCAGGGAAGGGCGAGAGGGGGGGGCGGCTCCCCCTCGTGACGACCGCTCACGGCTCCGATGTGCGGCTCGGGCGCCGGGTGCGAGCCGCTCTCCCGTTGCTCCGACGGGTGGTCGCGCGATCGGCCGCGCTGACGACCGTCTCCCGCTGGCTGGCGGAGGAGATTCGGGCCCTCGTGCCCGACGCCCAGCCGGAGGTCGCCCCGATGGCCGCCGACACCGCGCTCTTCTCCCCAGGTGGACGACGGAGCGCCGATCGACTGCTCTACGTCGGCCGGCTCAACGAGCAGAAGGGAATCACGCACCTCATCTCGGCGATGCCGATGATGGCGCCTGACGTCTCGCTCGATGTCGCGGGTGACGGCCCCCTTCGTCAGCAGCTACAGGAGAGGGCCGATCGAGACGGGTGCGCGGGGCGCATCCGATGGCTGGGCACGCTGGCGCCGGATCGGCTGCTCGAGCTGTATCGGCAGGCGGCGGCGGTGGTGATGCCGTCGCTCGACGAGGGACTGGGCCTGGTGGCGGTGGAGGCAATGCTGTGCGAGACGCCGGTCATCGCGTCACGCTCGGGCGGTTTGCCGGACGTGGTGCGCGACGGGATCACCGGACTCCTGGTGGCTCCCGAGTCCCCCGCCGCGCTGGCGGCTGCGGTGGAGCGGCTGCTGGCCTTGCCCGAGAGCGGCGCGGCGCTCGGTCGAGCCGGCCGTCGTGAGGCCCTTCTCACCTTCTCCCCGCCAGCCGTCGCGCGCCGCTACGCCGACATCTACCGGGCTGCGCTTGGTCGGCCGGCGTAGCCTTCTTCGCATCGGCCAGTGGGTGCTCACCGCGCTCGTGGTCGCGTTTGTCATCTCCCGCTTTCCTCCGGTGGGGGACCTTCGGGCCGCTCTCGCGCGGGCGCATCCGTCGCCGCTCGCGCTCCTCGGATCGTGCCTGATCGTTCTGGCGACGTACGGCATGCTGGTGGAGAGCTGGCGTATCGTCCTCGGCGGTTGGGGATTCGAGCTGCCCTTCGGGCAAGCGGCCCGCATCTGGACGATATCCAACCTCGGCAGATACCTGCCCGGGAAAGTGTGGGCGATGGGGACAATGGCGGTGATGGCGCAGCGGCGCGGCGTCTCGGGCATCGCGGCGGCCGGCTCCGCCGTGGTGGTCACGCTCGTGAACACCCTCACGGGCTTCGTCGTCGTGCTCGCGATGGGCGCCCGCGTGCTGCCCTACGATCGGCGACTCTGGTACTTGCTGGTCGCTATTGGATGTGCCGCGATGGTCGTCCTGCCTGCGTTCCTTCCGGAGGTCGGCCGCGTCGCGGGGAGGCTGACGGGGCGGCGCGTCGAGATCCCACGGCTGCCTGCGCGATCCGTGCTCACCGCCGCGGCGGCGAGCGTGGTGGCGTGGATCGCGTACGGTGTCGCCTTTCGGATGTTCACCTTTGGCGTACTGGGGAGTGCGACTGGCGCGACATCTCTCTACATCGCAGTTTTCACGGGCTCCTATCTGATCGGCTTCATCATGCTCTTCGCGCCGGCCGGGGCAGGAGTGCGCGAAGGTGCAATGCTGAGCGCGTTGACGGCTGCCGGTGTTCCGACCGATGCCGCGGCCATCCTGGTCATCACATCCCGCGTCTGGCTCACGGTACTCGAGATCCTTCCCGCGACCTTCTTCCTGGCGCTCCGCCGCGAGCCCCGCCCGATCCCAGATGCCGACCACTCCGCGCGCTAGTCGCACGCACCCGCATTCCCTTACG
>JALZAQ010000047.1 GCA_030948255.1 Gemmatimonadota bacterium
GCATTGATCGGCGCCGCCGGCTTGGTGCTGTCCGCGCTTGCCGCCGCGCGGCGCTGCCTGACGGCCCGTACTCCCATGCCGAGAATCTTTGACCCCGGAACAACCGACTCGGCCATCTCGCGCGCCCTGCCGCCTGCGGTCTGAGTCGTATCTGTGGGAAGTGGCCGCGAAGCGCCAAGGCCAATCGCGAAGAGACGTCCGAGCGGTACTCCCTGCGCGACCAGCGCTGCCTTGACCGCGAATGCCCGACGATCCGCCAGTGCCTGAGCGGCAGCAGAATCAGGTGGCGTCCCCACGGGATCGGTGTGTGCCTCGATCAGAAAGTTGCCCGCTGTCGCCTTCAGCGCTTGGGCCAACGCTTTGACCGCGGGCTCTGTGCCAGGCGCGAACTCCGTCGTATTCCCCGTGAACGCGATTCCTCGTGCGATTGCTCGGCTGCCCCCGAGATCGACCTCTCCAAACGACGTGGCCACGACGGTGCTCTCTTTCTCGCCCCCGGATCGAGAGCCCACGGCGCCGCCCACCTTGTCCTTGATCTTCTTCCACGGTTGACCATGCGCGCTAACCGCAGGCACGAGGAGCAGCGCGAGGGACAGGAAGATCGCGCGCGAAGCGAACGAGAACCGGCTCGACTTCGCGGTTGACGTGTCTTTCATGTTTAGCTCCTTCAGCGTGTCCTGCCCTGCGGGCCAAACGCCAGCATCCGTCCGCAGGGAGGTCTTCATGAGCACGATCGGGGCGTACCACCTTATGGCCGGGACCCCTGCCAGTCAACAACAGTAGTTCCGCCGGGACCAACAGTGCCGAGCCGCCTCTAGTGTAGCGCGAACGCAACGAGCTCGGCATCCCCGCCGGAACCGGTGGCGACCACGACGTACTGCGTCCCGGCACGCGTGCGATACGTCATCGGCACCGCATAAGCCCGGCGTCCGAGATCGAGCTGCCAGAGCGTGGCGCCGGTCCGCTTGTCGATGGCGTAGATCGCGGTGCCCCCGCCGGTGATGAAGATCAGTCCGCCCTTCGTCACGATTCCGCCCGGCGCGCCGGCTACGCCCAAGCGCGCCGGGAGGCGGACGCCGCGCAGCATCGGGTGGTGACGGATCTCCGGCGCGTCGCCGAGCGGAATCTCCCAGACGCGCGCGCCACTGTTGAGGTCGATCGCGGTGAGCGTGCCGTACGGGGGCCTGTTGATCGGAAGCTCGGCGACTGGCGCCTGGTGCTCGCCGGCCGTGTCCCTCGGTGCTTCGAAGGAGAGCGAGAGTGTGGAATGGGCTAGATCCACCATGTACTCCGCGTCCATCGTGTCCGAAGGCGTGGACGAGCGGGTGATGCGGAAGAGCGCCGGCGCGTTCGTCGCCTTGATGTAGATGATTCCCGTCTCGGGGTCGAAGGCCCCGCCACCCCAGCCTGCCCCGCCGATCGCCCCCGGCATGACGATCGTGCCCTCCATGGACGGAGGGGTGAAGAGTGCGCCCATCCGATAGGGCTTCACCGCCTCGACCGCCTGCTTCCTGAGCTCCGGCGTGAAGTCGATGAGATCGCTCTCCGAGAATCCCTGCCGGGCGAACGGAGCTGGTTTCGCCGGGAACGGCTGCGTCAGCGACGCGCGCTCCCCGGCGACGTCGCTCGCGGGCACCGCCCTCTCGCCGATCGGCCAGATGGGTACTCCGGTCACGCGGTCGAACACGTAGAGAAATCCCATCTTGGTCGGAACCGCGACGATATCCCGCTTCCTGCCGCGCACGCGCACCGTGCCGAGCACAGGCGGCGCGGGGAGATCGTAGTCCCAGAGACCGTGATGCACGAGCTGTCGGTGCCAGACTCGCTTTCCCGTTCGCGCATCGAGGCAGACCACCGACTCGGCGAACAGATTATTTCCCTTGCGGCGGCCACCGTACCAGTCGTCGCTCGGCGTGCCGAAAGGCAGGTAGACGAGCCCTCTCGCGCTGTCGACGCTGAAGGGCGCCCAGACATTGGTGTGCCCGGTGAACTTCCACGAGCTGTCCTCCCACGTCTCATTGCCCAGCTCGCCGGGCTGCGGGATCGGGTTGAAGCTCCACACTCGCTCTCCGGTGCGCACGTCGAACGCCTGCACGTCGCCTGGCGGATCGTTGCGATACACGAGACGGTCACCGACGCCGTTGCCCACGATCACCAGGTCTCCCCATACCACCGGCGGCGACGTGTTCGTGTAGTGCAGCTTGTTGACCGGGTAGCGGAGCTTCGCAGTGAGATCGACGACACCGGTATCGCCGAAGGACCGGATCGGAGTCCCAGTCGCAGCGTCGAGAGCGATCAGGCGCCAACGGCTGTTCATGAAAATCCTGCGCTCGTGCCCGTCGCTCCAGCTGGCCACGCCGCGATGAACGAAGCCCGTGCCGTTGGAGGGTTGACCAAAGCGGTACGCGCCCGGGTCGTAGATCCAGAACGGCCTCCCGGTCGCGGCGCTCAGCGCGACGACGCGATTGAAGGGCGTGCTCAAGAACAGGGTGTCGCCCATCATCAGCGGCGTCGCCTGAAAGAGTCCGGGGCGCGCCGCTTTGGTGCTGTCCGTGTTGGGAATGGGCCGCTCGCCCACCGGCCACCGCCAGGCGATCGCGAGTCGCGAGACGTTGCGGCGGTTGACCACGCCAAGCACCGAATACTTCGTCGCGCCCGCATCGCTGCCGTAGCTCGGCCACTGCTGCGCGCCGGAATCGCGAACTGGCGCCAGAAGGAGGATCGTCGCGACCCCCGGGAAGCACACGCGCATGGTTGCTCTCCTCGAAGTGAGCGAACGAAGCGGGGCTCCGCGAGTGTTCGCGAAGCCCCGCCCCTTCTGCCGTTGGCTCGGACGAGCGCCCGGCTCGAGCCGGAGCCGCCGCGCCACCCCTTCCGTATCTAGACGGTGACCGTCTTGGTGGCGGTGCTCGTGCGCCCCGCGCCGTCCGTCACTGTGAGAACCACGGTGAAGGTACCATGGTTCCGATACCTGCGCGACGTCGTCACCCCGGAACCAGTCCTCCCGTCTCCGAAGTTCCAGCTGTAGGTGAGATTGCTTCCCGTGGACGCGCTGGCGTCGAAGTTACAGGTCCGACCGCTGCAGCTCGAGGTGAAGCTCGCCACCGGACCCGGTGGCGGCGCCGTCACCGTGACCGCCTGGGTTGTCGCGTTGGTACCGCCCGCATCCGTGACCGTGAGGGTCACGTTATACGTGTTGGCCGCGCCGTAGGCATGGGAGGCCGTCACGCCCGAGCCCGACGTGGCGTCACCGAACGCCCATCCGTAGGACGCGCCGGCTTGGGCAGAGGAAGTGCTGCCGTCAAAGTTGCAGTTGAGATAGGAGCAGCTGTAGGTGAAGCGGGCCGTTGGCGGACCCGGCGGAGGCGGAGGAGCGCCACCGATGAACGCCGAGTAGAGGAGCTTGTTCGGCGAGCCCGTGCCGGCACTCTTCACCACGCCCGCGGTCGCGCTCGACGTCAGCGCCGAGAGAACGGCGGCCGGTGTCGCGCCGGGGTTCGCCTCGAGATAGAGCGCCGCGGTGCCCGTCACATGCGGCGTCGCCATCGACGTTCCACTGATTGTATTCGTCGCGGTGGGACTCGTGTACCACGACGACGTGATGTTCACTCCGGGCCCGAAGATCTTCACGCACGTGCCGTAATTCGCCCAGCTCGCCTTGGTATCGGTGATGTCGGTGGCGCTGACCGTGATCGCCGTCGGGACGTCTGCCGGCGACGTCGTGCAGGCGTCCTGCGCGAAGCCAAAGATGTTCCCGTTCCCCGCAGCGATCGCGTACGTGACACCGGCGGCGATGGAGTTCGAGACGGCCTGGTCGAGCGTCGGCGACTGACCTCCGCCGAGGCTCATGTTCGCCACCGCTGCCTTTCCGGCCCGCGCACCGCCGTGGTCCGCGGTGACCCAGTCCACACCGGCGGCCACACCGGAGGTGGTGCCACTGCCGCCGCAATCGAGCACCCGAACGGCAACCAGACTCACCCCTTTCGCTACGCCGTACGTCGCTCCACCCACCGTGCCCGACACATGCGTGCCGTGGCCATTGCAATCGGCGGCAGTGCCGCCCGTCGTCACTTCATCCACCCCCATCACGGCGCGACCGCCGAACTCGGAGTGGCCGAACAGAATCCCCGTGTCGATGATGTACGCCACTACCCCAGCACCCGTCACATTGTACGTGTACGAGTTGTCGAGAGGCAGTGGACGTTGGTCGATGCGGTCGAGTCCCCACGACGGCGGATTCGCCTGGGTCGCAATGGCGTGCATGACCTGGTCCTGCTCCACGGCGGCGACAAAAGGCAGCTGCGCGATCGCTGCCGCCGCTGCCGGAGACAGATTGGAGGCCGCGAAACCCCTGATCGCCGACTTGTACAGATGCTTGAGCACACCGCTGTGCCGCCCGACAAGCAGTCTCGCCTGTCCTTCCACATCTGTGACTTCCGGCCGGAAAGACACGAGATAATGGCCAGGAATGACGTCGCCGAGGGCGGCGACGGATGCACTCGGGCGGGCGGCCGAAGGAGGTGCGGTTGGATTGGCGGCGTCTTGGCATGCCGCGAGGGTAAACGCGCTGACGGTCGCCAGTACGACTCTCTTCACGTCATACCTCCACGTGCCGGTTGCGGGGGGACGAACGAGTGCCGGTAAATCATTTGTTTTCCGGCGCATCATTGTACGCCAAGATCGGCACTCTGGCAAGACTGGCGAGCATTGGCGCTCGCCTCGCAACCCGTCAGGCCGTCAGGACGCCCTCCACACGCGCCCGCTCGGCGCGAACGTGAGTCAGCCAGCCATGCGCATCTTCTGCCTGTCCGCGGGCGATATCGAGAAAGCGCCGCTGCAGCAGCTGGGTTATCGGTCCGGGGCGACCCGTGCCGACTGGGATCCTGTCCACGCTGCGAACCGGAGTGACCTCGGCCGCAGTCCCTGTGAGGAAGACCTCGTCCGCGATGTACAGCGTCTCCCGAGGGAGCGGCAGCTCCCTTACCGGAATGTCCTCGTCGCGGGCGAGTTCCAGGATGCTGGACCGGGTGATCCCGGGGAGCAGCGAGCCGTCCACGGGAGGCGTAAAGAGCGTCCCATCCCGCACGAGAAAGACGTTCTGCCCGGAGCCCTCGCTCAACGTCCCCTCGGTCCCGAGCGCGATCGCTTCAGCGAAGCCGTTCGCCAGCGCCTCCATCTTGATGAGCTGACCGCTCAGGTAGTTGCCCGCGATCTTCGCCATCGCCGGAATGGTGTTCGGCGCCATGCGATGCCAGCTCGACACGCATGCATCCACGCCCTGCTCCAGCGCTCCCTCGCCGAGGTAGGTGCCCCACGGCCAGCAGGGCAGATACACCTCGACCGGGCTCGCGAACGGCACCATCCCCGCCGCACCATAGCCACGAATGACCATCGGCCGCAGATAACACGCGTCGAGCTTGTTGCGCTCGACCAGCTCGCAGCACGCCGCCTCCAGCTCCTCCACCCCGTAAGACAACTCCATGCGGTAGATCTTGCACGAGTTGACCAGACGGCGGAGGTGGTCCTGCAGCCGGAAGATGGCCGGCCCGTGAGGGGTGTTGTAGCAGCGAACCCCCTCGAACGCCGCCGAGCCGAACTGCATCGAGTGACTGAGCACGTGGACCTGCGCATCGGCCCACCGGATGAACGTCCCATCGCGCCAGATCCAGGTTGTCGCGGTGAGCTGACTCATGGGCTCCTCTGAGATGGGCGATTGGTCTGCCGGCGACGAGCCACTCACGGCGAGCCGCCGGCCATCATGAATAATATCCCATCGGCTGCGTCGGCGCACGATCGGCGCCACGGATTTTCGGCGCCAGGGCCAGGAAGACGGCCAGCGAGAGCGCGCCGATGACGAACTCCGTGATGAGCATGCCGTTCGTGGCCCAGCGGTCGTGCACGATCCCGTCGAGACGCAGCATCGCGAGCCCGAACAGGGTGTTCATGGCGAAGAAGAGATTGATCTTGGTTGCCGCCGCTCCCTCGCCGATGATCGCCAGAACCATCCCGGTGAGGGTGGCCGTGCACAGACCAAGGGCGAACGTGTAGAAAAGTGTCGACGCGGCGAAGCCCACCAACGTGCGCGGCGACATCGCCATCAAGAGCGCGGCCACCGCGCCGATGGCACATGACAGAGCGTACGCGCGGGCACCGTTCATCCGGCCCGCGAGTACGCCTCCGGCCAGGCATCCACCGATGATCGCGATCCCGCCCCCGGCGCCGAGCACCAGCGACACGCTGTCGGCCTTCGCGTGCCACTCCGCGCCCAGCGACCCGAAGAGGAACTGTGCTGCGCCCGTTCCGATGGGGAGCGTCGCCAGAAGCAATCCGATTCTGCCGGCGCGGGAGCGGATCACGGAGAGCATCTCAATCCAGGCATCGCGTGCCCGGTCGGTCACCCTTCTCCCAGCCAGCGGGCGCGGCGGCTCCTCGAGTAGCAGCAGGCAGCTTCCGCACGCCATGACGACCGCGCCCAGCGCCACCCCGGCCATCCACGGCTGGGGCAGATGCTTCATCAGCAGCAGCCCCAGGCCACCGCCCCCGGTCTGACCGAGCTGGTTCCCCGACTGGAACCATCCCGCCGCACGACCGCGCGTCACTGGCGTCGTGTTGTGCGCCATCAGCCCCTCGGTGGCGAAGGCGACGAACGTGCCGGCGATGTTGGAGAGCAGCACGAGCGCCGACAGCAGCGGTACGTTCGCCAGCGTGAGCGGCGTGACGCTAAGGGCGAGCATGCCGGCCGCCATCGTGATCACGCCCGCCACGTACCAGCGCTTGCGGCTCAGCGTGTAGTCTCCGACCGGCGCCCAGAGGAACTTGAAGGAGTGCGCGAAGAACGCCATCCCGACGATCGCCGCGGTGGTCGAGACAGGGAGACCGGCTCGGTTGCCCAAATAGCCGAGAGCGACGCTCGGGTAGCCGATCATCACCCCCATCGGGAAATACAGAACGGCAAAGACCCACGGATGTCTCCCCTGTCTCACCGGGCGCAGCGGCGCCGGGTCGGCGGGCACGACTCCATCCGACCTCACCGCGCGATCACGTCCGTGTATTCGGTCTCGACATTCTCCACGAACAGCCCCTGGAACTGTCCGGCTCGCAACGACGGCAGCACGAGCTCCACCCGGTATTCGCGATCGGGGCTCAGGAGCGACACATCGGCGTAGAAGCCGACAAAAGTGCGACGGGCCGCGCGGATCGCGGTGTACGCCTTCCGGAGCTCGATTGGCCGCCCGTCGATCTCGAGGCGCGCGTCCCACCGATCGTCCGGCTCGGCGATCTGCACGAAGAGCAGCAGTCGCTCCGGCGCGAGCCAGGTGGAGCGATAATCGTCGGGCGTCCAGGGGATCGGCCATTCCCTTCGGCGCTCGGCGAGCTGACGGAACACTCGCTTGGGGATGGTGAGCGTCGTCGCCACCCTCCCGCCCGTGAACGCCGAGTCATACGCGCCGAGCTGCTGATAGTGGCGGAAAGGCGCGCCCTCGAACCTCACGGCAAGAGCGATGGCGCCATCGCGGCGGCGCGTGAACGCAATCTCGCGATCGTTCACCCGCACCCTCCCGACCGAGCTCGCGCTTGGCAGGAGAACCA
Source organism: Gemmatimonadota bacterium (assembly GCA_030948255.1). Taxonomy (GTDB): domain Bacteria; phylum Gemmatimonadota; class Gemmatimonadetes; order Gemmatimonadales; family Gemmatimonadaceae; genus JALZAQ01. The sequence continues at coordinate 7,591 of JALZAQ010000047.1, forward strand.
CCAGCTCCTCGGTCGTTCCCACTTCGCCGGACACACCGGTGAGTTGCAGCAGGCCATCGGCGAGCGCGACCGAGCCGGGCGCGCCGAGGAGCATCGGGGTGCTCACCGTCGGGGGTACGTTGACCAGCTCGAGCACGGTGGCGGAGCCGCCATCCAGCTCGAGGGAGAGGCGGTCGCCATACGACCATGCGCCTGCTCCCGGCGCTCCGATCAGGCGCCCCTCGCGCGGATGGATCTCGCGCAGGGTGAATCGCGCACGCGTCGTAAGCCCGATCGCGGAATCGAGCACTAGGTTGGCAGCGAGACGGCGCCCATTCGGGTTGAACAGGAAGATGTAGCCGCGATCGCCGACGATCGCCGACGTGCCATCCACCTTCCCGATCGCCGGCTGGCCGAGGATGGTTCGTGTGTGGCGCAGATACTCCTTGTGCTCCGCGCCCCAGCGTAGCCACCGCCGCATCCATTCGGCATCGCGCGCGGAGAAATGCTGGAATTCCGCGCTGTCGCGCGCCGGGATCATGTTCAGCACGTTGTTCCATCCAGCGATGGCGACCGTCGAGAGCACCGAGTAGCGCCAGCCGAGCAGATCCCAGTCGCGCGCCCGGAATCGGACCGGCATCGTGTCGCCTCCGACGGGGCCCTCCGGCATCGAGCCGCTGTCGTCGTTCCGTGCCGTCTGGTGGGTGATGAAGCCGGGCACGATCTCGCTCGGCGCGAACTCGTAGTTGCGGTAGCGGTAGGCGGTGTACCGCTCGCGATCGGCCGACACGCGGTCGAAGTGCAGATCCGGAAACGGGACGAAGCTTTCCGGTTGCTCGTCGTTCGCCGTCGGATGCGGATACGAGCCGGCGAGCCAGCTCCAGGGGCCGTACAGGTGATACGCTTGCCGCCCGTCGATCACCACGTCAGGGACGCGCCGTCGAAGCTCCTCCATCACCCGCCGCCACCCCCACCACTGCGCGTAGCGACTCGTGCCGTCGAAGCCCAGAAAGGTATGATCGAAGGAGTAGCCCGCGACGCCCGTGCGGCGGTGGAAGGTGACGAGCGTTGTGATCAACCAGTCCTGAAGGCTCCGCACGCCGAGGTTTGCAAAGCGCTTCGTGTCGTCCGCTGCTGGCGGCGCGAGCCACTCCGGGTTCTGCGTGAAGCCGAGCACGGGGTAGACGTACGCCAGCAGTCCAAGCCCCCGTGATCGCGCGTGGTCGAGCATCTCCTGCACCGATGGCGGGATCGCGCCGGTGTCCGGATTCCACTCGTTGCGGCGGAGCTGCTCACCCAGCCCCAGCCAGAGCACGTATTCCCAACCCCAGTAATCGGCACTCGAACGACGGCGCGCGAGGGCGGAGTTGGCGGGAGCGTACAGGACGTAGCGCGCGCCCAGCTCGGCGGCCCGGTCGAGCACACGTTTGTACTCCGCGCGTCCGGCGGGCGTGGCGACGTCGATCTGGTAGTCGTTCACGCACCAGCCGACGAAGACGTTCGCAGGCTCGGTCGGATGGTAGAGCAGAAAGGCGCGAACCAGCTCCGTGAAGGCCGACAGCTCGGCCTCGTCCAACCCCGGCGACATGTCCGCGCCGCCGAGTTGCCACTCGGGTTGCATGCGCTGCGGGAGACGCCGGCCGGTGAGCCGGTAGGGAGCGAGCAATGCTCGGTCGGCGGCGAACGGCCCGTACGACGCGCGCCACTCCATGTCCGGCGCGTAGCGCAGGCTCACCGCGCGACCATCGTGACTCACGTGCAGGAAAGGATTCTGCGCCGTCACGAGGAGGCCGTGCCCGGCGCCGAAGCGGAGCAGCGCGGCATAGTCCCCCGTCTGCAGGTCGGCGCGGCGACTGCCCGGTGTGAGAATCTCCGACGGCGTCTCCGCGAGAATCGCCTGGATCGCGCCGACGTCGCGCACCCGGAACGAAGCGGCCGGGGATGCAGTCACGAACAGCTGCTTACTCAGGAATCGCCATCCCGGGCGCAGCTCGTAAACCAGCTCCAGCCGATACGCTCCGGCTGCCCACACGTAGACCACGCGACCGGGCGCGAAGCGACGGGTCGGGAGCGAGAGCATTCGACTGTCGAACGTGGTTGAGTCGAGAGCGAGACTGAACCCGTCCTGCTCGAGCCGGAAGGTGGTGCCGCCGGCACGATCCACGAGCGCCACCAGCCCGCGCTCATCGAATTCCGCGCGAAGGTGCGCGTTCGAGAGCACCGCCGGCGTAGCGAGAAGCAGCCCGGGCGCTGCGCCGATCAACAGCGTCGCTCGGAGGAGAATCGAGGCGAGTCTGGACATCTCGGTGGTGAGCCTCGGTAGTGAGCCAGGGTTGAGCGCGCTTACGTAACTCCGTCTGGCCATCATCGCAATGATGACTCGTGTGCTCGATATTCTTGCCAGCGCATTCAACCCCCGCCTCGCCCTCTCAATGCAAACCACTCGTTCCCTCCTTCGTCCGCTGCAACTGCTCACCCTCGCCGCCGGCATCGCGACCGCGCAACCGGCGCGGGCGCCATCGAGGCTGCTGACGCGATGGGCGAGCGACGTCACACCGGGTCGCGTCCTGCCCGAGTACCCGCGTCCACAGATGGTGCGCTCCACCTGGCAGAGCCTCAACGGCCGCTGGGACTATGCCATCCGAGGACGCTCGGCGCCCGTGCCATCCCCCACCTCCTTCGACGGAAAGATCCTCGTCCCCTTCCCTGTCGAGTCGGAGCTTGGCGGCGTCCGGCGCAGTGTGAGTGAGACGGAGCGGCTCTGGTATCGCCGGTCGTTCCGCGCGCCGGATCTCGGCGCTGGCCGGCGGCTCCTGCTCCACTTTGGTGCCGTGGACTGGGAGAGCACGATCTTCGTCAACGGCCAGGAGGTCGGAACCCACCGCGGCGGCTACGATCCTTTCACGCTGGACATCACCAGTGCGCTCCGGCCCGGTGCGGGCGCCGAGCAGGAGCTGATCGTCGCGGTGTGGGACCCGACGGACGCCGGTGACCAGCCTCGCGGGAAGCAGGTGCGGAAGCCGCGCAGCATCTTCTACACGTCGGTCACCGGCATCTGGCAGACAGTCTGGGTGGAGGTCGTGCCCGCCGCGCACATCACCGCGCTCGACATCGTTCCCGACATCGATTCGGACCGGGTTCGGGTGCGCGTGTCCACCGCGGGCGTTTCTCCGGGCACCACGGTTCGCGTGATCGCGCTGGATGGACGGCGGCCGGTGGCGGAGACGTCTGCGCGCGCGGACCAGCCCGTCGCCCTTCACATCCCGAACCCGAAGCTCTGGTCGCCTTCGAGCCCATTCCTCTACGGTCTTCGCGTGCGGCTCTCCACCGGCGACGCCGTGGAGAGCTACGTCGGGATGCGCAAGATCTCCCTTGGAAAAGACAGCGCCGGTGTGCTCCGCCTCCTGCTGAACAATCGGCCGCTCTTTCAGCTCGGCTGGCTCGATCAGGGGTATTGGCCCGATGGACTCTACACCGCGCCGACGGACGCGGCACTGCGCTACGACGTCGAGATGGCGAAGCGCCTCGGCTTCAACCTCGCGCGCAAGCATGTGAAGGTCGAGCCGGATCGCTGGTACTACCACTGTGATCGGCTGGGCTTGCTCGTCTGGCAGGACATGCCGAGCGCGGTCAATGATGTCCGCGAAGGACAGTCCGCCGAGGGAAGCGCCCTCTTCACTGCCGAGCTTGCGCGCATGGTGGATGCGCTGCGCAATCATCCGTCCATCGTGATGTGGGTACCCTTCAACGAGGGGTGGGGGCAGCACGACACCGAGCGCTATGTCTCCTGGCTGAAGGGCTACGACCCCACCCGGCTCGTCAACAACGCGACCGGATGGACAGACACGGGGACGGGCGATGTCGAGGACATCCACAGCTATCCCGGCCCCGCCATCCCGGCGGTGGACGGGCGGCGCGCGACGGTCCTCGGCGAGTATGGCGGCCTTCGTCTGCTCGTCCCGGGCCACATGTGGCCCGGCCGGAATAGCTGGGGATCCCCCTGGTTCACGACGCGCGGGGCGCTGGCCGCCGGTTACCGGGCGCAGATCGAGCAGCTGCGCGCACTCGAGGCAATGGGTCTCGCCGCCTCGATCTACACGCAGCCCACCGACGTCGAGACCGAAGTCAACGGCGTGATGACCTACGACCGCGCGGTCGTCAAGCTGCCCGATCTGCGAGCGCTGCATGCGACCCTGTTTGGACCGCGACCGCTCATCAGAACGATCATGCCCTCGTCGCGCGAGGAGGGGCAGAGTTGGCACTACACGACCGAGACGCCGCCCGAGACGTGGACTCGCGGCGACTTCGACGATTCAGGCTGGCGTGAAGGACTCGCGGGATTCGGATCGCCGAAGATCGAGGGAGCCCGCCCCCGCACGCCCTGGACGACGGCGGATCTCTGGATCCGGCGCACGTTCGACCTGCACGGCGACCCACCTGCGCGCCCGCAGCTCCTGATCCTGCACGACGATGTCACCGAGGTGTACATCAACGGCAGCCGCGTGGCCGAGTACAAGGACTGGACCACAGGGTACATGCTCCTCCCCCTTGGCGCCGCCGGGCGCGACGCGATCCGCGCAGGCCGCAACAGTATCGCGGTGCACGTGCGAAACACCGGAGGTGAACAATTCATCGATGTGGGGCTGGTCGAGATCGTGTTGCCTCATCGGCCCGCCCGCCCGGCGAGCGCGGTCAGACGGAGGTGATTGCGGCCAGCGATCCCCGTCGCCCTTCGCCGCGATCATCCGCGGCTGCCGTTCTCCGGTGGTTTTCTCACTCGTCGGAGTCGGCCCGTCGCTGCAGACGGCTTTGGACGATGACGACGCCCAACAGGAACGCTCCGCGCAGCACCCACTGCCACCACGGACTGATCGTTCCCTCGAGGTTGAACAGGTTGAAGATCACGCCGAGCAGCAGCACGCCGATCGCCGTGGCGATCACGCCGCCCTGCCCTCCCCTCAGCAGCGTGCCCCCGACGACGACCGAGGCGATCGCGTCGAGCTCCCACCCCGCCCCCGCCACGGGCTGACCGGCACCGAGCCGCGCCGCGAGCACCACCCCCGCGAGCCCCGCCAGAGCGCCGCTCAGGGTGTACGTGCCGAGCAGCACGCGATCCACTCGCAGTCCCATCAGTCGTGACGCGTCGTGGTCGTCGCCGACTGCGTACACGTACCGGCCAGAGCGGGTGTAGCGCAGCGCCACCCAGCCGGCAAGATAGGCCAGCGCGACGAGTGCGACCGGAACGGGAATCGCACCGATCTCGCCGCGCCCCAGCCGCGCAAAGCCGATGCTCGCACCGGCGATTCCGACCGACTCCTCCCGCGTGATCGCCAGCGCCGCACCCCGGGCGGCGATCATCATGGCGAGCGTCGCGATGAAGGGCTGGACGCGCGCGCGGGTAATCACGACCCCGTTCAGCAGGCCGAGCAGCGTCGCCGTGCCGACTCCGGCGACCCCCGCGGCAACGATTCCGTGCGGCGACAGCTTTGCCGCAACCACTCCCGCAACCGCGAGCACTGCGCCCACCGAAAGGTCGATTCCGCCGGTGAGGATCACGAACGTCATTCCCAGCGCCACGAGTCCCAGCATGCTGTTCTGGCGCAGAACGTTGAGCAGGTTCGCCGTCGTCAGGAACTCGGGGTAGCGCACCGCACCTGCGACGCACACGATCACGAGCGCGACGACCGCTCCCCTCTGCGGAGTCGCCATGCTCTTCCGTGTCACACCCGCGCCGGTCGCTGCAGGTAGACGGCCATCACGATGATCGCCGCCTTGAGGGCGAGCGACCACGCATACGGCACGAGGAGCATGTTGAAGCTCGTGGCGATCACCTGCATGATCAGCGCGCCAACCACCGTGCCGAGCACCGTCGCCCGTCCGCCCGCGAGCGCCGTGCCTCCCACGACGACGGCCGCAATCGCGTCCAGCTCGACATTCAGGCCGATCTTGGCGCCATCGCTGGCGGCGAGGCGGGAGGCCTCGATGAGTCCGGCGATCCCGGCGAGCACGGCACACGTTGCGTAGGCGCCGATCAGCGTCCGACGCACCGGGACACCGGCCAGTCGCGCGGCCACCGGGTTGCCGCCGACGGCGAGAACGTAGCGCCCGAACGGCATCGAGCGCAGCACGGCGGCCGCGCCCACGACCACCGCGAACGCGACGACCACCGGCACCGGAAATGGCCCGAGGTGGCCGCGACCCAGCACCGCGAAGGACGGATCCGCGATCGTCACCAGCTCGCCACCGTTGCTGATCACTTGTGCGAGACCGCGCCCCGCGATCAGCGTCGCGAGCGTGACGACGATCGGCTGCACGCCGAGTCGCGCGATGATCACGCCGTTGAGCATCCCCATCGCCAGCGCGGCGCCGAGCGCGCCGCCGATCGCGATCCCCACCCCCCGGTCGAGCAGCGCCGCGGCGACAGCCCCCGCGACAGCCATCACCGATCCGACCGAGAGATCGATGCCGGCAGTGGCGATCACGAACGTCATCCCGACCGCGATCGGCAGCACCGTCGAGAGCTGCAGCAGGATGTTCCACAGACTGCCGATCGTCGCGAAGTGCGGCGTGAAGAGGACATTGAGCGCGACGAGCAGGAGCAGTGCACCGGTCGCCCCGAACGTGGGCCCGCCCCCCACCCGCCGCCTCTGCACCGGCAGTGCGAGGCCGTCACCCATCGGCCTGGCTCTCCTCAGCCATCGCGTGGATGATCGCCCGCTCGGTGATCGCCTGCCCCGTCAACTCGGCGACGGTGCGGCCATCGCGCATCACCACTACTCGGGAGCAGCCTTCCACCAGCTCCTCGATCTCCGAGGATATCATGAGCACACCGAGCCCCGACTCCGCGAGCTCGTTCACCAGCGACTGGATCTCGCCCCGGGCGCCAATGTCGATACCCCGTGTGGGCTCATCGAGGATCAGGAGCTTGGGCTTCGTGCACAGCCACCGCGCCAGCAGCACCTTCTGCTGGTTGCCGCCCGAGAGCTCGCTCACCTTCTGCTCTGCGCTCGTCGCCCGGATGCCGAGTCGGCGCACGAATCTATCGACGACCTCTCGCTGACGTGCGCGCGAGACGATGCCGAAGCGGGTGAGCGTCGGGAGCGCCACGAGTGTGAGGTTCTCCCGGACGGACATGTCGGGAATGATCCCCTCCGCCTTGCGATCCTCGGCCACGAGTCCGAGGCCCGCCCTGATCCCCTCCTCCGGCGACCGCGGACGGAACGGGTGTCCCTCGAGGACCATCGTGCCGCGCCGCGCCGGCGCCGCGCCGAACAGCGCCCATGCTGTCTCGGTACGGCCAGAGCCGAGCAGCCCCGCCAGGCCGACGATCTCGGCCCTGCCTATCTGGAGCGTGGCATCCCGAAGCGTCCGTCCACGCTCGAGGCCCTCGGCGCGGAGCAGCGGAGCGCGATCGTCCGATGTCGCTCGGCGCGCCGCAACTCCACCCGCTGTCCCGAACGCGGTCGTGCCCTGTCGAAGCGCCTCGTGCGATTTGCCGAGCATCAGGCACACCAGATCGATCCGCTCTAGCCCGGCGAGCCGGCGCGTCGTCACGAGCCGGCCGTCGCGCAACACCGTCACGCGGTCGCAGATCGCGTACAGCTCGTCGAGCCGATGACTGATGTAGATGATCGCTGTGCCCTGCGACTGGAGGCGCCGAATCAGCTCGTACAGGATCGCCACCTCGCGCTCGGCGAGCGAGCTCGTCGGCTCGTCCAGGACGAGCACCCGAGCGCCGAGCGACACGCCACGTGCGATCGACACCATCTGCTGGCCCGCGGTGCTCAATCGCCCGAGCACGGCGTCGGGGGCAATGTCGAGGCCGAGATCCCGGAGCAGCGCGGCCGCGTCCGCGCGCATGCGCGACCAGTCGATGGTTCCTCCCCACCGCGCACGTCGTCGAGGCTCCCTCCCGAGGAAGATGTTCTCGGCGACGGTCCGGAAACGCAGTAGATGTCCCTCCTGGTGCACCGCGATCACCCCCGCGCCCTGCGCCTCAGCCGGCGTCTCGAAGGCCACGGGCTTCCCGTCGAGCCATACCTCGCCGCTGTCGCGGTGGTACGCGCCGGACAGGATCTTCACGAGCGTCGATTTGCCCGCGCCGTTCTCCCCCACGAGCGCGTGCACTTCTCCCCGCTGCAGCTCGAAGTCCACTCCTTCGAGCGCGGTCGCGCCGGCGAAGCGCTTGACGATCCCCCGCATGCGCAGGATGGGATCGGAGGCGTTGGAGCCGATGTGCATCCCGCGCTCCTCGCGGCCGATGTCGGCGGTCACGGCGCCTCAGTACGCGGACGCGATGTTCTGGCTGGCGTTGCTCTTGTCGAAGAAGCGATCGGTGATGAGGTGCTTCGGCGGAAGCTTCTCCCCCCGCCGGACCTTGTCGATCGTGTCGAACGCCAGCGGGCCGAAGCGCGGATTGCTCTCGACCGTGGCGCCGAGCTCACCGCGCTGGATGGCCTCGAGCGCAGCGCGCTCGCCATCGATGGAGACGATCTTCACGTCCGTGCCGGGCTTCAGTCCCGCCGCCGTCAACGCCTGGATCGCCCCGATCGCCATCTCGTCGTTGTGCCCGTAGACGGCGCTGATCTGCTTGCCGAACGACTGCACGATGTTCTGCATCACACTCTGTCCCTGCGCACGCGAGCCGTTCCCGGTCTGGGACGCGATGATCTTCATCGCCGGATATTTCGCGATCTCGTCGCGGAACCCGCGCGCCCGGTCACGCGCCACCGATGAGCCGGGTGTGAGCGTCAGCTCGACGATGCTCGCCCTGCCGTTCGTCTCCCGCGCCAACCACTCGGCCGCCCGCCGCCCCTGCTCCACGAAGTTCGACCCCAGAAACGTGACGAAGTCGCTGCCCGCCGTGCCGGCCGCCTCGCGATCCACCAGGATGACGGGAATCCTGGCCCGTTTCGCTGCCTGCAGCGCCGGAGCGAGTCCCTCGTATTCGCGTGGCGCGAGAAGAATGAGATTCACGTGTCGCGCGACCAGATCCTCGACGTCCGACACCTGCTTCGACGTCTGACCCTGCGCGTCGGTGACGACCAGGGTATACCCGCGCCTGGCCGCCTCCTCGCGCAGGCTCTTTGTCTGGGCGAGGCGCCACGGGTTGTCGCTCTCCATCTGAGAGAAGCCGACCACGAAGCTGCCGCTCTCTCGCCGGGCGCAGCTGGAGAGGAGCAGCCCCAGTGCGCCCGCGGCCACGACAGCGAGCGATGAGAAGCGGCGGCCGGCGACCTGCGGTCGAATCGGAAGGAGCATGGCTGGTAGCTCTGGCGGTGGTCCTACAGGCCGGTGGACAGCCGGAAGATGATGTTTCGCCCCGGCTCATAGGCGAACAGCTTGTACCGGCTGAGGAAATCGCTGTACCGGGTGTTGAGCGCGTTCCGGACGCGGATATCGAAGAAGAGCGGCCGCCCCCTGAAATCGCGCGAGATGCCGCCTGCCAGCTGCAGCAGCGCGTACCCGTCGGTCGGCGTGTCGAATTGGCCGAGCCGCGTCTGCTTCGCCACCAACCGCGTCCCGACCGAGAGGTACGCGTTGCCGAGCGTCCGCACTCGCGCGCCGCCCCTCGCCCCCGGCGCCGTGTGCAGCTCGGCTTCAAGATCTCCGCGCGACGCGGGAATCCTGGGGAGCGGCTCCGCCGTGGCGTCGTTGGTACCGTGCACGTGGTCGAACCGGAGCCGAAGAGTTAGAGCGTCGAGCGCTTCCACCTCGGCGGACAGATCCACGCCGAGCAGCGTCGCGCGCGACGTCTGCTTGTACCTGTAGACCGGCAGCGTGTCCACCGCTCCTCCCTCACCGGCGACAGTCCGCTCCTCGCCCGTTGGCTCGATATAGAGATAGTGGTCGATCAGGTTGCGATAGCCGGCGATGGCGCCGCGAAAGCGCCCATTCTCCCACCGCACACCCACATCCGCGTTGACGCTCGTCTCCGGAGCGGCCCCGGTGAGCCCCATCTCGTAGCGGGCCTCACCGAGGTGAGGTCCGTTCGTGAACAGCTCGTGGAGCGTTGGCGCCCTGAAGGCACGTCCGAGATTCCCTGCAAGCGACAGCCCGTCGAGGACGCGATGGACGAGCCCCAGATCGCCCGTCACCGCTGAGCTATTCCGCGTCTGCCGCGCGAGCTGCAGCTCCTCGTTGGCATCCGCAAGCACGCGATGGAGGTCGCCGCGCGCACCGGCGGAGACACTCCACGCACCGAATGTCGCCTGCTCATAGAGGAACGCGGCCCCGTTGGTGGTTCGGGCATTCGGAACGAGTGGGAACTCGCCACTCGAGCTGTTCATCTGTTGAAGGCCGGACGCCCCCAGCGTGCCGGTGAGCCACTGCGAGTAGCCATGATGGAGAAGCAGATCGGTCGTGACGGTGCGAAGGAGCAGATCGACGGACGGTGTCGCGTCCCCCACCCTGCTCTCGCCCACCAGCTCTTTCAGGGAGTGACGCTGCCACTGACTCCGCAGCTCCAGACGCGTGTTACCCACGAGCCAGGTGGTGACCCCCTGTACCCTGTCGTCGCTCAAGCGCCGGAGCGGGCCACTGACGTCGTCGTCCGCCACCGGCGGACCGTCCAGGATGCCGAAGTCGCCGCCGTAGCGCTCGTAGCGCAGGGTTCCGTTGGCACGCTCGGCATGAATGCCCGCGGCGACGTCGCCATTGATCGCGTGGTACTTCGTGTCGTAAATGTTTCCGGTCGGCGTCTCCTCGTTGCCCGGCGGTGCGTGGATGTTGCCGGCGTGACGACCGATCCCGGTGGCGCGCCACCCGAACGCGCCGCTCGCCCCCTCGAGTCTCAGCAGTCCGCCCACCTCGCGGTTGTTCGTGGCGCCGTAAATCTCCTGTGCCCCGCGGATGTAGGAGCGGCGGCCGCGAGCGGACGGAACGTCCTCGGGGATGACATTGATCACTCCGCCCATCGCGTCGGAGCCATACAGCACGCTCGCCGGACCCCGGATCACCTCGACCCGCTCGGCGAGGCGCGAGTCGATCGACGGGCCGTCCTCATCGCTCCAAGAGTAGTCCTCGAGTCGAAGCCCGTTGTCGAGGATCAGCACCCGGGGGCCGCTGAGCCCCCGGACAACCGGCTTTCCCACCTGTTCGCCCGTGCTCAGCGTGCGGACGCCGGCGATCCCGTCGAGCGCGTGGGCGAGGGAGACCTCGTGCTCACGCCGGAGCCGCTCGCCCGAGAGTGCGTCGGTGGACAGCGGCGATGTCATCGGATCGATCGCTCCTCGCGTTGCCGTCACCGTTACCGCCTGGAAGCGCAGCGGCGAGGGAACGAGTCGGAAGACGATCGCGACCGGGGCGGGCAGCGTGAGCTGCCGCACCAGGGGAGCGAAGCCGAGCCTCTGGACGGTCGCGGTGTAGCGGCCGCTCGGCACATCGCTCATCCCGAACGAGCCATCGGCCGCCGTGAGCGTGGCCCGTCCCAGCTCGACCAGCGCGACCCGGGCGCCGAGGATCGGCTGACCAGCGGTGTCCACCACGGTGCCGAAGACGCTGTCGCCGGCGACGCGATGAACGTGGGTCCACGGCGCCGACGTGATGATTCCGGACGCCAGGATGAGAGCGGATGCGATCGAGAACACGGGTAGCACTCTGGTGATCGGATGCAGAATGGGAGGCGACCGCATCCTGATCGTCGGATCGCATCGTGTCAATGCCCGATCCACGGTCGGAGCGGCCGCAGAACGGATTTGACCGTGACGGCGCACGCGCCGCCGGCGTCCTTCCCATATGGCATCGCTCCGCGGTAGCACCACCTGGATGGGCGGCGCCGGCAAGACGGTGGCGGCCGCCGCCTCCACGGTCGGCGCTCTCGCGACGATCTTCTCCCTGCTCTACTCGTACGGTATTGTCGGCAGCGCCGAAGGACACCGAACGATCGGCACCTTTGGTGCGACCTGGCTCGGTGTGCGACCGGTGGTCGACAGCGCCGATGCGATCGGAGACACGCTCCACCTCGCGGCCACGATCACCGACAAACATGGCAGCGTGATCGTCGGAGTACGGCCGACGTGGATCAGCGAGAACAGCGCCGTGGCCTCGGCGAACCCGGACGGCTCCGTCACCGTGCGCGGTCCGGGCGCGACGACCGTCGTCGCCACCGTCGGCGATCTCCTCGCGCGCGCCCGCATCGTCGTCCGGCAGCGCGTGACCGCGGTGAGCATCACCGGCGATAGCGCCATGACGCTCCGCGAAGGAGACCACATGCCCCTGCGCGCGCGACCGCTCGACCCGCGGGGACATCCGGTGTCCGGCCGCCCTGTGCAGTGGCTGGTGAGCGACCCGACTGTCGTCGCCGTGGACTCCCTCGGCAATGCGGTCGCCCGCCGAGTGGGACGCGTCTCCCTTCTAGCCACGGTGGACGGCGTGCCGGCGCGTGCCGTGATGACAGTGGTCGCGACGCCCGCATCGCTCTCCGCGCTCGCCGGCAGCGCGCAGCACGCTCCAGCCGGCACGATGCTTCCGCGGCCCGTCGTCGTTCGCGTGACGAGCCGAGACGGCCGGCCCGTGGACTCGGTCCAGGTACGCTTCCGAGCCGCCGATGGACGCGGTCGCGTCGAGCCCGCCACCGTTCTCAGCGACGCCGATGGTCGTGCCCGCACCATCTGGACGCTCGGCGACCTGCCCGGCCCCCAGACGCTGCTGGCCTCGGTGGACCGACTCGATAGCGCGATCGCCATTGCGGCGGACGCCGAGCCGGTCGCCTCGAACATCCGCATCGCTCCGGTGCAGGAGCCCGCCCAAGGAGCGGCCGGTAGGACTCTCGCCGACTGGGTGGGTGTGCGGATCAGCGATTCGACCGGCCGGCTCCTGCCGAACGTGCCAGTGACCTGGATTCCCCTCGACGGAGGCAAGGTCGAGGCGCCGACCGCGCGCACCGACTCGCTCGGTCAGGCGCGCGCGCGCTGGCGGCTCGGATCACGAGCGGGCGAGCAGCGCCTGCGCGTGCAGGTGGGCAACGCGGCAAGCGCTCCCCTCCACACCCTCACGGCCACCGCGACGGCCGGATCGCCGGCGAGCATCGTCGTCATGTCCGGGGATCGGCAGCGCGCCCGCGCCGGCTCGGCACTCGCGAAGCCCATCCTCATCCGTGTCGCCGATGGGGCGGACAATCCGATCGCCGATGCGTCGCTCACGCTCGCTCCATCGTCCGGCACTCTGCCGGACAGCGTCGTCCGGACCGACAGCCGGGGGCTCGCCTCCATCCAGTGGACGATGGCCCATACCACCGGCCCGTACACGCTGGCCGTCCGCGCCGCCGGACTCCACCGCACGATCCGGATCGCGGCCTTCTCCCTGCCGGCCGCACCGGACAATCTGTCCTTCGACACACCGACGACCAGAGGTGAAGCCGGACATCCATTCGGCTCGGGGGGCGGGGTCGTCGCGGTGGTCACGGATGCCTACGGGAATCCGATCAGCGAGGCGTCAGTGCGCTTCTCTACTCAGTCGGGGATGGTGTCGCCGGCGCGCGCCGTGACCGACGCGCGCGGTCGCGTGAAGGTGAGATGGACGCTCGCGCCCCGACAGGGTATGCAGACTCTGACCGGCAGTGTGCGCGGTACAGACGTGAGTGGGGCGCTCGAGGTCGAGGCGGTTGCGGCGCATCAGCGCTCGCGACGACGGTAGAGCGCCGCCCACCGCCAGATCACCATAGTTTCGACCGCGCCTCGCCCGCCAGCCCCGCCAACCCGCTGGCATAGAGCCCGAGCTGATAGCCCACCACTTTGGCGACGCGCGAGAGACGACTCGCCAAGCTCGCCGGGGCCGCAGTATCCGAATCACCTCCATCCCACAGCCACTGGAGCGGCTCGCCCGAATCGGCGCGCAGCATCTGGAGGAGAGTCATCCCGCGGGAGCGACCGGTGACCAGCCAGAGCTGAATCAGCTCCCCCCAACTCGGCCGCGCGATGGCGCGCTGCGAGAGGAGCGAAGACGCCGGACGGAGAAGCGCGAGGTGAAAGCGCACGGCGCGCGTCGGGCGCATTCGACGCTGCACCTCCATCGGAATCTCCGTGCCCAGTGCGCCCCGGCTCAGCTCGAGACACAGCGCGAGAGCAGGCCCGAGACCTCCAGTACGAGCGGCGGCATGGAGATGATCCCAGTCCAGCTCGGGCGCACTCGCGACGATGCGATCCACATCGACGAGTCGGGTGAGGCGGCTGAAAGCATCGCGCACGTTCTCGAGCACCACGTGCAGCAGCGCATGCTCCGGCCGCGGCACCCTGAACTCGACGCCTGTCGCGCCGGCGGTGACGCTCTCCGCGAGGAACGCCGCCGGGTCCAGCCGAAAGAGCTCCAGAGCGAGGGTGAGGTCCCAGTGCAGCTCGATCACGAGACCGCCGCCGCGCTGCATCCGAAGGTGGAAGTGATGTTGGCGGTAGGCCGCCGCTGCTCCGGTCGGGCCGGGAAATGCGTACCCATGCTGCCCGAGCGCCTCGACCGCGGCGTCGATCTGCGCGGGCGGCAACAAGACATCGACGTCCCCGAAGTCGCGCTCTACCGGGTCGCGATAGACCGTGCTTGCGAGCCCCGCCCCTTTGAGCACCACCACATCGAGATCCCGGCGGCGGAGGATCGCGAGCATCCGGTCGCGCTCCAGGCCCAGGATGGTGGCGCGGCGGCGGAGAGCCCGTAGATTCTCACGGGCACGCTCCGCGACGTGCGGGGAAAGCTTGTCGAGGCCGCCGGCGCGTTGCAGCGCCGACAGCGCGAGCCCCCGCACTCCGTGACGGCTGGCGAGCACTGTGAAGTACTCGAGGCCGCGCTCATCGGCGAGAATCGCGCTGGCGGCCTCTGTCAATCCCGCCGGGTCCCGCCGGCATGCGGCTGGCAAGAGGCCGGTGAGCACATCGACGTCGAGGCCGCCGAAGCCGCTGTGGCGCTGCATAGGGGACTCTGACGTCAGTGTCTGTGTGTTGCAAGCGCCGCGCACTGATGCGCGACTGCCACGAATCGTTCTGCGCTGGTTCCATCGTCGCGCCACACCGAGAGCCGATGCCGTCTGTCGCCGAGCCTGAGTACCCCTTTCCGCGAGCGCTCGAGTCGGAGACCCCCTCCCCCGCGAGCGCCACCGGTAGCCGGAGCGGACCGCCGGCGCTGCGGGTCATCCGGCCTCGCGAGAGATGGCGCGCCGTGGATCTGGGCGAACTCTGGCGCTATCGCGGGGTCGTCGGCTATCTCGTGCGCCGCGACCTCAAAGTACGCTACGCACAGACCGCGCTTGGCGCTGCGTGGGCGATCTTCCAGCCGGTGATGCCGATGGTGGTTTTCACCATCGTCTTTGGCCACTTCGGCAAGATGCCCTCCGGGGGCGCTCCGTACGCCCTCTTCGCCCTGGCCGCTCTGGTGCCCTGGACGTACTTCTCGGCCGCGATCCTGGGGGCGACCAACAGTCTGATCTCGCACCCCGAGCTGATCACCAAGGTGTACTTCCCGAGACTCGCCATTCCGCTCGCCCCGGTGATCGCCGTGCTCGTTGACTTTGCCATTGGGCTCGCGGTGTTGGGGGGGCTCATGCTCGCCTACGGTGTCGCGCCGCGCGCGGACGCGGTGTATCTGCTGCCCCTGCTCGTGCTGCTGACGGTCGCGGCGGCCACTGGTGCGGGCTGCTGGCTGGCGGCGCTCAACACCCGATATCGCGACGTCAAGCACGTCACGCCGACGCTGCTCCAAATACTCATGTACGCGTCGCCAATCGTATACCCACTGGCGCTGTTGCCGGCGCGGTACCGCTCGGCCTACTCTCTCAATCCGATGGTCGGCGTGATCGAGGGATTTCGCGAAGTGCTTCTGGGCATCCCGATGGTGCACCCGCAAGCGATCGCGATCTCCTGCGCGGTCAGCGTCCTGCTGCTCCTGTCGGGTCTCTTCTACTTTCGGCGAACCGAGCGCGTGTTCGCCGATGTGATCTGAGGCGGGAAGGCGTGGCTGGGATGGCGGTTCGAGCCGAGGGACTGGCCAAGCGCTACCACGTCGGGCGCCGCGCCCCGCACGACACCGTGCGGGACATGCTGGCAGACGTGGCGGGCGCGCCGGCGCGAGCAGTGCGACGGGCTCTTCGCGCGGCTGCGCCTGCCGAGCCGGATAGCGAGGGCGCGCAGGATTTCTGGGCGCTCCGCGATCTCTCCTTTGACCTGAAGGAAGGCGAGGTACTTGGCATCATCGGACGCAACGGGGCGGGAAAGAGCACGTTGCTCAGGATTCTCTGCGGGATCACCGAGCCAACGGCTGGTCGCGCCGAGGTGCACGGTCAGATCGGGTCGCTGCTCGAGGTCGGCACCGGCTTTCACACCGATCTCACCGGCCGCGAGAACGTCTATCTCAACGGCTCGATCCTCGGCATGTCGCGTCGCCACATCGAGCAGAGCTTCGATGAGATCGTGGCGTTCGCGGGCATCGAGAACTTCATCGACGCGCCAATCAAGCATTATTCCACGGGGATGCAGGTTCGTCTCGCTTTCGCCGTCGCCGCGCAGTTGCAACCGGACATTCTCATCATCGACGAGGTGCTCTCCGTGGGCGACGCCGAGTTCCAGGCGAAGTGCCTGGGGCGAATGGAGGCCTCGGCGCGTAGCGGGCGAACGGTTCTGTTCGTCAGCCACCACATGCCGTCGGTCAGACGACTCTGCACGCGCTGCCTCTGGATCGACGGCGGGCGCCTGCGTGCAGATGGCCCAACGGCCGAGACCATCCACGCGTATCTCGGGCGATCCCCGTCCGCCGAGAGCGGGGAGGGAGAGCTGCCCGAAGTGGATCTCTCGAGCTGGCCGAATCGGCACGGCCACGGCGTCGCCACCTTCACGCGCGCAAGGCTGGTGGATGGGCAGGGGCGGCCATCGCTCGTGCTCCAGCGCGGCGAGCCGATGACCCTGGAGATGGATCTGGAGAGTCGCATGCAGCACACGGTACGGCTCGACGCGACCGTCATCTCCGAATCGGGGGTGAACGTCCTCTCGTTAACGCACTACGACAGCCCCGGGTGCGTGCCCGGTGCTCTTCGTGGACGCTACGCGCTCTCCTGCTCCTTGCCGTCGCTGCCCCTCGCTGCCGGCCGTTACCACTTTCGGCTGGTGGTGCAGTCGGAGCGGGAGCACATACATGATGCCATCGACGATGTGCTTCCCTTCACCGTCGAAGATTCAGTGGACTCGCCACGTCCCTTTCAGAGTGTGGCCGCTGACGGCTACTGCATCGTTCCGAGCCGGTGGACCATCACCCCGCTGCGGCGATGATCCGCGTCGCTCTCGCCTCACCCTGGTCGCATCACTTCCGCCGCCCCCTCTCGAGGATCCCACATGCTAGCCCCTGACACCCGCCTCAAGCCGAACGGCGCGGAATGCGCGTCGAAGGTCATGGACGGCGAGGCCGTGATCATCAATCTCACGAACGGCACGTACTACAGTATGCCGGACGTGGGAGGCGCGATCTGGCAGATGATCGGCGAGGAGCGGACGCTCGCCGAGATCGTGGACGGGATCGTCGGCCGGTACGACGTGGCCCGCGACCAGGCGGAGCGCGATGCGCGGCGCCTCGTGGACGAGCTGGTGGTAAGCAGGCTCGCGGTTGCGACGGCAGGTGCCGGCGACGCGCCGCCGCCGCGGACGATTCCTGCATCCGCTCGGTTGCCCTACGCAGCGCCGGAGCTCACCTCCTACAGCGATATGGCGGACCTGGTGGCGCTCGATCCGCCCATGCCGCAGCTGGACGACATCGTCTGGACCGAGCCGGGCGGTGGACCGCTGGAGCCACGATCGCGTTGAGCATGTCCGCGACCGCCATCGCCGCCCGGGATGCCGCTGCGCAGCCGGCCCCATCGCCGGCCCCGGAGAGATCGAGGGGCCTCGAGCACGCTGCGGCCGCGTGGGAGCAGGCACTGGTCGCGCGCCCGGAGCTGGTGCGCGAGAGTGCCTTTCTGTTCGGCGGTCGGCGCGTGCGCATGCGCGTCGTGGGGCCCGCCCTGGCCCACGCGCTCACCCGGCCCTTCTCGCACTTGCGCACCACGTCCCGGAGCGCGCAACCGCTCGCGCTCTCGATCGACGTCTGGGATGAGCGCGAATCCGGAGTTCCGTACCCGTCGAGCGGCGACATCAGCGATCCCGAGTCCGTCTGGCCGTCGCCCCCGGGTGCGCTCGCCGCGTCGGTGACGAGTCGCTTCATCCGGTACGACTGCCCGGCCTGGGTGACGTGGCTCGATCGGGCTGCGCGGCGAATCATCGGTTGGCGCTCGTGCGCCGATCGGCTGTCGATGAACGAGCGCACGCGTCCCCTGCCATTTCTCTTGCCGGTCTGGTACGCGGACCAGGGAATCGAGACCGTCCACGCCGGACTGGTGGCCGGTGACGGACGCGGCATTCTCTTCTGCGGCTCCGGCGGCGCGGGCAAATCCACCTGCTCGCTCGCCTGCCTCTCGTCCGGCCTCGATTTCCTGAGTGACGATCACGTGGGACTGGAAGAGCGCGAGGACGGGACGATCGTTGGACACAGCATGTTCGCCTCGACACGGGTGGAGCCGGACCACCTCCTCCGCTTCTCGCGGCTTGCGCCCCACGCGATTCGCAGTCGCGATCCGGTGGACACCAAGTCGCTCCTCTTTCCAGCGGAGATCTTTGCGGAACGGGTGAAGCCCTCGGTTCCGATCCGGGTGATCGCGCTGCCGCGGATCACCAGCGAGCCGAGCTCTGCAGTGCGGCGGGCGACCCGGTCGGAAGCCCTTCGCGCGATTGCGCCCAGCTCGCTCATCCAGATGCCTTTCGGCAACACCAAGCGGCGATTCGCGGCGTTGGCTCACCTAGCCGAGCGCGTTCCGGCGTACTGGCTCGAGCTCGGCCCCGACCTGGATGAGATCCCGCGCCGGGCGGAGTCGCTGCTCCGCGCGCTCGAGTGAGGCGCGCGTGACGCGAGTGCTGTTCTGGTGCGACTTCTTCTGGCCGCTCATCGGCGGCGTCGAGGTACTGAGCTCCAGACTCGTGCCGGCCTTGCGGGACCGAGGCCACGAGATCGAAGTGGTGTCTCTCCAGGAGGAAAGCCTCCCCTCGGAGGATAGTTATCACGGGGTTCCGGTGCACCGTTATCCGATTACTCAGGCGGTGACGGGCCGCGATGTCCAGCTCTGGACCGATATCCGCCGCGACGTGGCGGCGCTGAAGCGCCGCTTCCGGCCGGAGATCGTTCACGTCTATCACGCGAACTTCGATGCGATCTTTCACCTGACCACCGCTGCGGCCCATCCCGCGCGGACGATCTGTACCCTTCACGGCACCTTCCTGGACGAGAGCATGACGGCGAATGGGACACTGAGCCGTCTCTTCCACTCCGCCGATTGGATCACGTCTTGCTCCGTCGCGGCACTCGAGGTGACGCGGCGTCAGCTGCCGATGATCGCGTCTCGCTCATCGGTGATCCTCAACGCTCTCGAGCCGCTCAGCGTCGCCGCCACGCCGCTTCCCTTCGACCCGCCGATTCTATTCGGCGCAGGGCGGCTGCGGACAAACGAGAAGGGGTTCGATGTCGCGATCGCGGCGATGCCCGAGCTGCTGGGTCGATTCCCCCACCTCAAGCTGATTATCGCGGGCGACGGGTGGGTGCGCGCCGACCTCGAGCGACAGGCGGCCGAGATTGGCGTTGGTGACAGTATCCGGTTCCTCGGCTGGGTGCATCCCGATCGCGTCACCGATCTCATCAACGAGGCCACCGTCGTGCTCATGCCCTCGCGTGTGCCGGAAGGATTTGGCTTGGTGGCTCTGCAGGCGGCGCAGCTCGCGCGCCCGGTGGTGGCCACGCGAGTTGGGGGACTACACGAGGTTGTCGTGGATGGGGAGACCGGATTCCTCGTGCCCAATGAAGACAGCGGCGCGATGTCTCGTGCGATCGCCTGTCTTCTCGCCAACCCTCAGCGCGCCATCGGCATGGGACAGGCAGCAAAGCGTCGCGCCGATCAGGTCTTCCGCTGGGAGAGCCACGTGAGCGCGTACGACGACTTGCTGCATCGCGTCGCCGCGTTGGCGAATGCAGCCGTGCTTCCGGCATGAGCGCTCTGGTCAGCTGCATCATCCCCGCGTGCAACGCCGAGCGCTTCGTGCGGGAGGCGGTCGCGAGCGTGCTGTCGCAGAGCCATCGGCCGCTCGAGGTTATCGTCGTGGATGACGGGTCGACGGATGGCACGGCGGCGGCGGTGGCGGAGTTCGGCGATGTCATTCGGTGCATCCCGCAGCTCAATCAGGGGCCACCGGCGGCACGCAATCACGGGATCAGCAAGGCGCGCGGAGAGTTGATCGCCTTTCTCGACGCCGATGATCGCTGGCACCCCGAGAAGCTCGCTCGGCAAGCGGCGCTCTTCGATGCGCGACCCGACCTCGACTGCTGCCTGACGCACGTGACGATGTTCTGGAGCGATGCACTGGGAGACGAGGAGACGCGTTACCGGCACGACGGCCGTGCCGACGGCCCCGGCTGGGCGGGGAGCACGATGATGG
The DNA here is from genome assembly GCA_030948255.1 of Gemmatimonadota bacterium. Lineage (GTDB taxonomy): Bacteria > Gemmatimonadota > Gemmatimonadetes > Gemmatimonadales > Gemmatimonadaceae > JALZAQ01. The sequence continues at coordinate 28,050 of JALZAQ010000047.1, forward strand.
CGCGCCGCCGGGCCTTCGAGGCGGTGGGGACCTTCGATCCGACGCTGCGGCACAGCGCCACGGTGGACTGGTTCGCGCGGGCGGGCGAGCGGGGCGCGGTGGTGGAGACGCTCCCCGAGCTGCTCGCTTATCGCCGGATGCACCGCGCGAATATGAGCCGGTTAGAGCGACAAGACAGCCAGGAGGAGATGCTCAACCTTGTGGGACGGACGCTCCGTCGTAAGCGCACGGAGCGGCCGGCGTGATGTCGGGGCGCCGCTCCGCGCTCGCGACGGCGCTGACCGTCATGCTGCCCTCGCGTGAGATGACGTGGCTGCTACGGGCCGCCTTGCTCGATGGGAGCGACGCCCGGGATTCCTGGCGGGAGTGGCGCGCTCTCACGGGAGATGTGAAGGCGGCGATGGCGGACGACTCCCTCCCGCTGAAGAGGATGCTCCCGCTGCTGTTCGCGTCACTGCGCCGCGCCGGTGCCGACGTGGACATGTCGCTCGTCCCCTACCTTCGCCTCGCCTACGCGCGCGAGCAGATGCGGTCCGCGACCTACCTGCGCATCCTGCGTGATATGTTATCCGCACTCGATCGCGAGGCTGTTCCCGCGATCGCGCTCCGGGGAGCGGCGCTGTCGGTCGCGAGCTACGCCGAGCCCGCGTTGCGCCACTGCCACGACATCGATCTTCTCATCCCCCCTGATGATCTCGAGCGCGCGGCATCGGCGCTCGAGCGGCTGGGACTGGCCAGATCGGATGGGGAGCCGGACCGCGATGCGACCGGCATCAGGCTGCGCCACAGCTCGGGCCTTCCCATCGAGCTTCACTCGCGCCTCTTCGACTCGGCCTTCTACTATCTGCCGGCGGGGGATGCATGGGCTCGCGCGCTTCCACAGCGCGTGGCCGGAATCGCGATGACGATATTGTCCCCCGCCGACATGCTTCTTCACATCGGCGGCCACGCGTCGGGCACCTGCGTCCCGCGATCGCCGCGGTGGGTATGCGACGCGTGGCACGTCATCCAGCGACATCCCGAGCTGGACTGGACGACGTTCACCACCGCGGCGGAGCGGAGCCGGCTCACGCTGCCTCTGGCGGTGATGCTGCGCTATCTCGCCGACGACCTCCGGGCTCCGATCCCAGCCGGCGCGCTGGATCGGCTGGAGGACATGGCGCGGCGGGCTCCGGCCATCGAGC